>JACOWC010000032.1 GCA_016177005.1 Methylocystis sp.
TGACGAAGGGCCGCGCCCGCTCCCTCTCCCGCGGAACGCGGGGGAGGGTTGGGGAGGGGGCATTGAAAGCCCTCAAGTCGAATGACGTAAGTCACTAGCCCCAGGGCTGGCCCCAGCCCACGGGCCGGCCCCAGCCGCCCCGACCGCCCCAACGACCGGCCCAGCCGACGCCCGGCAGCACTGCGCCATGGAAACCGCCGCCGCCCCAGCCGAAGTCATGCCAGCCGTCCCATGGCTGCACCCGCGCGACGCCGGAATGGGCCGTCAAGCCGACGAGCAAGGCGCCTGTCGCGGCCGCCGTTTTGATCGATTTAGACATGTCCGGCCTCTTCTTTGTTCGAAATAGCGCGGGCTCGATTGTCCGCCGCAAACCCGGCACATTGCGCGCGCCGCCTTCGGTTCAAGCCAAAGCGAGCCTCCGAACGAAACCGATCCCTGACTGAAAATATTCTGATGGTGTTGCCATTTTGCCACTGGCTTTGCCGATCAATCACGTAATAGAATTTCTATAGTTAAGAGTTATCGATAGGCAGTAACGGAACAACATTGGATTGATAATCGTTTTGTAGTTCTAGCAATGCAGCGCAGGACGCACGGTGGTCGCCACAGAGTCCGGCCTTTGTTTGGACACGAGCAATTTTTATTGCCAAGACGGCTGCGGGACGCTGCATAAATGCGTGCAACCTCGAAAAGGAAAAGCGTAGTGAAAAAATTGATGCCCCGAATTCTCGCCGTTGGCGTCGCGACCATGCTTGCTTCGACGGCGGCGCAGGCGGGGGACTGGGTGGGCAAGGCGTCGTATTATGCGCTTAAAGGCCGGACGGCGAGCGGCGTGCGGGTCGGCGCGTTTACGGCCGCGCATCGGACGCTGCCCTTCGGGTCGAAGGTGCGGGTGACCAATCTGCGCAACAATCGTTCGGTCGTCGTCACGGTGAATGATCGCGGTCCCTTCACCCGCGGCCGGGTCATCGACGTCTCGGTCACGGCCGCCGACAGCCTCGGATTCAGATCGGCTGGCGTCGCCCCGGTGAAAGTCGAACCGGTTTCCGACTAATACCGCCACCATAAGGCGCTGATCAGACCGCGCTCGGCGGGGGAATTCACCCCGCCGATCGCTGCGATCGCGCCGATCTGCAAGGAGAGCGACGCGGTCATGTCATAGACCGCGCTCAATTGAAACTTCTGCGCGGCGACGACGCCTGCGGGCCCTCCTCTTGGCGCCAGGCCAGTGAAGCTTTGCGCAAGAAGCAGGAGCGGGGGCAGGGGACGCAGGCCGGCGGTGAAGTCGGCGCGGATTTCGTCGCCGTTCTGCCCGCGCGACCGATATCCCAGTTGCGCATCGATGAAGCCGGGAAGGCCGAAAAGCTCGAACGGCCTGCCGACGAGAAGCCGCAGGTCGCCCTGAACGGCGTCGCGCATGTCGAGGAACCGCCGGGCGGCTGGCGAGGCCGCCCGCACGCCCGCCTGCAGCGAGACGATGTAATCGCTCCAAGTGAACAGCAGCGTCCGCGCGCCGAGCGCGCCCAATCCCAGGCCTTCATACCGCGCGCCCGGCGGCCCCTGCAGCGACAGCGGCAAACCGGCTTTGGCTTCATCAATGAGCAAGTTGAGATGGTCGAATGGCCCTGCCGCGCCATGGAAATTCATATAGCCGCCTTCGGCGACGACGGTCAGCCAGTCGAGGACGCCGTGCTCGACGTATAGGCGGGTTTCGAACTTTCGATAGGAAGGCGTCTCGATCAGCCGCCCGTTCGCGTCATAGGCCTTGTGCGCGTCGGCGAAGGTCGTGGTGACGATCGCCTGTCCTCCGCCCTGCGGCATAAGCCATGCGCCGGCGTGGACCGCCTGCGGAGTGACGGCCATCATGCAAAACGCAATAAAAATCGCTGACGCACGCATGGCGCAACGCAACGCCCCAAGCCGCCCGCGGCCTGCGCCGCTAAAAAATGGTAGGCGCGATCCTTTCTGGTGGCAATCGAAGGATGCTTACGCCCCAAGGCGATCGGGTGAAGGGCTTCCTCATCCTGAGGAGCGTGCGCAGCACGCGTCTCGAAGGGCGAGGAAGCCCGTTTTCGCGTATGTTTTCCTCACCCTCGTCCTTCGAGACGCCGCCTGCGATCTCGGGCTTGCCCGAGATCGACATTCATAGTCGCAAGTCGGGTAAACCCGACTTGCGGGCTCCTCAGGATGAGGGTGAGGAAAACAATACTTCACCCCATTCCCCTCGCTTACGCCCCGACATGCGCATGCACGTCGCGTCCCCCGTGACGCAGCATGATTTCGATCGCCGCACGTTCCCGTTCGTCATTCCACGCGCGGGCCCAAAGCAGCAGTCCGCCGTGCTTCAATTGCGACTGCGCCCAATTGGTCTGACGGTCGCCGACGAGCTTCGAAACCAGCAGGCCCAAAACCCCGGCTGCGCCGCCGGTCAAGAGGCCAACGGCGATGGCGCTGGTAAGGGAGAGGCCAAACGCCAGGGCGAACCCCGCGCCGACGATCACGCCGACGTAGAAGAGAACGCCGACGATCGAGGCCTTGCCGATATTGAGCGACTCGCTGTCGATATAGGGCGTGCGGGGCGCCGCAGGGCTGTCTTCGAGTTCATCCGCGCTCACCTCCTTCTCGCCGAGCTTCTGGCGCACTTTATCCTCCTCGGCGAGGAGGCTGATCTCGGAACGGTCAAATCCGCCGGTAAGAAGATCGTCAATCGCCGACTGCAGCTTGTCGACGGCGTCGAACACCCCGACCACCTCGCGCAATTCATGCCGTTCTTCGGGGGTAGGAACGTTATTCTCTTCCATGTCGGTGCTCCTGTGCGGCGCTCGGGTGCGGCCGCGCTCTTGAAGTTAAAGGGAGCGGCGCAGCCGGTCTTCAAGGGGCGTTAAAAGCAGAAAATCGCGCGAAGGCGCGCCGGAAAAGCGAGATTGCCGGGAGGCGTCGAGGCGGCGCCGGCGGCCTCAAGCTTTCAAGATTCGCGTTGCGCAGGCGCCTTAAGGATGCGCCTTGAGCGGCCAGCGGGCGCCAGTCGAACGGCGACCAGCTTTGCCGCGTGCTGTTCCCGGTGGGCTTAAGCCGCGCGGCGGTGGGACGCGCCGCCGAAAAATTCGAGATAGCGCGCGTCGATTTCGGCGACGGGCATCACCACGAAAACATCGGTCGTGTTGAACTTGCGGTCGACGACGGCGCCGTCGCCGAAACGCGCGCCGACGCGCAGATAGCCTTTGATGAGCGGCGACAGCGCGTCGCGCGCCTTGCGCGGATCGAATGCGTCGCGCGCCAGCATCCGCATCGGCGTATGCAGCTCTTCTCTCGCGCTGACGCGCCAGGCTTCTTCCGCCGGCGCGTAATGCGCGAGATAGCTCAACGCCTGCGCATGGGCGAGCGGATTGGCGCCGTGCAGGCTGGCGCAGCCGAACATCACGTCGATGTCGTGCGCCCGCACATAAGCGAGAAGCCCGCGCCACAAAAGTTCGATCGTGCGCTTGCCGCGATAAGGCGCGAGCACGCAGGAGCGCCCAAGCTCCAGCGCGCGCTTGCCGGCGTGGCGGGCAAGGAGCGGCGCGACGTCATATTCGCTTTCGGAATAGAAGCCGCCGGCCTTCTTCGCCATATCGTCGCGCATCAGCCGATAGGCGCCGACGATCTTCGGCCTGATCTTGCCACGTCGAGTCTGCGCCGCGTGATCGATGACGATGAGATGGTCGCAAAATTTGTCGAACCGGTCGGCGTCGCGACGGGTAAACGCCGTGCGGGCGTCAGGAATGGCGCCGCCTTCCTGATAGAATACCTGATAGCGCAGACGCTGCGCCTTGCGCACTTCCCGCTTGCCGCGCGCGAGCCGCACTTCGAGCGCGCCCAGGCGGCCAAGCGTGTCGCCGAGCGCTTTCTTCGCCTGTCTCGGCTTTTTCGAAGCAGTTTGCGGAAAATTGACGAGAGCGAAGATCGTCTGACCGATATCCGCATTGATCGTCCACATATGCGATTCGCTCCGCTACTGGCCGACTCGTGAAAGATCACGGCGAGGCGAAGCTTTTGTGACGAGACGATTGCTCCTGTGACGCTCCAGTTGTGCTTCGGGCTCGAGCTTCTATAAGGCGAGGGGGCCAATGAGCGCGATCATAATGAAAGGTTTGCGACGCGCCGCCGCAGCGGCGATCTGTCTCGCAGCGGCGACGCAAGCGCGCGCCGAAACGCCGCTCGCCGGCTGCTATGAACGCGTCTACGACGAAGCGCATCTTGGCGCGCATCGCCGCCAGAGCGTGCGCCATGTGCGCCTGAAAATCGCGCCGACTTCGGTGTCGCCTTCAGAAGGCGGCGACAAGCCGCCCATCGCCGACGCCCCGTTGCAGATATGGGTGGGGAAGCGGAAGACGAGCTTTGACTCGTTCGGCGTCTGCTGGACAGAGGCGGACGGGCTCGTCTGCAACGGCTCCGATTCCGCCGCTGAGACGCGCGTCTGCAAGACGAAGACGCCCGGCGTTCGCGATTGTCGGATCGAGAGCGCGCATTCGGGCCGCTTCCGAATTGCGCCGCGTCCCCAAGGGGCGCTCGTCACCGTGCTCGAGACGCTCGAACTGCCGCAGACAGGCTCCGACGCGGGGCCGTTTCTTTATCTCAGTCCGAGCGACCCGGAGAGCCGGGATTTTCTGCTGCAAATCATGCCGGAAAAGGCTTGCGAATAGTCCCAGGCGCCGCAGTCCTCGCGCTTCGAGACGCGCCTTTCAGGCGCCCTCAGCATGAGGACTGCTTGCTGACGCCCCAGAAGGATCAGCGTAATCAGGTTCGCGGTCCATGGTCCCCGAAGACAACGGACGCGCCGCGGGTGCGCGTTCAAAAACGTCCCGCTTGCCGAATCTCGCGAGATGGCCGAGGCTGCTTACCGCCCGGCTGGATTTTTCCCCTTTATCCACTAAATTATCCACATATTGTCGAATTTTTAATATCCGACACAATATCTTGTTGACGCAGGCGGAAGACTCGCACAGCTTAGGAGCTGCGATGACGCGGCGAAGAACGCTCCTACAGACGTTCAAACGCAACCAGCGCGAGCGAGGCGTCAGCGCGCTTTCTAGTTATCTGCGTGTTCCTGTCCCGGCGGCGATCCTGAAAGTCGCGACGGGGCGCACGCGTCCTGCGTATTGCAAATATCTGACGGCGTCGCGGGCCGGCGAACGGCTGCGCGTGGGCGGAGGCCTGCGCCTTGAGGGGATGGAACGATGAAAATTGAGCGGCGCTACACCAAGGCTGGCGAATCTCCATACGCGAACATCGCCTTCCGCACGACGAAGAGCGAAATCCGCAACCCCGACGGCTCGATCGTCTTTTCTCTCGACAATATCGACGTCCCGAACCAGTGGAGCCAGGTCGCCGCCGACGTTCTGGCGCAGAAATATTTCCGCAAGGCGGGCGTGCCGGCGCGCCTGAAGCGCGTCGAAGAGAACGCCGTCCCCTCCTTCCTGTGGCGCTCCGTCGCCGATACGGAAGCGCTCGCGGAACTGCCCAAGGACCAGCGGCACGGCTCCGAAATTTCCGCCAAGCAGGTCTTCGACCGTCTCGCCGGCGCCTGGACCTATTGGGGCTGGAAGGGCGGTTATTTCGACACTGAAGAAGACGCCGCGGCGTTCCAGGACGAGCTTCGCTACATGCTCGCCATGCAGATGGCGGCGCCCAATTCGCCGCAATGGTTCAACACCGGCCTGCACTGGGCTTACGGCGTCGACGGGCCGAGCCAGGGCCATTTCTATGTCGACTACGCCAACGGCAAGATGGCGAGGTCGAAATCGGCCTATGAGCATCCGCAGCCGCACGCCTGCTTCATCCAGTCGATCGCCGACGATCTCGTCAACGATGGCGGCATCATGGATCTCTGGGTGCGCGAGGCGCGGCTGTTCAAATACGGCTCCGGCACCGGCACCAACTTCTCCAAGCTGCGCGGCGAGAAGGAAAAGCTTTCGGGCGGCGGCTCCTCCTCGGGGCTGATGTCCTTCCTCAAGATCGGCGATCGCGCGGCGGGCGCGATCAAATCCGGCGGCACGACGCGGCGCGCGGCGAAAATGGTCGTCGTCGACATCGATCACCCGGACGTCGAGCAGTTCATCGACTGGAAGGTGAAGGAGGAGGAGAAGGTCGCCTCGCTCGTCACCGGCTCAAAGATCGTCAAGAAGCATCTGAAGGCGATCATGCGCGCCTGCGTGAATTGCGAAGGGCCCGGCGACGACTGTTTCAACCCGGAGATCAATCCGGCGCTGAAGCGCGAGATCAAGCTCGCGCGCAGAAACGACGTGCCCGACAATTACATCAAGCGGGTCATTCAGTTCGCGAGGCAGGGCTATAAGGACATCCACTTCGACACTTATGACACGGACTGGGACAGCGAAGCCTATCTCACCGTCTCCGGCCAGAACTCCAACAATTCCGTGCGCGTCACTGACGCGTTTCTGCAGGCGGTCGAGAAGGACGGCGACTGGAGCCTCATCAAACGCCTCGACGGCAAGGTCTCGAAGACGCTGAAAGCTCGCGACCTGTGGGAAAAGATCGGCTACGCCGCCTGGGCCTCCGCCGATCCCGGCATTCAGTTCCATACGACGATCAACGACTGGCACACCTGTCCCGCCGGCGGTCCCATCCGCGCGTCGAATCCGTGTTCGGAATATATGTTCCTCGACGATACGGCCTGTAACCTCGCCTCGCTGAACCTGTTGCAGTTCCGCGATCCCGAGACAAAACGCATCGATGTCGACTCCTACGAGCACGCCGTTCGGCTGTGGACCATCGTGCTCGAAATCTCGGTGCTGATGGCGCAGTTTCCTTCAAAGGAGATCGCGCAGCTTTCCTACGACTACCGCACGCTGGGACTGGGCTACGCCAATGTCGGCGGCCTGTTGATGTCGTCGGGCGTCGCCTATGACAGCGAGGCGGGCCGCGCCATCGCCGGCGCGCTTTCGGCGATCATGACCGGCGTCTGCTACGCGACTTCCGCCGAAATGGCCAAGGAGCGCGGACCTTTCGCGCGCTTCATGGAGAATCGCGAGGCGATGCTGCGGGTGGTCCGCAATCATCGCCAAGCGGCGCACGGCGAACGCGTCGGCTATGAGAAGCTCGCGATTGCGCCCGTGCCGCTCGACAAAGCCGCGTGCCCCGATCAGCTCTTGATTGAGCGCGCCGGCGCCGCCTGGGACAGAGCGCTCGCGCAAGGCGAACTCTACGGCTATCGCAATGCGCAGGTCACCGTCGTCGCGCCGACCGGCACTATCGGCCTGGTGATGGATTGCGACACGACCGGCATCGAGCCAGATTTCGCGCTGGTCAAATTTAAAAAGCTCGCGGGCGGCGGCTATTTGAAGATCGTCAACCGCGCCGTGCCGGAAGGGCTGCGCGCGCTCGGCTATCGCGAAAGCGAAATCGCCGAGATCGAGGCTTACGCCGTCGGCCACGCCTCGCTTTCCAATGCGCCCGCGATCAACGCCGCGAGCCTGCGCGCGCGCGGCTTCACCGAAGAGAAAATCGCCGCGATCGAGGCGGCGCTGCCGTCCGCCTTCGACATCAAATTCGTCTTCAACAAATGGACGCTCGGGCCCGACTTCCTCACCGAGTCTCTGAAAGTTCCGGCGGCCGCGCTCGACGACAAGAATTTCGATCTTCTGTCCCATCTCGGCTTCGCCAAATCGGAAATCGAAGCGGCGAATATTCACGTCTGCGGCGCGATGACTCTCGAAGGCGCGCCGCATTTGAAACGCGAGCATTATCCGGTGTTCGACTGCGCCAATCCCTGCGGGCGCACCGGCAAGCGCTATCTCTCCGTCGAGTCGCATATCCGCATGATGGCGGCGGCGCAGCCCTTCATCTCGGGCGCGATCAGCAAGACCATCAACATGCCGAATGACGCCTCGATCGAGGATTGCGAACAGGCCTATCTGCTGTCATGGCGCCTCGGCCTTAAGGCCAATGCGCTTTATCGCGACGGCTCGAAGCTCTCGCAGCCGCTCTCGGCGCAGCTCATCGCCGGCGACGACGACATCGAGGCGATGGACGCCGTCGAGGACGTCGTGACCGCCACGATGCCGGCGCGCGCCGCGGCGATCGCCGAGCGCATCGTCGAGCGCGTCGTGCATCAGGTGATCCGCGAGCGCGAGAAGCTGCCCGATCGCCGCAAGGGCTATACGCAGAAGGCGGCGGTCGGCGGCCACAAGGTTTATCTGCGCACCGGCGAATATGAAGACGGGCGTCTGGGCGAAATCTTCATCGACATGCATAAGGAGGGCGCCGCCTTTCGCTCGTTGATGAATAATTTCGCCATCGCGATTTCGCTCGGCCTGCAATATGGCGTGCCGCTCGAAGAATATGTCGACGCCTTCACCTTCACCCGCTTCGAACCGGCGGGTCCGGTGCAGGGCAATGACGCGATCAAGAACGCGACGTCGATCCTCGACTATGTGTTCCGCGAGCTTGCCGTCTCCTATCTCGGCCGCAACGATCTCGCCCATGTCTCGCCCGACGACATCGGCCATGACGTGCTCAAGGCGCCACAGACGAATTCCGTCGTGTCGCGCGGATTGCTGCGCTCGAAGACCGACAGGCTGATGGTGGTGCAGGGCGGCGGGGCGACGGCTCTAAAGAGCGAGCCGACGCCGGAGGCCGTGCGCGAGGCGGAGGCGCTGTCGTCGCTCGGCTGGACAGAGCCGACGAAGACCGTCACCGGCGTCGCCGAGAAACGCGCCGAAGCGCGGATGAAAGGCTATGTCGGCGAGGCCTGCCCCGAATGCGCCAATTTCACGCTGGTGCGCAATGGCACCTGTCTGAAGTGCGAGACTTGCGGCGCGACGACGGATACGTGCATGCGCCAACGAACTATTTGGACTGTCAAGGGCGAGAAACCAATTAAGTTCCTTGTTGTGCCGGATGAAGAAATGGGCACGGCAGACGGTTTAACAATTCACACGGGCAAGGCAGTGATAGTGTCGATTAAGGAGTCGGTTTGGGAACGTGCTCAACTAGGCGAAGGACGAGCAAGAAACACCATCGCTCACGAGATTGGTCATGCAGTCATGCATGATCGTGCCGCGATGCCGCGCCGTGCTAATGGCAACAAAAAGCTCCCGTGGATTAAGCCTTTCCAGTCGGCTGAACATCAAGCGAATGTTTTCGCGCCTGCTTTCTTGATTGACGATGCCATAGCAGATCATCTTTACACTTCTGAGGAAATTTCAGTTCAATTCGGTATCAGTTTGGAGTCCGCGAGAATATATGTCGAAGAGCGGACGGAACAGGCCAAAAGATTAGAATCTGCAGAGAAAATTAGGAGGATGTGCGAGGCGTTCAGAACGGAAATCCGTCCTACAGTGAATTGCCAGCAAGTGAAATTCATTGATATTCCTTGCCCCTCCTGCGGGAAGCAAACTATGTTTCCCGTAGGGGCGAAATTTATGTGTCAGAGCTGCGAAAGAGTTACTGACGCGCTCCAAGACGGCGATCCAACGTGACGAAAAAGATTATGCTTCCACATCGTGGAATGATGTGAGTCGTAAAGAAACGACGTTGATCAGGGCTTCCTTCTTCGCACGGCTCCAACCTTTGATGCGCCGCTCCGTGGCGATGGCGTCGGTCAGCAGTTCAAAATGTTCCGACCAGACCAGCTTCACGGCGCCGCGCCGTGTAGTCGGCGTTGATCCCGAGATTGTGTTCACTGACTCTCGCGTGGCGGCAGGCGCGGACTTGCTCCATCCTTCGCTATTCAATCGTTATGTTTACTTTCATTGTTTCTCCGCCGGCGTTTCCCAAAACGTCAATCGTGATCCCTGTCCACTTCCCGTCAGGAAGGGTCAGGGCTGGCTTGGTCGTCTTGCCTATTTTTCGTTTTGCGCCTTGTGGGTAGAGGTCATCGGGGTCTCCGCGATTTCCCTGCCCGAAGATTTTCGCCAAGTCGCGCCGACCGTCTGCCTGCATCAATTCGATCGCGAGGCGCTCTTCGTCATTCACATTGTCAATCCGTTCGTCGACCACGTAGACTGCGAGCCCTTCGCCAGGCGCGTAGGTATCCTGTCCCCGTCTACGGCGATACTCGACAACGACATACTGCTCTTCGGCCATGGTGTTTGGGTTCCGCACATAAAGCATCGACCCGCCTTCGGCGGCCGGCGTCAATTCTATGTTTTTCGTGGTCCGGCTTATCAGTTGCGGAGTGATCCAGCCGTGAAACATTCGAAGCATTCCGTTGGGAAGAGTCGGCGTCAGACCATTATTTCCCCAGGATCCGGACGCCATCAGGCAATAGTTGCCTAAGCCGCTGGACTGCATATGTTGGACGCGGCCTGTGTCATAGAAATCGGCCCAGCGTGCGGCCAGATGCCCCCACTCATGCGCACAAACGCCCATGTTACAATCCTCGGGCACCGTCAGGTACGTCCGTACTTTGAGGTTCGGACCGACCTGCACGTCGTCTGGGATAATCCATTTGTGGCTCCAGATGTCGTCGCGGCTTAGCGTCTGCTCGGCGCCGCCGCCGGCGTGAATGATGAAGAGAGCGGTCACGATTTTCTCGCCGAGAGCGTCATATGGCGTAAAATCGACGCCGAGATTCTGAGCCGCCACCACCGCGTCCCGCGCCATGCCCGCCGCATTACGTGGGAAGTTGGCGCCCATTCCAGATTCACCGTTTGCGTAGAATGCGAGAGGCTGAGGAAGGCGCAACCATCCGAAAACATCGCCCTGAATATCGATTCCGTTCTGCTTCGCTTCATCCCAGTTGCTGATCTTTCGATAATACTCTCGCATGCTGCCCGTCGGAAACACGCCGTTCTCGCTGAAAAGCATTTGTTCGAAGAATGCCGGCGTGCGATTCTGGTCATGCGGGCGATCCGCAAAATCGACGAGCAATACGAGAGTGCGAATGACTCCCTTGAGATTTTTTTTCGGTCGGTCGATCAGCTGCGGAGCGGTGCTGGGCGCTGAATGCACTGCGCCATCATCAAGACCGACGACATTTTCCCCGCGCCGCCCTGATCGCCAGACCTGATAGTATTCGTCGAAGCTGAGATCGGCCGGCAAACGCCGGGCCGTCTTGAGTTCGAGATAGCGTGCGTAGAGTTGAGCCAGTGCGTCTGGTGACGGTGGCACGCGGCACAGACATTTTCCGCAAAACAGATTACGAATGGGGTTAACGGAAATATGCATTGAGTTCTCCATATTTTCGAATGAAATACAGAAGATCGAGTTAGGTTGCTTCAAAATACCCCTGCTGGCAAGATAGAAAGTAGATGCAAATTTGAGCGGAGATATTGCGGTGCAGCGCGTCATGATTCGATATCTCCAGGCTGCCCGACCCGATCGTCTCACGCTATTTTTTGGTGCAGGTTTTCAAATTTTTATCTCACGTCCGGTTCTCTGTCCCGAGCCATGTCATTAGCGCTCCATAGCGCGCCAACGTCGATGTGCTCCGGCCTTCGGGCAAGATGCGGGCTTGGTTGCGGCGACGCCAGCAGCGCCTGCACATGCGCGCGCGTCTCGGCGGCGAGCGCCTTGCGGTCCTTGCCCGCCGTCTCGATCGGCTCGCCGAACACGATATGACACCGCGCGCGGCCGCGCTTCATCAGGCGCCACAGATGCGGCAGGAAGGTCATGTCGCCGTACCAGCCGACATCGATCCTGCGCGCGCCGTCGGAATAGGCGATCGCCACGGGCGCGAGCGTCGGGGCGTCGCTCCGCGCATTCATCGCCTCGAGCGGCGCGAAATGGGCCGAGCGAAACGGCAGAACCTCGGCGCCGTCGCTCGACGTGCCTTCGGGAAAGACGACGAGATCGCCGCCCGCGCGCAGCACGCCGGCGAGCGCGTCATTGACGCGCGCGACATCCTGCCTCGCGCCGCGTTCGACGAAGACCGTGCCCTGCAGCCGCGCGAGCAATCCGAGCGCGGGCCAGCGCGCGACGTCGCTCTTCGCCAGGAAGACGAAAGGATAGAGGCTCGCGAGCGCAATGATGTCGGTCCATGACACATGGTTGGCGACGACAAAGCGCGGCGCGTCGCTGGGCAGGGCGCCCTGCGCCTCGACCCTAATGCCGATGACGGCGCAAACCGCACGGCAGAAGCGCATCTGAATCGCGTGCTGAAGCGGCCAGCCGCGCCGGCGCGCCAGCGCCTGCAGCGGGACGAGGAAGAGGAAAGCGCCAGCGAGCGTGAGGGCGAAGGCGAGCGCGCGCAGATAGGGCATGGCGCGCAGATGGCGT
>JACOWC010000033.1 GCA_016177005.1 Methylocystis sp.
GAAGCGATGCAGATAGAGCCCTGCGGCGGCGGTGAAGACCTGCGCCAGGCTCGCGCCGCAGGCGGCCCCCACGGCGCGCAATTTCTCCGCTGCCGAATAGGGCAGGAAATCGGTGGCGCGGATGAACCCGCGCGGCGGAACGACGGCCGGCGGCCTGCCCGAGAGAGTCGCTGGCGGCGGGCGGTCGGCGAGCCGCGCCATCCAATAGTCCCGATCGCGGGCGTTTCGTGGGGAGTTTTTGTAGCTCTCTTCGTCGTCGATGACGTCGAGCCAAGAGCCGGAAGCTTTCGCCGCCTGCGGCGCGTCGGCGTTCAGCGACGCATAGACTTCGCCAACCCTCTGTCCAAAACGCGCGAGGCTGAACCCGTCCCAGGCAATGTGATGATAACGATGGTAGAAGAAGAAGGAGATTGCGCTGATCTTAAAGACGGCGAAGGCGCATAGCGGACCGCGCGCGAGATCGGCGGGCGTCGCCATGTCCCGCCGCATCCACGCGTCCGCGGCGAGGCGATCGCCGAGTGAAGCAGCTGCGGATCGACGGCCCCGGAAATCTCGATATATTCGCTGATGTTGTAGGCCGGGCTCTCCGGGTCGAGCGCCTGGGCGACCCATACGCCGAGCTGCGCGCTCGTCAGCGGATAATATGAAGGCATCGTCCCTTTCCAGTTGACGCCGCGGCGAGCGGCGTCTCGCTCGGTCGTCCGGTTTGTCCGTTGGCGTCTAGCATATTCCGACTGAGCGATATCGAGAAAAAATCGGGCGCCGAAACGCTGTGGACAGGTTCGGCTGGCGACAGGATTTGCGCCGGCTTCCTTATACGACGCGTGAGGTCTGCCTCCGTCGCCCGGTCGCATAACCGGCCTACAGCTGTACTGCATCAGGGCCGCTGCCGACCGCTGTTAGGGTACGCTATAGTCTAGGCGCTCTGCCGGACATTTGCCTCGCCAACCTCGAAGCACGCCAGCGGATGCTTTGTACCGCCTGCTCAAGTCACAAGCAGCGATTTGAGCGGCTACCCATCCCCTTTCGCTTGCTCTATACGGATTTGCGCCGCAACTCCGCCCCGACCCCCGCCGCCCATGCTCGCAGCCCTGAAAAACTTCATCAACGAACTCGCCGGCGAGGCCGAGGGGCCGAAGCCCTTCGAGGCGGCGGACTATCAGCTCGCCGCCGCCGCGCTGCTCGTCCATATCGCCTCCATCGACGGGGAATTTGACGACAGGGAAAAAGCCCGCATCACGCAGCTCGTCGAGGCGCGCTTCGGCCTTGAAGGCGACGCGGCCGCCGAACTGATCGAATCCGCCAAGGAGAGCGAGCGCGACGCCGTCGACCTCTATCGCTTCACCAGCGTCCTAAAGCGCCGGCTCGACGAGGACGGGCGCCGCCAGATCGTCGGCATGCTCTGGGACATGGCGCATGCCGACGGCGCGGTGCATGAATTCGAAGAGAATGTCGTCTGGCGCGTCGCCGAATTGCTCGGCGTCTCGACGCGCGAGCGCGTCGAGCTGCGCCGCGAGTTTCGCGACGCCGCCGCGCCGGCGCCTGACGGCCCCTGGTCGCGCGGGAAGGATAGCGGCCAATGACGCGCCCGGTCGCGGTCATCACCGGCGCGTCCGATGGCATCGGCGCGGAGCTTGCCCGCATCTTCGCCGCCAAGGGCCATGAACTGGCGCTTGTCGCCCGTCGCGGCGAGCGGCTTGAGGCGCTGGCCGACGACATCGCCGCGAAGGGCGCGGCGCGCCCTCTGCCGATCGAACTCGATCTTGCAACCGAGGGCGCCGCTCAACGCTTGGAGGAACGCCTCGCCGACGCCGGCGCCGCGCCGAAATTCCTGGTCAACAATGCGGGATTCGGCCTGATGGGCCGGGCGATCGAACTCGACGCCGCCGAGCAGCTCGCGATCGTCGATCTCAACATGCGGGCGCTGACCGCGCTGACCCTGCGCTTTCTGCCGTCGATCGTCGCGGCGAAGGGCGGCGTGCTCAATGTCGCCTCGGTCGCGGCCTTCATGCCGGGGCCGGGCTTCGCCGTCTATTACGCCACCAAGGCCTATGTGCGCTCGTTCAGCGAAGCGCTGTCGCAGGAATTGAAGCCCTCGGGCGTGAAGGTCGCCTGCCTCTGCCCCGGTCCGGTGCGCACGGGCTTTCAGGCGCGGGCGGGCATGAACTATCAGGGGCTGATGGCGGCGATGAAGCCCGCCATGCTGCCGGCCGAAGAGGTCGCCAGACAGGGCTATGAGGGGCTGATGGCGGGCCGGCGCGTCATCGTGCCGGGATGGGTGAACCGGGCGCTGATCTGGGGGTCGGCGGCGACGCCGCGGGCGGTCCTGCTGCCGCTGCTCGCGGCCGCCCAGCAGCGGCGCTATAGGGATTCCGAATGATCCGTTCGCTGGGACCATGTCATTCCCGGCAGGCCGAAGGCCTGACCGGGAATCCACAGCCGGTTCAAGAATGCTGGTTTTGCTCTGGATTCCCGATCGCGCTTCGCGCGTCGGGAATGACACCCGAGCCGTTCAAACTGATTTCGTATTAAACAAAAAAGCGAGCCTTTCAGCCCGCTTTTCATTCTCTTAACCGTCCGCGCGATTATTCTTCGACGGACTTCGGCTTCAGCACCTGACGGCCGCGATACATGCCGGTCTTGAGGTCGACGTGATGCGGGCGGCGCAATTCGCCGGAGTCCTTGTCCTCGATATAGGTCGGCGCCTTCAGCGCGTCGGCGGAGCGACGGAAGCCTCGCTTCATCGGCGAGGTTTTTCTTTTCGGAACGGCCATTTATTCTCTCTTCTCAACGGAACCGGCGCGCCCGGCTCCCGGTCATAAGCGTGCTTTTCGGCGCCCGACAGCATCGCCGGATCATCCTCGACAAGCCTGTTGGCGGCGCGGTCATCGGTCTGCTTGTGCGCCGCCACGACGGGACCTGCCCGCAGGCCGGCGGTCGAGGCGAGCCAGCTCCGCCACTGATCGGCCGAGCCGTTGAACGTGTTCTGGTCGACCGCGCCGGTGATGCCCGGCACCCGCCCGTCCGAGCGATACTGCCAGAAAGTCCATCGGCGGTCGCCGTAGCGCACCTGGGGATGGTATTTCGTCGAGCGCACCCAGATCGGATATTCGGCGAGTGCGTTCGAATGCAGGATCGCCTGATAGAAGTCGACCGACGAATAGATGATCGGCTTCTTGCCGTAGTGGCGCTCCATCTGCGTGAGCATTTCCTTCATGTCGCGCAGCACTTCCTCGCGATAGAGCGTGCGTTTGCAGGTTCCCGACGTCGGCGTCGCCTCGACGTCGAGGACGGGCGGCAGTGCGTCGGGCTCATTGGGCACGACGCTGGCGAAGTTGCCGATCTCTTCATGCGGCTGGCGACACCAGTAGACGAAGTGATAGGCGCCGCGCGGCACGCCCGCCGCCTTCGCCGCCGCCCAATTATAGGCGAATTTCGAGTCGACCCGGTCGCCGCCTTCCGTCGCCTTGATGAAGGCGAAGGAAACGCCGGCCTCCTTCACCTGCTCCCAGTCGATGTTCCCTTGATATTTCGAGACGTCGACGCCGTGGACGGCGAATTCGGCGCTGCGCGTGGCGGGGAATTTATGGAGCTCCGTCTCCGGCACGGCGTAGGCGAGAAAGCTCGGGTCGCGCTTGGGGTTGATCAGCGGGGCGCTGGTCTGGAGCCGCGGCCGTCGCGAAAAACTCGGATCATAGGAACTGCCGCAGCCGGCGAGCGTCGCCGCCGCCAGCGCGGCGCATGCAAGGGCGACGGAACGCCGGGAAAAAAAGTTCAACGAGCGCATGTCGTCAAATTATCTCCGCAGGCGGTAACGGAGCGTAAACGGCCGCCACGCCTCAGCCCAAATGGAACCACAAACTGGCGATTGTAAGGAAGGCCCCGTAGCCGATCACGTCGGTGATCGTGGTCACGAAAGGCCCGGAAGCGACGGCGGGATCGAACTTCAGCCTGTCGAAAGCGAGCGGCACGACGATGCCGCCGAGAGCGCCGGCGACGAGATTCGTGAACATCGCCAAGGCCATGACCGGCCCGAGCCCCGCATTATGGAACCAATTGGCGGCGACGATTCCGGTGACCAAGCCAAAGGCCGCGCCATTGACCGCGCCGATGGCGAGTTCCCTCACGATGATCCGAAAGGCGTTGGCGCCGGTCAGTTCGCGGGTCGCCAGCGCCCGCACGGCGACGGTCATGGTTTGCGTTGCGGAATTGCCGCCCTGCCCCGCGATAATCGGCCCGAGCACCGCCAGCGCGACCATTTGCTCCAGTTGCGACTGGAAGGTCTTGAGCACCGAGGAGGTGATGAAGGCGGTCAGCATATTGATCGAAAGCCAGGTGAAGCGGCTCCGCGCGATCCACCAGAAATCGTCGGTCAGCTCTTCTTCGGGGTTGACGCCGCCGAGCGCCAGGATTTCGTCGGACGCCTGTTCCTGAATGACGTCGACGATATCGTCGATGGTGAGAACGCCGACCAGCCGTTCGGATTCATCGACAACCGGAACTGAGACGAGATTGTAGCGCTCGAAGAGCCGCGCCGCCTCGGCGCCGTCCTCCGTGGCCTTCACCCGCCGGCGATCCGCCTCCATGATTTCCTCGAGCCGCGCGCCGGGCTTGGCGCGCACCAGCGCGTCGAGGAAAACGGTGCCGAGCAGGCGGTAGCCGGGATCGACGACGAAGACTTCGAAGAAGTTCTCCGGCAGGTTCTCTTCGCCGCTCTCTCGAAAGAAATCGAGCACGCGCCCCGCGGTCCAGAACGGCGGCGCGGCGACGAAGGTCGTCTGCATCAGGCGCCCGGCCGAATCTTGCGGATAATCCAGCGAGCGCCGCAGGACGATGCGCTCTTGCGCCGGCAGCGCTTCGAGAACCTCGGCCTGTTCTTTCGGCTCCAGAGCCTCGAGAATGGCGACGGCGTCGTCGCTTTCGAGCTCGCGCACGCCTTCAACCAGGGCCTCGACCGGCAGTTCTTCTAAGATATCCTCGCGGGTCGCTTCGCCGACCTCCATCAAGGCGGTGAAGTCGAAGTCGGCGCCCATCAATTCAACGAGACGCGGTCGCGCCTCGTGGCTCAAGAGCTCCAGCAGAGCGCCGAGGTCGGCTTCATGGAGGTCGCCGACAAGTTCGTGAACGCGCTCCGAATCGCCCAGCGCGATCGCGCCTTCGACATCCAGAACGAATTCGCGACTGAGAGACGCGGTCCCGTCCTCGCGCAAGTCCTCGGCGGCGGTCGCCGTATCTTCATGATCGAGCGGCATAGGCGGCCCCGCGCTATATTATGGTGGCGCTCTTAACCCGCGGGCGCGAGAAATCAAACCGGCAAGGCGCAAAGACGATGATTTTTCTCGCCACGAAAAGGCTTCAAGCGCCGGCCGCCCGCGCGCCCCACTTCAGCTTCGCGCTGATGCTCGCGCCCCTCTTCGCCGTGCTTGTTGCGGCCTCCTGCATAGCGGAAGAACGAGCCTGCGGGCCCGACGCGCTTGGCGTTTCGCGCGTGGTCGACATCGATCGCTCCAAGGGAACGGCGATCGGCCTGCAAACCTATCCGCGCACGCTCGACCTGCATGATCATGAGGTCATTCTGACCTTCGACGACGGACCGGCGGGGCCGACGCCGCAAGTGCTCGACGCGCTCGCCAAGGAATGCGCGCGCGTCACCTTCTTTCTCATCGGCCGAAACGCGGAAAGCCTGCCCGCTCTCGTCAAACGCGCCGGCGCGGAAGGCCACACGATCGGGCATCATTCATACAGCCATCCGGACAAGACCCTCAGGCTCATGAGCGAATCGGCCGCCAAGGCGGACATTGAGAAGGGAATCGCCGCCGTGGACAAGGCGCTCGGCGCGAAGGCCGCGCCCTTCTTCCGCTTTCCGGGTTTCGCCGACACGCACGAACTCGTCGCCGATCTCACCAGCCGCGGCTACACGGTGTTCGGCTCGGATCTGTGGGCCTCGGACTGGGCGAAAATGACGCCCAAGGCCGAACTCGATCTCGTGCTGTCGCGGCTCGAAAAGAACCGCAAAGGCATCGTGCTCTTCCATGACGCTCAGGAGATTACCGCGCAGATGCTGCCCGAATTTCTGCGCGAACTGAAGAAGCGCGGCTATTCGCTTGTCCACATCAGACCCGGCGATGCGCCGACTCCGATCGTCGACGCCGGTCCGAATTGGACCTCGACGACGGAGCCGATCATCGCCAAGACTCTTGGACCAAAGGCAAAGCTGGCGCCGCAGACGAATGGGCGCGGCGCGCAAGACGAGGCGCCGAAATCCGGCGAGCCTCGAGGCGAATGAGGCGGCGCTTAGAGCGCGCCGCGGTCGCAGATATAGGCGCTTCTCGATGCCCAGCAGGACCCGCTCTTGTAGACGTTGCCGAGTTTCCTGCCGGCGAGAGCGGCGGACCAGGTCTTGCCCTTAACCGGAGAAAGCGTGAGCGTCTGGCCGGAATATTGGAAGGTCACCGCGCCGCCGTTTCGCGAGATTTGACAGGCGCCGCCTTCGAGCACGCGGCCGGAAATCCTGACGTAGCATTTGCTCATTCGCGCTTCCGGCGCCGCAGCCTCAGAGCCGGGCGCGCTCTTCGCCGTCTCGGACGCGCCATCCTCTGCGCCGCTCAGCGCCGATCCGCGCGTGTCCGCGACGCCGTCGCTGATAGAGACCGGTTGGGAATCGAGGTTCGCGACCGACGGCGCGACGCGCTGCGATGCCTCCGCGACCGGAGCCGATGCTGTTTCCGGCGCGGAGGCGGCGCGTTCATGCGTCGGCGCCGGCTCCACCGGCCCGGCGACGATAGAGAGCGGCTGTTCGTGCGAACGCAAATTCGCTGACGGCGCATGTGACGTCGCGACGCCTGCTGCGCCGGAAGACGCCACCCTTTGAGGCGTCATCGAATCGGCTGGATCGAGATTTTGCGGAGGCGCGCCCCACAGGGCCGAACCGACGACGATCGCGGTTCCGACCATCACCAGCGCCGCCGCGCCGTAGTAGAAGAAGCGCTCGACCTTTTCGAAGTCGCGATCGGAGCCCGCTGCATAAGGTTTGCGGCGCGGTCCGCTCGGCCGCGGCGACGCCACCCGCCAGTCGGCCTCGATGTCGTGCCACGCGTAGCGGGCGCGCATTTCGATATTATCGGTCTTCGCCGCCGCCCCGTGGTCTCTTAACGATACAGCCATGCTTCTCTCTCCGGGCGCGGTCGAACGAAAAGAGCCGGCGTCGAACCCGCCTAAAGGTCTCGCGATCCAGGGCGCGTCTTGCCCTTCAGCGAGATCAAGCGGGCGGCTCGTGCTGACCAAGCGCCAGCACGAGCATATTGCGTCCGGGAATGTGGCTGATGTTTGCCCGCTGCGGCGCCCAAATTTGGGGCGTTTCGACGCTATTTCGGGGCGGGCGGCGACGCAGATCGCCGCTAAACTCTTGGAATCGATCACGTCATCTGCATTTGGGCGATTCCGCCCAAATGCAGCGTGATCTAGCGGGCGGCGATGCTGCGAAAAACCAGTCGAAAAAGCGTTAACCAAGCATAGGGATTTGCTGCGCAAGCAGTTGCGCCGCACTTGCAAAGTCAAGAGGCTGAATCGAATATCCACAGGAGCCGGCGCATCCATGCGCAGGTCGGAGAATTGCTCCCAATCGAGAGAACTTTTGGCCGCTCCACCAACCGTTTGGCCATAATACCGAGTAATTCATTACGCGAGCAAGGGGCTGGACATGTGGCGGTTAGCGTTTGTCAGCGCCTTGTTGTTGCTGGCCTTCGAAAATGCATCCTTGGCGCAGGATTGTGGGACCGACGAGAAATGTCTCCAGGCGAACTATATCGCCTGCGCTAACGGCGCCATGTGCCCGGCGGACAGGAAGTGTTCGACAGACGGCAGACGCTGCCTCTCCAGGGAGCGGGTCGACTGCGGAGGCTATTCGTGCGGCCCTGGAAAGGTCTGCGGTCCGGCCAACGCCTGCGTCGCGAAAAACGCGACGCCTGGCCGGCGGTCTTACGCGGCTGATGACGCCCGCCACAAGGACTCGCGCTCTGTAAGGCCGAACGCCGACAACAACATTCTGGCGTATCTGCCGGAGCAGGATAAGACGCTGATGAGCCTCAAGGCGTTTATCGATTCTCACTCCGGCGCGGCTCGATCAACGCCATCTTCCGTTCCTGCCGCCAAAACCGTTCCTCAAGCGAAACAGGACGGCGGCCAGCATGTCGCGCCTGCGAATAACCCTGCGACGATGATGCAAGACGCGCGCAATAGTTCTTCAACCGTCACGGCGATCAAGGAGCTTCAAGCGCAAATCAAGCGAGCGGAGGAAAGCAAAGCCGGCGCCGAGCAGGAAATAAAGAAGCTGCAGACAAAAATGCAGGAACTCTCCTTAAAGAGATGGCAGGAGGAGGCGGACCAACTCAAGGCCGCCGCCAGCTCGGCTGTGACTGCGCCGAATGCTGAAAGCGTGAAGATGAACTGCAAAGTTCTGGGAGCTTCCAGCGCGTCCGCAGATAAGTTTCAACTCCAGTGCGAGCGACAACAAATGACAACCTGCGACGCCGGATCGCGCGCGAAATGATCGTGTTTGGCGTGCGCCTCCCGCAAGTCGGCGCTGCGCGGCGGCGGCGGCCGAACGCATGATCCGTCGGCGAGCCTCGCGGTATTCTTCCTGTTTGGCGGGACTTTGAGCGCTGCTCCGGGCTTGGAGCGAATTCCCCGGATGCAAGATCGCCCGGGACGCTTCCAGTCATGCACGAGCGAAGAACGCTTGGTGCGGCCGAGAGGACTCGAACCTCCACTGGTTGCCCAACTAGCACCTCAAGCTAGCGCGTCTACCAATTCCGCCACGGCCGCAAAGGCGCTCCGCTTATCGCGAAGCGCCGGCGCGCTGCGTCTAACAAATCGGCCTCGAGATGACAAGCGGCCGCCGTCTTCTTCGGCCGCCGTCTTCTGGCGCGGCGTTTCACAGGGCGCTTCGCACATCGGTGTGCGTGAAGTCGTCGCCCTTAAAGAGTAGCGGCTCGCGATAGGCCTTCGCCAGCGCATAGGAAAAGCAATCGCCGAAATTCAGCCTGGCCCTGTGGCCGCGGCCCTTGCCGAAATCGCGATAGGCGGCGCGGGCGAGCCGCGCCTGCTCAGCCGTGACCGGCTCGATGACGACGCCGGCCTCGTGGAGAAGCTCATCCAGCCGAGAACTGGCCACGGCGTCGCCGGCCGAGTCGATGACGGCGGCGGCTTCGACATAGCTCGCCGCCGAGATACGGCGCGTCTTGGCCGCCGCGATCGCTTTAGCGAAAGCGAGCGCCTCCGGCTCGGCGCGCAAAATCGCAATAAGGGCGGAGGCGTCGACGATCATTTCGGCAAATCACTTCGGCAAATCACTTTGGCAAATCACTTCGGCAAGCCGTCCCGATCATAAAGCAGCGCATCGTGATCGAGGGCGCGCGTCTTTCGATCGAGACGCGCCGCGCAGTCCTTGCCGATGGCGACCAGGCGTTCCGCGAGCGGCGTCTTCTCTTTCGCGCGCAGCTGAGCGAGACGTTCGCGCACCGCGGCCGTCACCGCGGCCGTCTTGCTTTCGCCCGAGCGGCGCGCCAATTCATTGATCAATCGCTCGGTTTCGGCGTTCTTGATGTTAAGGGCCATGCTTAGACCTTTCTACCTGCCAAATATATACATCTACCATCCGGTCCGGACGAGACCTGAATGAGCGAAGCCGCCTGCCCGCCCGTGCGCGCCGCCGACGCATCGGCTATGCGCGCGCCCACAGGCGCGGCGCCGGTCGAATGGCGCGTCAGCGGCGATCTCGTCGCATATGAAGAAGCTGTCGCCTTTATGGAAACCCGCGCGGCGGCGATCGCCTCGGGCGAGGCGCGCGAATGCGTGTGGCTGCTCGAACATCCGCCGATCTACACCGGCGGCTCTTCGGCGAAAGCGCAGGATCTGCTCGAGGCGCGCTTTCCGGTCTATCGCACCGGACGCGGCGGGCAGTTCACCTATCATGGACCTGGGCAGCGCGTCGCCTATGTCATGCTCGATCTGACGCGCCGGCGCCGCGACGTGCGCGCCCTGGTCTGCGGGCTTGAATCATGGATTATCGCGACTCTCGCCGACTTTAGCGTCAAGGGCGAGCGGCGAGCGGCGCGCGTCGGCGTCTGGGTCGAGCGGCCGGAGAAGTCCAAAGGACCGGGCGGCGAGACGGCGGAAGACAAGATCGCCGCCATCGGCGTTCGCCTGCGGCAATGGGTGAGCTTCCACGGCGTCGCGCTCAATGTCGCGCCGGATCTGACGCATTTTTCCGGCATCGCGCCCTGCGGCGTGCGCGACGCGCATCTCGGCGTCACCAGCCTCGCCGATCTCGGCGTGGCGGCCGACATGCGCGCCGTCGATGCGTCGCTGCGCAAAAATTTCGAGGCGATCTTCGGCCCGATTGAGGGGGGTTAGGACGCGGCGGGAGCGCACGCCTCGCGCGCGGCAAGAGCCGCGAACAGCGCGTCGTCTTCATTGACGCCGGCATTCTCCGTCGTCAGCAGCTTTTCGCCATAGAAGATCGAATTGGCGCCGGCGACGAGGCAAAGAATTTGCGCCTCGCGCGACAGCGACGAGCGCCCGGCCGACAGCCGCACCCGCGACTTCGGCAGGACGATGCGCGTCGTCGCGATCATCCGCACGAGATCGAGCGGATCGATCTGCGCGCGCCCGGCGAGCGGCGTGCCCTCGACGGCGACGAGCGCATTGATCGGCACGCTTTCGGGATGCGGATCGAAAGACGCGAGCGTCTGCAACATGCCGGCGCGGTCGCGCACGCTTTCGCCCATGCCGATGATGCCGCCGCAGCACATCTCCAGCCCCGCGCCGCGTACGGCCTTGAGCGTGTCGAGACGGTCCTGATAGGTGCGGGTGGTGACGATCTCGCCGTAAAAATCCGGGCCGGTGTCGAGATTGTGGTTGTAGGCGGTGAGCCCGGCGTCGACGAGGCGCTTGGCTTGCGACTCATTGATCATGCCGAGCGTGACGCAGGCCTCCATGCCGAGCGCGCGCACGCCGCGCACCATGTCGAGCACGGCGTCGAAACGCTTGCCC
>JACOWC010000034.1 GCA_016177005.1 Methylocystis sp.
CTACAATCTGTTCAAGAGCCTGAAACATGGCGCGCCGGCCGGCGGCAATCCGTGGCGCGCGGCGTCGCTCGAATGGCAGACTCCCGAGACGCCGCCGGGCCATGGCAATTGGGGCAAGCATCTGCCGGTGGTTTATCGCTGGCCTTACGCCTACAGCGTTCCCGGCGCGCCTGACGATTACCTGCCGCAAAACGCGCCGCCGGTCAGAGGAGAGCATTCGCCATGAGCGTGATGGGGCTCTTCTTCATTTTCATCTTCTCTTTTGCGTTCCTGTGGCTGGCCCGCCAGGGCGTGTTCGAGTCGCACTGGCTCGAGGAAGGCGAGGTCACGCATTATCGCCGCGCCGCCGGGGCTGAGCCGCCGCCGGCCACGAAAGTGGGGCTCGCCATCTTTCTCGCCGTCGCCGGCTGTTTGTTCTCTCTGCTTGCCGCGGCCTTTTTCATGCGCGGCGACGCGCCCGACTGGCAAATGCCGCCGGTCCCCGGCGTTCTTTGGTTCAACACATTTGTTCTCGCGGCGAGCAGCGTCGCGCTGCAGGTTGCGCTCGTCGCCGCGCGCCGCGCCGAAATTGAGCGCGTCAAAACCGCCTTGCTCGTCGGAGCCGCCACGGCGGGTCTGTTCCTGATCGGCCAGGTCTGGGCGTGGCGCGAACTTCTCGAATTGCGATTCTTCGCCTCGAGCAACGCCGCCAACGCCTTCTTCTATCTGCTGACGGGCGCGCATGCGCTGCATCTCGTCGGCGGCCTCGTGGCGCTGGCGCGAACCACCGACAAGGTTCGCGGCGCAGGGCGCGTGACCGGGGAGCTGACGACGAGCGTCGAGCTTTGCGCCATCTACTGGCATTTTCTGCTGTTCGTCTGGCTGCTGATGTTCGCCATGCTCATCGGCTGGGCCGATGGATTTGGCGTCATCTGCAGGCGCCTGCTTTCATGAGAGGGAATACGCCATGACGGCGGAGCATGTATCGACTGAGCATGTAACGACTGAAGAAACCCTGCGAAGCCGCATGCTCGGCGTGGTCGCCGACTGGTCCTCGGATCAGCGCTCCTTCAAGAGCGCGTCCTGGGGCAAGGCGATGATGTGGATCTTCCTCGTCAGCGACACCTTCGTCTTCAGCTGCTTTCTGATTTCCTACATGACGGTGCGCATGTCCACGACGGTGGAATGGCCGCATCCGAGCGAAATCTTCGCTCTCGACATCGGCGGCAAGAAAATTCCGCTCATCCTCATCGCCATCATGACCTTCGATCTCATTACGAGTTCGGGCACCATGGCGATGGCCGTCAACTTCGCCTATGCGCGCGAGCGCAGGAAGGCGGCGATTTTGATGCTGGTGACGGCCTTTTTCGGGGCCGCCTTCGTCGGCATGCAGGCCTTCGAATGGAGCAAACTCATTCACGAAGGCGTGCGGCCGTGGGGCAATCCTTTCGGCGCGGCGCAGTTCGGGTCGAGCTTCTTCATGATCACCGGCTTTCACGGATTCCACGTGTCGGTCGGGGTGATTTTCCTGCTCATCATCGCCCGCGCCGTCTGGCGCGGCGATTATGACGTCGGGCGGCGCGGCTTTTTCACCAGCCGCAAGGGGCGATATGAAATCGTCGAGATCATGGGCCTATATTGGCACTTCGTGGATCTCGTCTGGGTCTTCATCTTTGCTTTCTTCTATCTGTGGTGAAGTCTCCGACAGGGGGAAAAGAATGACGGCGATGACGGACAACACAACGCACAGCCATGCGCCTGTCGCGCAAGCGGCGCAGCCCGCGGCGCAGGCGCATGGCCAGCAGCATCCGATCAAGCTCTATCTTCTGGTGTGGGGGCTGCTTTTCGTTCTGAGCGCCTGCTCCTATCTCGTCGATTATTTCGACGTTCAAGGCTATCTGCGCTGGTTCTTGATCGTCGTGTTCATGCTGCTGAAAGCGGGACTGATCGTGGCGGTCTTCATGCATATGGCGTGGGAGCGGCTGGCGCTCGTCGTCGCGATTCTGGCGCCGCCAATGGCGGTTCTGGTGCTGATGGCGATGATGGCGTGGGAAGGCGAATACACCAACTATCTGCGCGCGTTCTTTTTCGGCGCGTGACGGAGGGAGGCTGAGCGCGCGTGAGGAGAGACGATCAGCGCGTCGCCACTAAAGCGATCCTCATCGTCCTCTCGGCGCTCGGCGTCGTCATGATCGTTTTTCTGGGCGCCTGGACGCTGGTCGCGCATTTGCCTTAGATCGCGCTGCATTTGGGAGGCGCCCGCGCCTATTCCTCGAGCGCGCCTTCCTCATTGACCGCATGCGCAAGGCCGGCCGTCGCCATCAGCCCGGCGACGCTGACGGCGATCATGACCGCGATGACGCCGACGAGCCCCCATGCGTCCTGAAGTTGCGGCACGACGAACGTGCCGAAGGCAGCGCCGATCTTGGCGCACGCCGCCGCAAATCCGCTCGCCGAGGCTCTGATCGCGGTCGGAAACAGCGTCGGCGCGAGCGTGAAGGTCGTGGCGTTCGGGCCGGCGTTCATCGCAAAATTGAAGAGCGTGAAGCCGCCGATGACGAAGGCGAGATGGGCTTTCGCGCCATCGTCGGTCATCGCCGCGAAGAGCAAAAGCAGCATGCCGAGCGCCATGCCGCTGAAGCCCGCGACCTGCATGGCGATTCGGCCATAGCGCGGAACCGCCCAAAGACTCGCCGCAAAGCCGATGATGAGAAAGGCGTCGACGACGGCGCTGCCTTCCGCGTCGACGAAGTCGGTCGCGAGCGGACCCGCGTCAGCGCCGCCAAAGCGCATGGCGCCGAGAATGACGGGCGTGAACAGGCCGACGCCATAGGTGGCGATGTCCATTAGCATCCAGGGCAGCGAGACAAGCATCGTGCGCGCGCGATAGGCGGCGGCGAACAGCGCCGAATATCCGACCTCCGGCGCGTGTGGCGTCACATCCGGGCTCGGCGCCGGCGCGGCGATCGCTTCGGCGCCGAAAATTGCAGGCTTCTCGCCGAACTCGATCGACAAGCTCTTGAGCAGCGCCGTCGCCTCGCCGAGGCGTCCCTGCGTCGCCAGCCAGCGCGCGCTTTCCGGCGTCCACGTGCGCGCAAGCAGGAAAAGCAGCGCAATCGCGCCGCCGGCGCCAAGCAGCAGCCGCCAGTCTTCCGTCGACGGCCGCAACTTCAATATCGCGAGGCCGGCGAGAGCCGCCGCCGCCATGCCGACCGACTGCAAGGCGATGGTCGCCACGGTCATTCTGTTGCGCGCCTTGCGCGGCATGAGCTCGGAGACATAGGCGCCGCTCGTCGGAAAATCGATGCCGACGCCGACGCCGAGAAGAAATTGCGAGAGCAGGATGAAGCGGGCGTTCGGCGCCGCTGCGCCGATCAAGCATGCGAGGGCGATGATCGCCATGTCGGCGATGAATGTGGGCTTGCGGCCGAACCTGTCCGCGCCAATGCCGCCGATCGCCGATCCCAGGACCGCGCCGAGCACCAGAGCCGACCCGATGAGGCCCACAAACAGCGGGCCGATCGCAAACTCGCGTTTGAGCAGCGGCAGCGCCACGCCGAGCGAAGACACCGAAAATCCGTCGAGAAATGCGCCGCCGCTCGCCGCAAGCCAATAGGCGTAATGGCGCCACGTCATCGGCGCGTCGTCGAGCGCGGAAAAGACCGAGGCGGCGCGCGCTGGCGACGCCGTCACTGCGCCTTGCTCCCTTTCTCTTCGTTTTTGGCTTGGTGATAAAGTTTGCGAATCTCTTCGATGTCGACGGTCGGCTTGGGCAGCTTCAGATTGAGATTGTCGAGCGTATCGGCGAGAATGCTCGACACCGCCAGATTGCGAAACCATTTGTGATTCGACGGAATGACGAACCACGGCGCATGTTCGGTCGAACAGCGCGATAGGGCGGCCTCAAAGGCCTTGATGTAATCGTCCCATTTCTCGCGCTCGGAATAATCGCTGGCGCTGATCTTCCATTGGTGCGCCGGATCGTCGAGCCGGTCCTTGAAGCGCTTGAGCTGCTCCTCCTTGGAGATATAAAGAAAGAATTTCAGAATTGTCGTGCGGTTCTCAACCGTGAGCAGCTTTTCCCATTCGTTGATGAAATCGTAACGCGGCTTCCAGACGTCCTTTGGCGCGAGTTTATGCACGCGCACGACAAGCACGTCTTCGTAATGCGAGCGATTGAAGATCGAGACGTAACCGCGTCGCGGCGCATGCGGGTGGATGCGCCACAGAAAATCATGCTCCTGTTCTTCGGGCGTCGGCTGCTTGAAACCCGTCACTTGCACGCCTTGCGGGTCCATGGCGCTGATGACGTGCCAGCATGTGCCGTCCTTGCCGGCGCTGTCGATGCCCTGCAAGACAATCAGCAGGGAATGCGTGCGGTCGGCGTAGAGTTTGCGCTGCAGTTCGGTGATGCGCGCCAGATTACGTTGCAGCTCCTGCGCCGCTTCGGCGTCATTGGCGTAATCGCCATGGAAGGCTGGATCGATCAATCCGAGATCGACATTCGAGCCCGGTTCGACACGGAACTTTTTGAGGAAATTCATGTGCGCCGCCTCCTTCGTCCCGTCGCTCCCCGTCAACCGGCAAGAGCGGCGCGGCCCGCCGTCAAGTCTCTTTCGCGCTTGTCGGTCAGACGCCAGTAGATGATCTTCACAATTTCCGCCGCGACGACCCAGAGCAGACAGTAAAGCCACACGCCGACGATCGCCGCGCCGGGGACGGCGTCGACGCCGACGCCGTAGAGGCAAAGCAGCACCGCCGCGACCTGTGTCGCCGCGATCGCCCAGAACAGTCTTGCGCTCGGATAGGGCGGCGCAAAAATCGCTTTCTTGGTGCGCACGCTGAACAACAGCAGGTGGCCGCCGACGGCGAGCTGCAGGAACAGCAGCGTCTGAAGCTGGCCCGGATCAATCTGGATCATCGCCTGCAGCGCGTCGTCGACCACCCAGCGCATGCCGATCAGCAAGAGCCCGAAGGTCTCGGCGACCGCGATCAGACCCATCAGCGAGGCAAAAATAAAGATGCGGTGCATGTCCCATCTCACCGGCCGGGGCGCGACAGGGACATTATCATAAGCGATGGTCATGATCGGAATGTCGTCGAGGAGCGCGAGCGCGACGATCATAATCGCGGTCAGCGGCTGAAACTCCAGGAACACGATTGAGGCGACGACGACGATCATGATGTCGAGCGTCATGGCGATCCGGTAGTGGATATAGCTTTCGATGCGCTGAAAAATCTGTCGCGATACGCGGATCGCGTTGACGATGGTGGAAAGTCCTGGCGCCGTGAGGATCAACGCCGCGGCGCTTCGCGCGGCGTCGGTCGCGCCGCTGACGGCGATGCCGCAATCCGCCTGTTTGAGCGCCGGCGCGTCGTTCACGCCGTCGCCGGTCATCGCGACGATGTGGCCGACCGACTGAAGCGCCTTGACGATCTCATACTTGTGCTCCGGGAACACCCTCCCGAAACCGTCGGCCCGTTCCACCGCGTCGACGACGCTGCGCGGCAGAGCGCCGGCCTTCGCGCCCTCCTTGAATATGTCGCTGGCGACAAGAAGATGCGCGCCCATGCCAAGCTCTGCGGCGATCTCGTCGCCGATCGCGACGTCATCGCCGGTCACCATCTTGACGCTGAGGCCGAGCGCGCGGGCCTCGGCGATGGTCGCCTTGGCGTCGGCGCGCGGCGGGTCCATCAGCGAGATCAGTCCGACGAGCGACCATCTCGCGCCATCCTCTGACATAGCGACGCCCAGCGCCCGCTGTCCCTTGGCGGCGAGCGCCGCCACTTCCGCCTGATAGCGTTGCAGCGTTTGCGAATCGGGCCTGACGAGGGCGGAAATCGCCTGCGGCGCGCCTTTCGCGTAATGGCGGATGCCGCCAGCGCCATTGGCGACCGTCGAGATCGTGCGTTTGCTGACGGGATCGAACGGCGTGAAGGCTTTCTGCTTGAAGCCGTTGAGCGCGTCGTGCGCCGGCAGCGCCGCCATCACCGCGAGGTCGATGGCGTCCTCGCTGCTTCTTTGCGTCGCCAGCGCGGCGAAGAGCAGCACATCGTCGCTCTTGAAGGCGCCGAAGGGAATGGCGCTTTGCGCCGAGAGCCTGTTCATCGTCAGCGTGCCGGTCTTGTCGCTGCACAGCACATCGACTCCGGCAAGCTCCTCGATCGCGCTCAGGCGGGAAACAATCGCCTTCTGCAAGGAAAGCGCATAGGCGCCGATCGCCATGGTCACGGACATGACCGCCGGCAGCGCGACCGGGATTGATGCGATCAGCAGAACCAGAACATATTGGGCGATCGAGCCGACGCGACCCCAACGCCAGTCATCCGGCGCGATGACTTCTCGATAGAGCTGCGCGCCGACAAGAACCAGCGCCAGCAAAAACGCGAGCAACAGCAAAAAATCGCCAACCTGGGTCACCGCACGCCGCGAATGCGAAACTGCGCCGGCGGCGCCGACAAGCTTCGCGGTGCGGCCGAAGAAAGTGCGATCGCCCGTCGCCGTCACCACGCCCGTCATCGCGCCCTGTTTGGCGATCGCGCCCGAACAAGCGTCTTCGCCGACCTTCTTGGAGACCGGCAGCGATTCGCCGGTGAGCGCCGCTTGATCGCAGCTCAAATAATCGCCTTCGATGAGCAACAGGTCCGCCGGGATGATCTGCCCCGCCGCGATGCTGACGATATCTCCCGGCGTCAGTTCGGCGGCTGCGATCGTCGTCCAGGCGCCGTCGCGCAGGACGCGCGCCCGCGGCGCCAGGTTCTTCTTCAACGCCGCCAGCGCGTTCGCGGCCTTGTTGTCCTGCCAGAAGCCGACGACGGCGTTATAGACGAGAAGGCCGACCACGACGCCGAAATCGGGCCAGTCGCGCCGCACCGCGGAAATCGCCGCCGCGGCTTCAATGAGGAACGGCAGCGGTCCCCAGAAATAGTTCAGCAGACGGCGCCATTTGCTTTCGGTTCTGTCCTCGATCGCGTTGCGGCCATATTCGACAAGGCGGCGCGCCGCTTCGGCGGTGGTCAGGCCCTCCTTGGTCGTCTTGAGCGCTTCAAGTCGCTGGGCGATTTTCGCTTGCGTCGGATCATGGGAAGCGGCTTCAATAGATTGGCCCGCCGACGAATTTGCGCTGGCGTCCGGCATGCTGTCTCTCCCGCTTCAGATATATTCAAATATCCGCTTCGGATGTTAGGGCGCGATCCGACGCTCGCCAATAGAGCCGCCGAAAAAGACGGACGCGAGTCGAAATCAATCTTGCGCGCTATTCGGCGGCCGTGCAGACCGCGCCGTCGTCCGCCGCGTCCGCGACATTATCCTTGACGATCTTGTCCGCGCGCGTCTTCGCCTCTGCGAGATCCTTATCGTAGACGTCGGTCAGATATTCATTCGTGGTGGTCTTGACGTTTGATTGATTCGGCGATTGCAGCGTGCCGGACACATCGATCGATGCGACTGTCAGCAAGCCGGGACGCAAGGGTTGCTTTTCGAGCTCGTCCGCCCGCAAGTCGATGCGCACTGGAATGCGCTGAACGATGCGAATGAAGTTTCCGGTAGCGTTGTCGGGCGGCAGAGTCGCGAAGACGGCGCCGGAGCCCGGAACAAGTCCCGCCACTTCGCCGTGATAGATCTGATCCGATCCATATAGGTCGACCTTGATGATCGCCGGCTGTCCTGGCCGGACCCTGGCCATCCTGTTTTCCCAGAGGTTTGCTTCAACCCAGAGATGGTCCAGCGGCACGATGTTGAGAATCGCATCGCCGGGGCGCACCCGATCGCCGACTTGGACGCGGCGCTTGGCGACGTAGCCGGTCGCAGGCGCTCGGATATTCTGACGCACGTATTCGATGTAGGCGTCATTGTATCTGGCTTTGGCGGCCTCGATGTCGGGATGATTCAGACGAGTGACGCCGACCACGCGCGCCTCGATCGCCTTATATTCCGATTGCGCCTCGCGCAGATCGGCTTCCTGCGCCGCAAGCTGATCTTCCGTGTTCTGCAGCACCTGTCGCGACGACGCGCCGCTCGCCGCCGCCTGCCTGTATCTTGCGAGGTCATGACGCGTCCTGTCTCGAACTGCGGCGCGCGAGACGACTTTTTGGCAGATTTGGCTGCGTTGAGCGTAAAGAGCGCCGACGGCGCGGACGGCGCGACCCAGTTCGGCCTCGGCCTGCGCGAGAGCCGCTCTTGCGCGTTGGCCGTCGAGGCGAACGAGCGCGTCGCCTTTCTTCACATGCTGCGTTTCTTCGGCGAGCACGGCGGCGACCACTCCGGTCGCGTCGGCCTTAACGGGAATGATGTTGCCGGTGACGAAGGCGTTGTCCGTCGTCACCCAGTTGCGCTCGTAAAAATACCATCGAGAAAGCGCGATCAACGCGCCGAACACGACCGCCGCAATGACGATCTTGAGCAGAAACTCTCTGCGGGAACGGATGATTTTGCGGGAAAGCGGCATAGACCGGCTCACGTTCTCTTGAAAGCTGCGGCGCG
>JACOWC010000035.1 GCA_016177005.1 Methylocystis sp.
CCGAGCCGCGCGGACCCATGATCAGGTCGATATGCGCAACTTCGTTGCCGTCGCCGACCAGCGACTCGCCGACCAGCATCTTGTTGATAACCGCCATGTATCCCTCCCAGAATTCCTCATTATGGCGTGCGCGCCATTTGGCTGCGCGCGCCTCTATCCCCTCTTCGGCGCCGAGCCAAAAGAGCCCGATCAGTCCGGTGGCCGGATAGCCGCGAGACCATCCCGCGCGCGCGGACTCAACCATTTTTGCGCGGCCTTGCCAAGATGGCCGCCAGATAATCGGCGAAAAGAGCCGCAACCGTCAGATCGGCGCTTGTGCCTGGATTCAAGCCGCGGCGTTTGAGGGCGCGATCAAATTCCAGCGCCAGTTCGAACGCAGCGTCGCTGCCTTCGACGCTTTTCAAACTTGTTTCAAAACGGGCCGCCTCGCCGCGGACCGTTTCAGCGGCCGCGAGCTCGTGCTTGCGGGCGATATGGCTGTCGGGAAAAGCGGCGAGGAAGGCCGCATAGACGTTGAGCGTCGCGAGCGCCGCATCGGCCCCACGGGCGCGCGCCTCAGCCAAGGTCTTGAGGCCAAGGTCGAAAATATCGGCGAAGCCGTTGGCGTATTGCCAGGCGATGCGATCACGGCAGGCGGCGGCCCGCATCGCCTCGAGCAGAGTCGTTTCGGCCGGCGCACGGACGTCGTGCTGCGGCGCCTCTCCGAGTCCCGCCGGCCGCGCCTGAGCGATGGCGCGGAAGGCGGCGGCGGCGTCATTTATATCGAGCGCCTGCAACACGCGCCGGGTCTCCCAGCGAAGATCGGCGCTTTGCGCGGTCACGGCGGCCTGCGCCAGCGGCGCGCAGAGCAGAATTATGCCGAGATTGGTGTTCTGCCCGACGCGCGCCCAGGTCGCTTCGACGGCGCCTTCGATGCGCCCGCCGACGCCAGATTGCGCTGCGGCGATGAAGGGGGCGGCGGCCTCGGCGCTGGCGAGGAAATCCGCCGCAGTCATGCCGTGGCCGTCGGCGAAGACATGAACATTGCCGGGCTTCGGGGCGTGAAGCTCCGCTTCGCAGGCGGCGACGAAGCCGGTCGCGATCTCTTGCGGCGCGACCGCGAAACCCGCCATGTCAGACGCGCAGGCGCGCAGGCGTCATCTGCGCAAGCGCGTCGGCGGCGAGTCGGTCGGCGATCGAGAAGGGCGTCACCCGCTGCAGTCCGCTCCAGCCGGCCATGCTGTTGACTTCGAGAAGGAGCGGCTCGCCTCGGCAGTCATTGATGAGGTCGACGCCGGCGACGTCGACGCCGAGCGCTTTGGCGGCGCAAAGGGCGATCTCGGCCTCCCGTGCTGACGGCTCGACGGCGAGCGGTTTCGCGCCCTGCCGCACATTGGTGATCCAATGGCTCGAACGTCGGCGCATGGCGGCGACGATTTCGCCGCGCGAGACGAGGATGCGCATGTCTTCGAATGGCGGTCGCGACGGTCCGACGAAGCGCTGGAGATAAAACACGCCGCGCGCGTCATGAAGCGACGGCAGATCGCTTTCGCGCTCGATCAGTCGCAACCCCCAGCCCTGCGCGCCGAAGAGCGGCTTCATCACCAGCGGGCCTTTGCCGCATTCGCGCCGCGCGATGGCGCGCGCCTGCGCGAGACTCTGTGCCGCGAAGGTCTCAGGCGTCGGCAATCCGGCCTGCGCCAGAAGAAAGCTCGCCATGGATTTATCGGTGCAGCGCTCGATCGCGCGCGCGCTGTTGACGACCGGGACGCCGAGCGCCTCCAGCGCGTGCAGCGCGCCGAGCCGCATGGTGATGGCCTCCAACGACCCGTCGCCGATGGCCCGAACGATGGCGAGATCGGGAAGGCCGCGAAATCCGGGGATGACGAGACGGCGAGCGCGGTCCGTCTCGATCTTGCAGGCGGAGAGCCGCACTGCGACGGGCGTCGCGCCCTGCGCGCGCAAGGCGCGAAGCGTTTTCTCGACATGCCAGTCGAGCTTGTCGGTGAAGACCGCCACGCGGGGCCGCTTCCTCTCCCCGCTTTCGGGGAGAGGGCAAGAGGCTTGGGGCCTATCAAGCACGTCAAACGCCGCCACTAAAAACCCAGGCCCTTCGTCCTAACCTTCTCCCCGTTTCGCAGGGAGAAGGGATTCACGCGCCAAACGACTTGTCGAGCAGCGCCAGATTTATTTCGCCGGCGCGGAAGGTCTCGCCAGTCTCGACCGCCGTCACCAGCGCTTCCGCCGGCGAGAACAGACTGCCGTCGATCTGATAGAAGTCGCCCTTATACGCCTTGAAAATATCCGCGAACGGCCGGCCGTAGTCGCGCGACGTGCTGCTCGGCAGCTTCTCGGCGAGCTCCTTGGCGGCGGCGGCCGAGCCTTTCACGAAGAGATGCGCGCGGCCGGCGTAAATGATCGCGTCATTGGTGCGGCCCATCGCCTGCACGAAGTCGGGGTGTGGCGGCGAGAGCGGCGCCGTCGCGATTCCGTCGATGATGTCGTCGAGCGGAAAATGCAGCTCATGCGCCTTGTGCAGCGCGACTTCGAGCACCCGTCCGACCACCTGGACGCTGCCGGCGAGCGACTGCGTCGGCGCGTATATGAAGGCGACCTTGTCCGGCGATACGCCGGAGCGCGAGGCGACTTTCTCGACGACCTCCTTGGGCGGCGGCGAGCCGCTTTCGAGGACGATGGTCACGCGGTCGGCGAGATCGCGATAGGAAAGCTCGTCGAAGAGCTTTTCGGCGCGGGCCTGGGCGCGGCCCGGTCCCGAGCCCAGAGCGAAGAATTTTTCATGGGCGAGGCTCCAGCCGGCGTATTGGCTGGCGAGGCAGGCGACGACCGGGTCGGCGCTCGTCACGGTCAGCCAGAACGGCCATTTGGGCGCGGCCGGCGCGTGTGAAAGCGCGACGCGCCCCAGCCCGCCCATGCAGATTTCAGTCAGCAGCAGGCCGGCCTCTATGCCGCCGGGGACTTTGGCGCCGGCGTCGATCAGCAGTTCGCCGAGGCTGCCGCGCTCGACTGAGACCCGATATTTCGCCGCGCCCGCGACAAGACGGTCGACCAGCGCGCCCGCAAGCGCATTGACGCTTTCAGTCGTGCGGCCGGTGACATTGAGGCTTCCGCTCACTTGTGGTCCTTCCCCTCTTTCGCTCTCTGGCGCTTTCCGCCCTCTCCGGGCCGTTCTCGATCACGCTGCATTTGGGCGGAATCGCCCAAATGCAGATAACGTGATCGATTCCAAAAGTTTAGAGCGCGCTTTACGCGAAAAACCGAATCCACTTTTTCGCAGCGCGCTCTAAGCGGCGAGCCCGCGGCCGGTTGGAGCCGCGAACTTATAGAGCTTTTCCGCCGAAACGAAAGCCAAACCATGTCGCAGGGATGGGCCGTGGTCGCAACGGTCGAGGCGAGAAGCTTTGGCGCCGGCGACGCAAAATTTCAATCTTTTTGCGCTTAAGGGGAAACCATTGCGGCCGTTGAAGCGTTGACCCTCGCCGGTGTGCGTTCGCACACTTTAGTTCTGCGCGTTTCAACCTAGAAGTGACAACGAAATCATTGCGGCCGGGAAGGAAATGAGGATGGACCTTAATACGGACGAGCGGAACGCTGGGGAGCGCACGGCCGGACGCCTTGCATTGAACGACGTGCTTTACGTCGCGCTCGCCATTGCGGTCATTCTTTTCGGCAATATGGCCTTGGTCCGCGCCATGGACGTCGTGCTCGACTCCCTGGTGCGTTAAGCCGCCGCTTCGACAATGAATGAAGGCCCGCCGCGCATGCGGGCCTTTGTTCCTGCCTCGATTTTTAGGGACAATGCCTTGGGCTGGAAACGATGGACGCCAGGCCCAAAAATGCGGCATTCTCGAATTTCGAGACAAATTGTCGAGGCTGGGCGGAGACATGTTCAGAATTAGGCTACTCTTCATTCTCGTCGCGGCGATTGGCTTGATCGCGCGCGCGGACGCGCAGGCGGTGCGCCGTGACTCCGCCAAGGCGTTCCAGAAAGTTCGGGAATGCGCGGCCCAGATGGGCCCGAACGTCATAACCTTCAGCTTCTATCAGCCGACGCAATCGAGAAGCCAGTTCTGCGAGGACATTCCCGAAACGGGACCGACGACCGTCGTGGTCGACACGATGCAAGACGAATTGCGGGACATGATGGTGGAAATCCGCATCGTCGCGGCGGATCCGAATGGGGACGATGACGCTGCGCCGACCGAAGCCTATCTGCCGCCCGCGCAATTCCAGGCCGGGGTCATCCAGCTCCAGCACGACTTCAAGAGACAAGGAGACTACGTCGCTGTGGTGCGGGCGCGGAGCGCGGATGGCCGCAAAGAATACAACGCCCGTTTCGCCTTCTCGGTCGGCGAAGAGTTTCTGCGCTCCTGGACCGCGATCGCCATCGCCACCGTCGTCGCGCTCGCTTTGGGCGCAGGCTGGTATGCGCACGCCTTCGGCAGTCGATCGTCAAGAAAGACCAAGCTCGGCAACGCCTGACGGCGCCCCGTGCGCTACACTTGAAGCGAACGCAGCGGGCGCTCGATTTCAACATCGCCGGCGCGGAGCGCTTCTCCCGGCGCGGGCGCGCCGCCTTGCGCACGATAATTCGCGATCCGCTTGCTCGCGCCCCTTTGGCGCATCAGATCACGCTGCATTTGGGCGGATTCGCCCAAATGCAGATGACGTGATCGATTCCAAAAGCCTAGAGCGCGCTTTGCGTGAAAAACCGGGTTGCACTTTTTCGCGAGCCGCGCTCTAGCAACAAAGCCCTACCCCCCGCGACCGCATCGCAAGCGAGGCGACTCCCATGCCGCAGGCCTTCGACCTCATCCTTTCCGGCGGCGCGCTCGTCAACCAGGATGGCGAGGGCGTGCGCGACATTGGCGTTCGCGACGGCAAGATCGCCGAGATCGGCGACCTTTCCCGCGCCTCGGCGGGGGAGACGGTCGACTGCCGAGGCCTTCATATCTTGCCCGGCGTGATCGACACGCAGGTGCATTTCCGCGAGCCCGGCGCGCCGCACAAGGAAGACCTTGAATCGGGGTCGCGCGGCGCGGTTCTCGGCGGGGTCGTCGGCGTCTTCGACATGCCCAACACCAATCCGCTGACGACAGGCGAAGCCGAGCTTGCCGACAAGGTTGCGCGGGCGACGGGACGCATGCATTGCGATTTCGCCTTTTGGGTCGGCGGCACGCATGAGAACGCCCGCCGCCTTGGCGAGTTGGAGCGCCTGCCCGGCGCGGCCGGGATCAAAGTTTTCATGGGCTCCTCGACGGGCTCGCTGCTGATCGCCGATGACGCCGGCGTCGCGGAAGTGTTGTCGCATACGCGCCGGCGCGCCGCCTTTCACAGCGAAGACGAAGAGCGATTGAATGCGCGCAAGTCTTTGCGCGTATCCGGCGACCCGTCGTCGCATCCGGTCTGGCGCGACGTCGAGACGGCGGTGCGCGCGACGCGGCGGCTGATGAACATCGCGCGCGAGAAGGGCGCGCTCGTGCATGTGCTGCATGTCACGACCGAAGAGGAGATCGCGCTGCTTGCCGAGAATAAGGATATCGCCAGCGTTGAAGTGACGCCGCATCACCTCACGATGGACGATAGCGACTATGCGCGCATCGGCACGCTCGCGCAGATGAATCCGCCGGTGCGCGAGGCGCGCCATCGCGCCGGCCTGTGGCGCGGCGTCGCGCAGGGCGTCGTCGACGTGCTGGGCTCAGACCATGCGCCGCACACGCTCGAAGAAAAGGCCAGGCCTTATCCGGAAAGCCCGTCGGGGATGACCGGCGTGCAGACTCTCGTTCCGCTGATGCTCGACCACGTCAACGCCGGCCGATTGACCTTGCAGCGTTTCGTCGATCTCACCAGCGCCGGTCCGGCGCGGCTTTTCGGCATCGCCGGCAAGGGGCGGGCGGCGGTCGGCTATGACGCCGATTTCACCGTCGTCGACATGAAGCGGCGCGAGACGATCCGCAATTCATGGATCGCCTCGCGCGTCGGCTGGACCCCCTACGACGGCAGGGAAGTCGTGGGCTGGCCGGTCGGCGCCTTCGTGCGCGGCCGCAAGGCGATGTGGGAAGGCGAACTGGCGACGCCTTCGCATGGCGCGCCGATGCGCTTTTGGGGGAAGCGGTGAACGCGCGCCGCCATGCTTGGTTTCAATAGCGCTTGGTGTCGGGAAGACCGCGATACTCTTTCCAAACCGCATCCGCCTCGGGCCGCATAAGCTCTGCGACGCGGATCGAGCGCTGCGTGAGCGGCTTCTTCATATCCAGCGCGATCGCCTGGTCATCAAAGAGGTCCTGGTAATCTTTCCAGGCCGCCCCATAAAAAATCTTTCCAACGCGCGCCCAATAGGCGGTCGCATAGCACATCGGACAAGGTTCGCAGCTGCTGTAGAGAGTCGCTCCCGTGATATGCGGCGAGCCCATCTTTTTGCACGCGGCTCTTATCGCGTTGACTTCGGCGTGCGCGGTCGGATCATTGTCGCGAAGAACGCTGTTGCCCGAAGACCCGATGACCTCGCCGTCTTTCACGACAACAGCGCCGAACGGCCCGCCGGTTTTATCGATGACGCCGGCCTGACGCATAAGCTTGATCGCTTGCGTCATATACTCGCGATCCTTCTCCGTAGCGCTCGCTTGGACAGCGCCGCCATGCTCCTTTGCGAAAAGCTCGTCCGTTCCGGCGACGGCCGCGGCCATAAGCGCCGTTCCTCTCGCCAGGAATTCCCGGCGCGGCGTCACGACGATGGAGGAAAACAATTTATCGAGCGAAGAAATCGCATTTTGGGAATCGCTCATCTGATCGCCTCCCCGTCGTTCCATCGATTGAATTGGAATGGAGCAGGAATGTCCAGCGTTTTGCCACGTTCGATTTCCTGATGGCTGCAGGCCTTTTTCTTCGTGAAGTTTGCGCAAAAGCGCGGAACATTGCGGCGGCGCCCGCGGTTAGTCGCTCATTCCCAATTTGCGCGCCAAAGGAGATGAGCCATGCCGCAGGGAGACAAGTCGGCCTATACCGACAAGCAGAAACGCAAGGCCGAGCACATCGAGGAAGGCTACGAGAAGCGCGGCGCGTCCGAGAAAGACGCGGAGCGCATCGCCTGGGCGACCGTCAACAAGGATGAAGGCGGCGGCAAGAAGTCGGGGTCCGGCCGCGGCGTAAAGACTGGCAATCCGGCGGCGCATAGGGGCGGCAGGCTCGGCGGCGAAGCTTCGGCGTCGCGTCCCGCCTCAGAACGCTCGGCTTCCGCCAAGAAGGCCGCCGCCACCCGCAAACGCCATGAACGGCGCGCCAGCTAGCGCGCAGCCATTCCTGTCTGGGTCGAGGAGGATGCCATGACCGCGCAGAAGGACATGCAGCCGCAGAATGAAGGCGAGGGCAGCCGCACCGCCGCCAAACAGTATAACGAGGCCACAAGAAAGTTCGTCGAAAGCGGCAAGGTCGACAAAGCGGCGAAGGACGCCGAACGGGCGATCGAAGGCGACGAGGCGGAAGAGCTGAAACGCGCCGAAGACAAGGGCCGCGCACACGCCGCGCCGCACGAGCAGGAGCGCGAAATCTAACGGCGCGATCTGCAGCCGGTCCTCCGGCGACGTCTCCCATCGGGTCGGCGGCCGGCGCTCCGAGAGTTGAAGCGCGCGCGCCGGGCGCTGGGCGCCTCGATGAACGGGCGCGCGCCGCCAGCGCGCCGCTCGTGGACCAGCCGCTGTGACGGGCCAATGAACGCCTTAGTCTTCGCTCCAGAAATAGTGCCAGACGCCGTCCGCCGCGATGCCGATGCGCGTTGCGCGCGGCTTGCCTTCAGCGTTGGAGCGCGAAAGATCGGCGAACCGCACGCAGCGCCATCTCTCTCGCGCCTCTTCCTCGCTTGCCGGCGCCTGCGGATGACGCGCGAAGGCCGGCCATTCGTAGAGCGTCGTCGGTCCGCGGACGATCTTGACGTAGGGCTGCGCGAAAATCGCGCGGATGAGCGCAATCGTCTCGCGGCCCTTGCGATCGAAGGAAAGCGCCTTCAAAATCTCGATCGGATCGGTTCCGGCCTTGAACGCGCCGCTCTTGGCGAAGAGCGGCCGCGTTTCGTTCCAGTCGATCGGAACGCGGAGCGCTTCGATCTCGCCGGCCTCGCAAGCGGCGAGAATCTTGTCGCGGATCTTGGCGACCGGCGCGGGCAGAAGAGCGAGATCCCCGGCAGGGGGCGAAACGACGTCGCCAATGACGTCGCCCTTGGGTTTGCGGATCATGCGTTATGTTACCGCGCGCCGCCGTCGATAGGCCAATGCGCTGAATTTTGGCGTTTTTTTAAAGCCAAGATTGTCTGCGCCCAATGGAGCCGCCATTGTAATCGGCGCGTCTCTCGGAGATTGAATGGACGAGCTTCAGCATCAGGAGTCGCCGAAACCGCCGCG
>JACOWC010000036.1 GCA_016177005.1 Methylocystis sp.
GCATTCGTCATCGTCTCGGCGGGCAATTGCGTCAATCTCACCGACGGACTCGACGGACTTGCCATCGTGCCGTCGATGATTGCCGCCGGCGCCTTCGCGTTCTTTGCTTATCTCGTCGGCAATTCGATCTTTTCGAATTATCTCGGCGTCAATTACGTCGCCGGCGTCGGCGAATTGACCATCGTCTGCTCGGCCTTCATCGGCGCGGGACTCGGCTTCCTGTGGTTCAATGCGCCGCCTGCGCAAATCTTCATGGGCGACACCGGCTCGCTCGCGCTCGGCGGGCTCGTCGGCTCGGTGGCGGTGGCGGTGAAGCAGGAGTTCGTGCTCGTCATCGTCGGCGGACTTTTCGTCATTGAAGGCGCGTCGGTCATCATCCAGGTCGTCTATTACAAGCTCACCGGCAAGCGCATCTTCCTGATGGCGCCGATCCATCATCATTTCGAACAGAAGGGCTGGAAGGAGCCGCAGATCGTCATCCGCTTCTGGATCATCGCCTTCGTGCTGGCCCTCATGGGCCTCTCGACCTTGAAGCTGAGGTGACGATGACGCCGGTCGAGACCTTCAAGGGCAAGCGCGCCACGGCTCGCGCGCTCATCGCCGGCGGCGCGCAGGTCTCCGTCTGGGATGACGGCGAGGCCGGCCGGCTCAAAGCCGTCGCGCAAGGCGTAGCGCTCGACGATCTCGCGGCGGCTGAGTGGAGCGGCTTCGATGCGCTCATCCTGTCTCCCGGCGTGCCGCTGACTCATCCCGAGCCGCACTGGGTCGTGCAGGCGGCGAGGGCCGCTGGAGTCGAAATTATCGGCGACGTCGAACTGTTCTGCCGCGAACGAGAGGCGCGCGCGGGGGGATCGCCCTTCATCGCCATCACCGGCACGAACGGCAAATCGACGACCACGGCGCTGATCGCGCATATCCTGCGCGAAGCCGGCCGCGACGTGCAGCTCGGCGGCAATATCGGCGTGCCGATTCTCGATCTCGAGCCGCCGTCGGACGAGCGCATTCACGTCATCGAATGTTCGTCGTTCCAGATCGATCTCGCGCCGTCGCTGGCGCCGACCATCGGCGTGCTGATCAATATCACGCCGGACCATATCGACCGCCATGGAACGATCGAAAATTACGCCGCCATCAAGGAACGGCTGGTCGCGGCGGCGGAAGTGGCTTTGGTCGGGGTCGACGACGCCTATTGCCATGCCGTCGGCGCGCGCCTGGCGGAAGCCGCTTCGCCCGAGAAGCGCGTCGTGCCCGTGTCGGCGAAGCGCGCTCTCGATTGGGGATTCTACGTCGAGGATCGAAACGTCTATTTCCGCGAGCGCGGGCATCCGCCCGACGAAGCTGAGCTCGTCGGCGCGCTCGAAGGCGCGCGCGCGCTTCGCGGCGCGCATAATGCGCAAAACGCCGCTTTTGCCGCCGCCGCCGCATGGGAGTGCGGGCTGGACGACGATGAGATCGCAAACGGCCTGTTGAGCTTCCCAGGCCTTCCTCATCGCATGGAGGAAGTCGGACGCATCGAGCGCGCGCTGTTCGTCAACGACTCGAAGGCGACCAACGCCGACGCGGCTGAAAAAGCGTTGACGAGCTATACCGATATCTACTGGATTCTCGGCGGCCGATCGAAAGAGGGCGGCGTCGAGCCGCTGCGGCCGCATTTTTCGCGCATACGCAAAGCCTATCTCATCGGCGAGGCGACCGACGATTTTGCGCGCACGTTGGAAGGCGCGCTGCCGTTCGAGCGTTGCGGAACGCTCGACGTCGCGACGACGCGCGCGGCCCTCGACGCGCTCGGCGAAGGCGTGGCTGAGCCCGTCGTGCTGCTCTCGCCGGCCTGCGCGTCCTATGACCAGTTCGCCAATTTCGAGGCGCGAGGCGACGCCTTTCGCGGCCTCGTCGAGGGCCTTCCCGCCGTCATCGCGGCGCGAAAAGGAGGAGCGACATGATCTCGCGCGCGCAACGAACTCCCTTCTCGGACTGGGCGTGGACGGTGGATCGCTGGCTGCTCGCAAGCCTCGCCCTGCTGATCGTCGCCGGACTCGTCTTCGCCATGGCCGGCAGCCCGCCCGTCGCGGAACGGCTGCATCTGGCGACCTTCCATTTCGTCAACAAACAGGCGATTTATCTTCTGCCGGCGCTGGTCGTGATGATCGCGACGTCGTTTCTGTCGCCGCGCCATGTGCGCCGGCTCGCGCTCGTGATTTTCGTTGTCTCGCTCGCGCTCGTTGTCGCCACAATTTTCTATGGCCAGGAGGTTAAGGGGGCCAAGCGATGGATCTTCGGCATTCAGCCCTCGGAATTCTTGAAGCCCGCATTTGTCGTCCTCGTCGCCTGGGCGTTCTCCGAAGGGGCGCGGCGTAAGGATGTTCCGGGAAATCTGATCGCCCTTCTGCTGCTGCCGGTCGCGATCGCGCCGCTGATATTGCAGCCGGATTTCGGGCAGACGATGCTGATTTCCATCGTCTGGGCGGCGCTGTTCTTCATGGCCGGCCTGCATTGGATATGGGTCGCCGGACTTGGGGGGCTCGGCGGCGTCGCGGCGCTGCTCGCCTATAAGTTCGTGCCGCATGTCCATGCGCGCATCGAGACTTTTCTGGAGCCGCCGCCGCCGGTCGCCGGCGTGCCCGCCAACTTTCAGTCGGAGACCGCGCTCGAAAGCTTCATTGCCGGATCATGGTTCGGCAGGGGACCCGGCGAAGGCGTGATCAAGCGCATACTGCCCGACTCGCACACGGATTTCATCTTCGCGGTGATCGGCGAGGAATTCGGCGTTCTGGTGTGCATCGCGCTCGCCGCGGTCTTTGCCTTCGTGGTGGTGCGGGGGCTCTTCTCGGCGGCCCGCAACAGCGATCCGTTCTGCCGGTTTGCGACGGCGGGGCTGGTGATGCTGTTCGGTCTGCAGAGCTGCATCAACATGGCGGTGAATGTGCATCTCATGCCCGCCAAGGGCATGACTCTGCCCTTCGTCTCTTACGGCGGCTCGTCGCTTATTTCGCTGTCGCTCGGCATGGGTTTTCTGCTCGCCGTCACCCGCAAGCGGCCGCGGGGCCGGGTGATGAGCGAACTCGCCGCGACGGGCGCTCCCGCCGCAGCGTGATAAAAGCCTCAGCATGAGCGATTCGCCGATTCTCCTCGCCGCGGGCGGCACCGGCGGCCATCTTTTTCCGGCCGAGGCGCTCGCCCACGCGCTCGCCGCGCGCGGCGCGCCGGTGGAGCTTGTCACCGATGATCGCGCGCTGCGCTACGGCGCGAGTTTCCCAGCGCGCGCCATGCATGTGATCCCTGCCGGGACGCCGCGCGGCGGCTCGCTGATCGCAAAGGCGCAGGCGGTGGCGCGTCTCGCCATCGGGACGGCGCAGGCGGTGGCGCTGCTGCGACATGTCAAGCCGGCCGCGGTGATCGGCTTTGGCGGCTATCCGACGGTGCCGCCGCTTCTCGCCGCTTCCTTCCTGCGTATCCCGACCGTGCTGCATGAAGCGAATGGCGTGATGGGCAAGGCCAATCGTTTTCTCGCCAGCCATGTCGACAGGATCGCCGCCGGCATGCCGACTCTCGCCGTTCCGGCGGCGCTGCAGAGCAAGGTCGTCGTCACCGGCAATCCGGTGCGACCCAATGTGCTCGATGCCGCGAAGACTCCCTATCCGTCATTCGACGATGGAATTTTCCGTCTGCTCGTCGTCGGCGGGTCTCAAGGGGCGCGCGTCATGGCGGACGTCGTGCCGGCGGCGGTTGCGGCGCTCCCCGATGCGCTGCGGGCGAAAATCGCCGTCGTGCAACAGGCGCGTCCAGAAGATATCGCACGGGTCGAGGCGATCTACGCCGGCGCAAAGGTCGCCGCCGAGATTGCGCCCTTTTTCGCCGACTTCCCGGCGCGAGTCGCCGCGGCGCATTACGTCGTTGCGCGCGCCGGCGCATCGACGGTCTCGGAGCTTGCGGTCATCGGGCGCCCCGCAATGCTGGTGCCGCTGCCGCATGCGCTCGACCAGGATCAGGCGGCGAACGCCGCCTTTCTGGAGCAGGCCGGGGGGGCTGAAACCGTGCGGCAGAGCGATTTTACGCCGGAATTTCTGACGCTGCGGCTGTGCGACCTCGTCAATGCGCCGGCGCAACTTTCCGCGCGCGCGGAAGCGGCAAAGAGCGTCGGCGTCGCCGACGCCGCCGATCGCCTCGCCGATCTGATCTTGGACGTGGCGCGGACAGGCGCCGCGAAACGGAGTTAAGGATGAAACTGCCGAAAGAGTTGGGCCCGATTCACTTCGTCGGCATCGGCGGCATCGGCATGTCGGGAATCGCCGAAGTGCTGCTCAATCTCGGCTACAAGGTGCAAGGGTCTGACGCCGCCGAAAACGCCAATGTCAAGCGGCTCGTCGAAAAAGGCGCGACGATCAGCATCGGGCACGACGCCAAGAATCTCAGCGACGCGGCGGTCGTCGTCGTCTCGACCGCGATCAAGCGCGACAATCCCGAACTTGTCGCGGCGCGCGAAAAGCGTCTGCCGGTGGTGCGTCGCGCCGAAATGCTCGCCGAGCTGATGCGCCTCAAGCAATGCGTCGCCATCGCCGGCACGCATGGCAAGACGACGACGACCTCGCTCGTCGCGACGCTGCTCGACGCCGGCGGCCTCGATCCGACGGTGATCAACGGCGGCATCATCAACGCCTATGGCACGAATGCGCGTCTGGGCGGCGGCGACTGGATGGTAGTCGAGGCCGACGAGAGCGACGGCACATTCCTCAAATTGCCGGCGGATGTCGCCATCGTCACCAATATCGATCCCGAACATCTCGACCATTTCCATACATTCGACGCCATCAAGGAAGCCTTCCGCAATTTCATCGAGAACTTGCCGTTCTATGGCTTTGCGGTGATGTGCCTCGATCACCCGACCGTGCAGGAGCTGGTCGGCCGCATCGAGGACCGCCGGGTGATCACCTATGGCGAAAATCCTCAGGCGGACGTGCGCCTCCTCGACGTCAATCTCGAGGGCGGCGTCTCCAAATTCAACGTGCTGTTGCGCGACCGCAAGACGTCGCAGGCGATCTATCTTGAAGATCTCGTCCTGCCGATGCCGGGCCATCACAATGCGCTGAACGCGACCGCCGCCATCGCCGTCGCCAATCAGCTCGGGCTGTCGCCGGAACAAATCCGCAAGGCGCTCGCGGGCTTTGGCGGCGTGAAGCGGCGCTTCACCAAGACCGGCGAATGGAACGGCGTGCAGATTTTCGACGATTATGGGCATCATCCGGTCGAGATCGCCGCCGTGCTGCGCGCGGCGCGCGCCTCGACCAAGGGCAAGGTCGTCGCGCTGATGCAGCCGCATCGCTACACGCGGTTGCAGTCGCTCTTCGACGCTTTCGCCACCTGTTTCAACGACGCCGACGTGGTCATCATCGCCGATGTCTATCCGGCGGGCGAGCAGCCGATCCCGGGCGCGGATCGCGATGCGCTCGTCTTGGCGATCAAGGCGCATGGCCATCGCCGCGCGATGGCGCTGCCCTCGCCCGAAGCGCTGCCGGCAATGATCCGCGAAATCGTCGCGCCCGGCGACTACGTCGTGTGTCTCGGCGCCGGCAACATCACCCAATGGGCCTATGCGCTGCCCGAGCAGCTCGCGGCCGGAGCGGGAGGGTGAATTTGCTCTTGCCCCTCCGTGTCCTTCCCCGCTGACGGTTTTGGGGGAGCTTGGCATGACCTTCTCCAACATATCCGCCGATATAATCGCCGCCGCGCCGCCATTGCGCCGCTGGAGCGGCTTTCGGGCGGGAGCTTTCGAAGGCCCTCGACGCCGCTTATACCTTACGAGTGTGCGAAGCAGGGAGACATGCCATGACACGCTTGCTTGACGAGGCGGTGGCGAAGGCGCGACGCCTGCCGGACGCCGCGCAGGACGAGATTGCCCAAATTCTCATGCGGCTCGCGGGCGACGAGGGGGCTCCGATCCAACTGACCCCCGAGGAGGAGCGCGATCTTGCCGAGGCCTTGGCCGAGGTGGAGCGCGGCGAGTTCGCCTCGGACGAGGCTATACGCGCGCTTTGGGCGAAATATGCGTGATGCGGCTCCGCTACGCCAAGCGGGCCGCCGCGCAAATCGATGCGGCGCTTGCTTACGTCGCGGCGCGTTCGCCGCAGGGCGCGCGGCGTCTTCGCGCCCGCATCGAAACGATAACAGAGCTCTTGCCGAGGCATCCGCTTGCGGGGCGCGAGACAAGCAATCCGCTCGTGCGGCGCATCGTCGTGACGCCTTACCCTTATCTCATCGATTATCGCCTGACCGCGAGCGAAATCATCATCCTGCGCTTTCGTCACGCGGCTCGCGCGCCCCTGAGCTGACTTCATCGAGCGCGAGGTCGCCGTAGCCATTTTTGCTCCGCTTATGCGTAAGATTTCGCGACGCGTTCAATGGACTTGGCAAAATTCTAAAGGCTTTCGCGCCAAAAGATAGCGCAGGCTGCGTTTCCATCCTTTCCAACTTATGGGAGAGGAACAAGCGCGAAGCGATGCCGAACGGTGGACGCCGCGTGTAACTCAACCATGTTTCTGGGCGCTTATGACCTTCCCCGATCTTTCCGCCGATATTGCCCGCTTCGCGCCCGAGCTGCGCGGAAAGATTTCCGCCAATGAGCCGCTCGCGCCCCTAACCTGGTTTCGCGTCGGCGGCCCGGCGCAAATTCTCTTCATGCCGGCCGATGAAGCCGATCTTGCTTACTTCCTCGCGGGTCTGCCGCGCGAGATTCCAGCGACGGTCGTCGGGCTCGGCTCCAATCTCATCGTGCGCGACGGCGGCGTCGAGGGCGTCGTCATTCGGCTTTCGGCGAAGGGGTTCGGCGAGATCGTCGTCGAAGACGGCTGTCGATTGCGGGTCGGCGCCGCGGTTCCCGACGTAAAGGCGGCGCGCGCCGCCGCCGAAGCGGGCATTGACGGCCTCGCCTTCTATCGCGGCATTCCCGGCGCCATCGGCGGCGCGCTGCGCATGAACGCGGGCGCGCATGGCGGCGAGACGAAGGATGCGCTGATCGAGGCGCGCGGCGTCGATCGCGCCGGCGACATCCGCGTCTTTTCCAACGCCGATCTCGGCTATTCCTATCGCCATTGCTCGGCGGCTGACGATGTGATCTTCACCCAGGCGCTCTATCAGGGCCGCCCCGGCGATCCCGCGACCATCCTCGCCGAGATGGAGCGCATCACCGCGGCGCGCGAAGCCTCGCAGCCGATCAGGGAAAAAACCGGCGGCTCGACCTTCAAGAATCCTGACGGCCATAAGGCGTGGCAATTGATCGACGCCGCCGGCTGTCGCGGACTTGTCGTCGGCGACGCGCAGGTGAGCGAAATGCACTGCAATTTTCTCATCAACCGCGGGCGCGCGACCGCCGCCGACATCGAGGCGCTCGGCGAAGAAGTGCGCCGGCGCGTGCGTGAGACGAGCGGCGTCGAGCTGCATTGGGAGATCAAGCGCATAGGCGTCGCGTGAGGCGAAGGACCCAGGGCGATCGGGTGAAGGGCTTCCTCATCCAAGGAGCGTGCGCAGCACGCGTCTCGAAGGACGAGGAGCCCCGTTTCGCGTATTTTTACTCACCCTCGTCCTTCGAGACGCCGCCTGCGGCGGTTGCTCAGGATGAGGGTGAGAAAAACAGTCCTTCAGCCGATTGCCCTCGCGAAGGACCAGGGCGAAATTGCATCGTCCGCGCCGAGACCTTAGCGTGGACGATGGGGGAGCCGAGCATGACGCCGCCGCGCAAAAAATCGCCCATCGGATCGGACGCCGCCGAAATGGCGACGAGTTCGAAATGCGGCGACGATCAAAGAGCCAAGGAACGTCCTTCGACTATCGATCGTGACCCCGCAAAGTCCGACGCCCAAAGCGACGTCATCTGTCCTTTCGCCACATTCACCGAATGGGCGTTCGATGCTGACCAAGCCGCCTACGGCGATCTTTAGTTCGCTCTTCTCAATTCGAGACCAACATGACCAAACATGTCGCCGTTCTGTTGGGCGGTCTCTCCGCCGAGCGCGAGATTTCCTTGCGGTCGGGCGAGGCCTGCGCGAAGGCCCTGGAAGAGCAGGGATTTAGGGTCACGCGCGTCGACGCCGGACATGACGTGGCGAACGTCCTTGCGGCCCTCGAACCCGACGTCGCCTTCAACGCGCTGCACGGCAAGTTTGGCGAGGACGGCTGCATTCAGGGCGTGCTGGAGCTGTTGGCCATCCCCTACACGCATTCCGGCGTGCTCGCATCGTCGCTGGCGATGAAAAAGGACGTCGCCAAGACGGTGATGGCGGCCGCCGGCGTTCCGGTGCCGAAAGGACGCGTTTTGCACAGGCTGGTCGCCGCCAAGGCGCATGCGCTGCCTCTTCCCTATGTGCTGAAGCCCATATCCGAAGGCTCTTCTTTCGGCGTGTTCATCGTCAATGAGGGCCAGGAGCATCCGCCGCAGGAGTTGTGGCGCGAGGATTGGGCGCATGGCGAAATGATGCTTGCGGAGCAGTTCATCGCCGGGCGCGAGCTCACCTGCGCCGTCATGAACGACAAGGCTCTGGACGTGATCGAAATTCTCGCCGTTGACGGCGGTTGGTACGACTATCACGCCAAATACGCCAAAGGCGGTTCGAAACACGTGCTTCCGGCGAATCTTAAACAGAATATTTACCAAGAGGTCCAACATTTGGCCCTTGAGGCTCATCGAGCTCTCGGCTGTCGCGGCGTAAGCCGCGCGGACTTTCGATACGACGACCGCCCCGGAGGTACGGGCGAGCTCGTCGTATTGGAAGTGAACACGCAGCCGGGAATGACGGAGACCTCGCTCGTGCCAGAAATGGCGGCATACGCAGGTTTTTCGTTCGGCGAGCTGGT
>JACOWC010000178.1 GCA_016177005.1 Methylocystis sp.
CCCGGAAGGAAGAGAATGCGCGCCGAACCGCTTGCGCTCAAAGCCGACATCGAGCAGTCGATCGGACTGCTGAGGAGGCATCTTTGACGTCGATACGTCGCAACGGCGTCTCGCCGAACTGAACGTCAGGGCGGAAGACCCCGCGCTCTGGAACGATCCCGAAACCGCGCAAAAGCTGATGCGCGAGCGCACCCAGCTCGAAGAGCAGATGGGGGGGCTCTTGAGCCTCGAACGCGAACTCGACGACGCGCTGACGCTCGTCGAGCTTGGCGAGTCGGAAGGCGACGCGGACACTGAAAAAGAGGGCGTCGAGGCGCTGAAAGCCATCCTCAAGACGGCGCGCGCCCGCCAGATCGAGGCGCTGTTTTCGGGCGAGGCCGACGCCAACGACACCTATATCGAGGTTCATTCCGGCGCCGGCGGCACCGAGAGCCAGGACTGGGCGCGCATGCTGTTTCGCATGTACGCCCGCTGGGGCGAGCGTCACAAATTCAGGGTCGAGGTGATCGAGGAGACGCCGGGCGAAGAGGCCGGCATCAAATCGGGCACAATTCTCGTCAAGGGCCATAACGCCCATGGCTGGGCGAAGACCGAATCGGGCGTGCATCGCCTGGTGCGCATTTCGCCCTTCGATTCGAATGCGCGCCGCCACACGAGTTTCGCCTCGGTCTGGGTCTATCCGGTGGTCGACGACCGCATCGAAGTCAACGTCAATGAATCCGACTGTCGTATCGACACGTATAGATCGTCGGGCGCCGGCGGCCAGCACGTCAACACCACCGACTCGGCGATCCGCATCACCCATCTTCCGAGCGGCATCGTCGTCGCCTGTCAGGCCGAGCGCTCGCAGCACAAGAATCGCGCCACCGCCTGGAACATGCTGCGCGCCCGGCTTTACGAGCTGGAGCTCGAAAAGCGCGAGGCCGAGGCCAACAAGGTCGCGGCCTCGAAAACCGACATCGGCTGGGGCCATCAGATCCGCAGCTATGTGCTGCAGCCCTATCAGCTGGTGAAGGATTTGCGCACCGGCTTCGCCTCGGGGACGCCTTCCGAGGTCCTCGACGGCGAACTCGACGACTTCATGCAGGCCTCTCTGGCGCAGCGCATATACGGGGGCGGTCCGGAGAAGGTCGAGGACGTCGATTAGGCGGGCTCAGGCCCATTTCTCGACCGCAAGGCCGGGAATGTCGTCGAAATCCTCATTGTTCGCGGCGACCAGCGTGAGGCCGAGGTCGAGCGCCTGGGCGGCGATCATCCGGTCGAGCGTGCGACGCCGCTTCGCGTCCACCTTGCCGAGCAGCGCGCCATAGGCGTCGGCGGCGCCGCGATCGAAGGGCAGCACATCGATATTTTTGGCGATGAGCGCGATGTTTTCGGCGAGACGGTCGTTATTTTCGGCGGCGGTCGCGCCGCCCAGAGTCTCTGCGAGACTGATTGCCGAGATCGCCACGTCGCCGATGTCGAGCGCAGACAGTCGATCGAGCACGCCGGGAAGGCCGAGCGCCGCGGCGATGACGACATTGGTGTCGAGCAGATAGCGCGCCATAAGCGCTAGCGCGGCTCGAACAGCCGCTTCGGCGGCTTGAACTCGGGGCGCGCCATGGCGACCGGAGCCGGCGCGGCCCTCAGCCGCGCCACGAGCTCCGCCATATCGAGCCTCAGCGGCGTCACCACCAGACTTCCGCCCTGGCGTCGCACCACGACTTCGGCGCCTTCGTCGAAAGCGATGCCGCGAGGAAGTCTCACTGCGAGACTGTTGCCGGATTTGAAAATGCGAGTCGCGCCCATGACCCGAGCGTGACGCCGGTTTCGATCAGTGTCAATCTACGTATATATTTTTCAGGGGATAGGTTGGCCGCCCGGTGTCCGTCCAAACGCTCAGAAATTGCTTTGAACGCTGGCTTATGCGCCGAGCAAAGCGTCGCGAGAAGATGAGCAGTCGACTTGATCCCCGCTTCCGGCGCATGCTATCTGCGGCAGCCCATGGCCGCGGAGAGGTGGCTGAGTGGTTGAAAGCACCGCACTCGAAATGCGGCATACGGGCAACTGTATCGGGGGTTCGAATCCCTCC
>JACOWC010000037.1 GCA_016177005.1 Methylocystis sp.
TCGAGATAAAGCGCGAGATCAGTGCCGTGATCGAGATCGAAGCCGCGCAGATAATACTGGTTCGCCTTGCCCTCGCCGCTGTGCTGGGTCACGGCGAGACCCGGCACGATTTCGAGCGCCTCTCCGGGACGATAGAAAGGAATGGCGTTAACCTGGCCGCCGGTAAAAAACCTTTCGCTCGACGACGCCATGTCCTTTGGACCCGTCGGATAGTCGATCTTCGGGCCCAAGGCTGTGTCTTGCTCGGATGACTCTCCGGAGGGCGCCGGCGCGACCTGCACGAGCGCGGTTATCCGCGCCGGGCCTTGCGGACGGGACGCCTGCCTATGTGTCGCCCGCCTCGCCGCGTGTCCGCCAACATTGATTGTCGGCAACGCCGTCTGAGCGGAGGCTTCGCCCAGCCACATCGTCGCCAATCCGGCCACAAGCGCTAAAAATGAGGCAGCGATCGGATAACGACGGTCCATTCTGGCGGCTCGTGTGTGATAAACAGCAAGAGACTGCTTATTTTCGGCGGTCGGCCACCAAAGTTGAAGAGTGTTTTTAAAGGCGCTTCGCGATTGTGCGTGGCCTGTTGCAAACTGGTCACACGGAACCGCAGCGCGTCCCTTGCTGAAATTCGCGACATCGAGGCGGGCGCGCGGCCCAGGGCCTGTCGCCGCTCACCTCACATTCGGATTGCTGACCTCCCCTTTCTGCTTCTCGATCTCCTTCAGCTTTTCGCGAATCGGCCCATAGGGTCCGTATTTGTGCCGCTTTTCTGAAAAACCGTCGGCATAGGGCCCGTAAGGCGCATCAATCGGCTTTTGCAAAAGGTCGGGAAAATCCTTCTCCAACCCGGCGCGATGCGGCCTCGGCTTCGAGATCATCAACGCCGCGACATCCCAGGCTTCTTCTGGCGAGAGCAGCGGATGCAGATAGTCGACGCCGTCCGGCATGTTGGAATGAATGAAATTCGCCGCCGTGATTAGCCGCGCCATGCCGGCGCCGTCATTGAAACTGTCCGAGCCCCAAAGCGGCGGAAAGGCGTAGCCGGCGCCAAGCCCCGGCAGGCTGTTCTGCACGCCGGCGCCGTCTACGTTGTGACAACTGAGGCAGCGGGCCTGATAGATATCGCGCCCGCGCGCCGGATCGGCGGCGCGGTCGAGTTCCGGCATTGTCCCGGCGCCGAGTCCCGAAAGCTTCTCGCCCTTGCGCACGCCCTTCGACAGAAACTGGACATAGGCGACGATGGCGCGCATCGACTGGGAAGACGCCGGCAAGGGGCGACCGTTCATGCTGCGCGTCATGCAGGAGTTGATGCGCTCTTGCAGCGTGATCTCGGCGCCGGCGCGCGCGCTATAGGCCGGGAAATCCGCCGCGACGCCGAAGATCGGCAGGCCGAATTTCTTCACGCCGGCGTCGAGATGGCAGTTGCCGCAGGCGAGATTGTTGCCCGCGAAGCGCTGGGCGCGGTTCGGCATATCCGGCCCGATATGGGCGTAGGTCGCGGTGATGAGATCGCGCCCAAGGCGGATCAGCCGGCCATGAGCGTCATAGGGCAGAGCGTCGACTTGCGGCGCCGACCAGAATTTCGCGCTCGACGCGCCGAGTTCTTCAGCGGCGACGGAAGTCGCGAGCGCCAAGAACGCGAAGAGCGCGCCGCCAACAAGCGCATTGCGCATAATATCACTCCGCGATGAAATGTTTCGAGAGCTTGAGCCCCTGCCCCTGATAATTGGACACGCCGCTTTGGCCGTAAAGCGCCTCGGGAATTTCGGCCATGCGTTCGTAAATCAGGCGGCCGATGAATTGGCCATCCTCCAGGATGAAAGGCACTTCGCGCGAGCGCACCTCCAGAACCGCGCGGGCGCCGGGTCGCCCATCCGGGCCTGCGCCGAAGCCCGGATCGAAGAAGCCGGCGTAATGCACCCGAAACTCGCCGATCGCGGCGTCCATCGGCGCCATTTCGGCGGCGAGATCAGGCGGGATAGCGAGCCGCTCATGCGAGGCGAGAATATAGAAGTCGCCTGGATCGAGGATCAGCCTGCCGTCGCGCGCCGGCAGCCGGTCCCAGTAATCGTCGATACGATAGGCGCCGATCCGATCGACGTCGATCACGTCGGTATGCTTCTGCGCGCGATAGCCGACGACGCCCCCGAACGCCGAAGCGTCGAGCGCGACGCGCAACACGACGCCGTCGCGCAGATTTAGCGGCCCGTCGACGAGCGGCGTCTTCTTGTGCAATTCCGCAAGCGCCGCATCGCCCAACGCGCCGCTCTGAGACGCGCCTGGCGCAACGGTCGGGATATGGCCGCGAAAGCGCAATTGATTGAGCCGCGATCCCATGCGCGCCCGCACCGAAAAGCTGCGCGGCGACACTTCGGTATAGAGCGGCCCGCGATATCCAGCCGCGACCTCGTCGAAGCGATCGCCGCGATCCGTGATCAGCCGCGTGAAAATGTCGAGACGCCCCGTCGAGCTTTTCGGATTGGCGGCGCCGACGACGTTATCGTCGAGCGTAAGACTTTCCAGGAGCGGCACGACATAGAAGCATCCGCGCTCCAGCACGGCGCCGTCGCCTTCAAGCGACATCTCGTCATATTTGAGCGCGGAAAGCAGCTCATCGACGCTGCGGTTCTTGCCCGGCAGAAAGCTCGCGCGCACGCGATAGGCTTTGGGGCCGAGCCGCAGATCGAGGCTCGCCGGCTGAATCTGCCCATGCGCCAAGGGGGTGGCGAGGCGAATCCTACCGGCGTCGGCCATCGCTTGAATCTGCCGGCTGGAAAGCACGCCGCCCATTGGTGTGTCGCCTGTCGCCTTTGCTGAAGCGGGTTGCGACGGCATAAGCGCCAAATCGCGCCGCCATTCAAGCGGGGGCTGTTGACAGCTTGGGCCCCTCTGCCCTCTATAGGCGGACGTGGTTATTTGAGCCGGCCGGCTTGCCGCCACGAAAAACAACGCGCTAAAAGGCCGGGTCTCCCCGAGGAAACCCCGCTTTTTGTTGCGCAGCAGCGCATTTTATTGCGCAACAAGAAAATGGCGCGACTGCGCCCAGGGGAGAACCAATGTCCACCGAAATCCCGCCGCGCAGGCCGCTCAAACCAGCGACACAACTCGTTCACGGCGGGACGCAGCGCTCTTCCTTCGGAGAATTGTCGGAGGCGCTCTACCTCACGCAGAGCTTCGCCTATCCGACGATGGAGGCGGCCGAGGCGCGCTTCAAGGGCGACGAGCCGGGCTTCATCTATTCGCGCTTCTCGAACCCGACCGTCGCGATGTTCGAGCAGCGCATGTGTCTGCTCGAGGGTACGGAGGCCGCCCGCGCCACGGCGAGCGGCATGGCGGCGGTGACGGCGAGCCTGCTCGCGCAGCTCAAGGCGGGCCACCATGTGGTTTCGGCGCGCGCGCTATTCGGCTCCTGCCTCTATGTCGTCGAGGATTTGCTGCCGCGATTGGGGATCGCTTCGACGCTCGTCGACGGCGCCGACCTCGAACAATGGAAGGCGGCGGTCCGGCCCGAGACGAAGCTCTTCTTCCTTGAAAGCCCGACCAACCCCGGACTGGAGGTCTATGACCTCAAAGCGATCGCCGACATTGCGCATGAGGCCGGCGCAAAGCTTGTCGTCGACAATGTCTTCGCAACGCCGCTCCTGCAGAAGCCCTTCGACTTCGGCGCCGATGTCGTCGTCTATTCGGCGACCAAGCATATCGACGGCCAGGGTCGATGTCTTGGCGGCGTGATTCTCGCCTCGCAGGCGCTGATCGAGGAAAGCGTCCATAATTTCCTGCGCCAAACCGGCCCGGCGATGTCGCCGTTCAACGCCTGGGTGATGCTGAAGGGCCTAGAGACCCTGCCGCTGCGCGTCGCCCAGCAGACCGCAAGCGCGGCCAGGATCGCCGACTTTCTGGCCGGGGAAAAAGCCGTCAGGCGCGTCCTCTACCCGTTCCGCGCCGATCACCCGCAGGCCGATCTGGCGCGCCGCCAGATGTCGGGCGGCGGCACGCTGGCGAGCTTCGACATGGCGGGCGGCAAACCCGCCGCCTTCCGGCTCGCCAATGCGCTGGAAGTGATAAAAATTTCAAACAATCTCGGCGACGCGAAGAGCCTCATCACCCATCCGGCGACGACGACCCATCAGCGGCTGACGCCGCAAGCGCGGGCGGCGCTCGGCATCGGCGACGGGCTTTTGCGTCTTTCAGTCGGCCTGGAAGACGCCGACGACCTCATCGACGATCTCGCGCGAGGATTGTGGGCCGCGGCGCGCGCCTGACGTTTACCGCCGCGCGCGGTCCCGCCTCTCGGAGCGCGCCAAAACTTTCGCCTCCTGAATCGCACATTCGGCGACGAAATAGGATGCGGCGAGTATGGCGCAAAGCGTCTCAAGCACGACGCCCGTGATCAGTTCGTTCATCAGCATGTCCTCAAGAGCATTCCGCTGCGGAATGCGGGAAAATCCAATCGGCGGCCCGCGGCGGCGGCGTGAGAAGAGTATCGACGCCGACGCAGGCCGTTTGCGACGCAGCATTCAGGCTGCCGGCGGCGCGCGGGGGCGGTTGGCTGGGTCGGGTCGGGGCGTCGGCGCAACGCGGTCCGCCACCGTCCACGCGAGCCTGAAGCTCGGGACGGGCGTCGCGCCGATCAGGCCGGGCCGCGCCGCCAGAGGCGCAAGACCGCTGCAAAACGCCTGGCAGAGGATACAGGCGGAGCGATCGTCTTTGGGGCCCAGCCGCCCCGCGAGCGCATCGGGTTGGGAGGCCCCCGACGCGAAACAGACAAAGAGTTGAGCGACCAGACGGCCGCCGACGCCCGACTCGGCGACGCCGCGCGCGAGCGGCGCGACCGCCCAGAGCGACGCCGCCAGGAACAGCAGCGTCGCGCCAAGCCGCGCGCCCTCGCGAGGCGGCGAAGCGAATCTGGACGCCGACAGGCGCATCAGCTCAGATCGCGTCGGTCAAAGGCCGCGAAAATCTCACGCGGCGTTCGAGGTCGATGAGGCGGATGACGCGCTGGTCATTGCCGCGCGACAGAGGCGTCGCCGGCGCGAGGGCTGCGAGCGCCGCCATGCCGGGCGCATGACCCGGCTGCGCGCGTTCACGCTCGATCAGAGATTCGAGCGTCGCGCCTGCGACGACGCTTTCCCGGCCGCTCGGCTTTCGTTTGCAAAACATGGGCTTACTCCCGATCCGCCGCTTGCCGCGGCGTTGTCCTTAAGCTGCGCCCGACGCCGCGCGCGCCCGGAGTGCGGGCGAGGCGCGCGAAACGGCGCGTCAGCGTGCGAAGGAATCAGGAGTGGGCGGGAGGCGCTCGCGCCTGTCTGGAATAATCCTGCGGGTGGGTCGGCAGGGCGCGGTCCGCCACCGTCCAATCAAGCGCGGTCCATTGGACGGGCGCCTTGCCAAGATGAATGGCGCGCGCAGCTAGCGGCGCGACGCCATCGCAATGGGTTTGACAAAAGAGACAGGCGTCCCTCTGGCCTTTGACATGGCCGGGAGCCTGCGTTTGGTCGCTTGAGGCGACGTCGGTAAAGCAAAATTCCTTGATGGCGTCGCCGGCGCCCATCCGCGACGCGACAGCCGCCGCCGCAGGCGCAAAGGCCTGAACGGTCAGCGCGAGCGCGAACAGCAGAACTGTCAGCCAGTTGCGACGCATAAGGTCGTGAGCCCCGGAATTCGGCGCGCCTGCGGATTTCACAGGCGCGCGCTGATGTAAGCAAAAAGCGAAGGTCGCGACAAGTTAATCTTGGCGCTGCCGCCGCTCCGCGGCAAAGCGCCTCACCCGCTCGCGCCGCCGACCTCGCTAAAATTTGAATTTCACGCCGCCTTGAAACAGGCGCGGATTGCCGGCGTAAATCGAACCGGTGCCGTTTTGCGCAAGTTGAGCATATCCATTCTGCACGACAACGCCATTGACCAGCGCCACCGTGTTGGCGATGTTGTTGGCCGAAGCCACCCAGTTTCTGTCGAAGATGTTTCGCACCTCGAAATAGGCCGAGAAATTCTTGATCGGCCAGAAATCGATGTCTCTGTCGAAGTGAATGTTGGCGTTGACGAGACCGTAGCTCGGGATCGTCAGAACGTTGCCATTGTCGAGGTAATATGAGCTTTGGTAGACATATTCGACGAACGCGCCGAATCCTTTGTAGTCCCCATAGGGCTGATCATAACCGAGCCGCCCCGTCGCCGTGTGCGGCGCGACGTTGGGTATTTTATTGCCGGCGCGACTAAAGTAAGCGGTCACGCCGCCGGCGGCCAGCTGCTCGTTGAAGTTCGTGAAGATTTGATTGTTATAGGAATAATTCGCCAGCACCTTCCAGCCGTCGAAGGGGCGCCAGTCGGCGAGCGTTTCGATGCCGCGATGCACTGATCCTGGCGCGTTGAACGTAAAATTCAGCAAGCCGGCGCCGGGACTCTGCGAAATCTGCTCGTTCTGATACCACTCGTGAAATCCCGTGAGGCTGAAGAGCAGCGTTTCGTTCGGCCTCCAGTCGAAACCGATATCGATGCCGTTGTTGCGCTGCGTCTTCAAATCAGTGTTTGCGCCTGGCTGACCCTGCTGGTTGACGAAGAGCTGCCCTGGATTGGGCGTGCCGTAGCCGCTCGATGCACGGAAATGAGTCAGCAATTCCGGCCAGACCCGCCAAGTTACCGACGCTTCAGGGCCGACGTTCCAGTAGGTTTTGTTGACGGGGGCGCCCTGCCATGTCGCGATCTGCGCGAAAGCCGGATTGGCGGGCGAGTTCACATAAGTGAATCGTTCCTGTATCGCGGCGATCTTCGTCATTTCGGTGGCCAGGCCAAGCACTAGCGTCACGTCCTGCGAGAGCGCGATCTCCTCCCGGCCGCGCGCGCCGAGATTCTGCATCATCGCATTCTGTTTCGCCTGGATTGCGCCAGTCGCGCCATTTCCGATAGGCAGAGTGTTGTTTGTGTAGCTCGTATAGCGCGTCCGGTTGAAATAAAGGCCGGCGTAGTGTCTCGCTTCAAAGCCTGCGAGCGAACCAAGCTGTGTGATGTCGGTGCTGGCGTTTACCGCCGGCTCGTCCTGGAAGCCGGCGGTGTTGCCGGTCGGTTGAATGATGTTCTTGTCGTCATAGATGACTTGCGTGCGCCAGAAGGTGTTGGCGTCGAAATTGTGCTCCCAGCGCAGACCGAGCACATCGCGGCGGTCATCGCGGTGAAAGCCGGCCAGATAAGCGGTCGTCTGAAAATTCGCCGCGCCTGTCGGATTCAATCCAAAACGCGAGACCCCCGAGTTTCCGCAGAAAGACCGGCCGAGATAGCCGAGAGGGGTCGTCGCCCCCGCCTGCGTCAGCAAATAGCAGCCGCTTTGATAGGGATTGAGGTAATATTGATTGAGCGAGAGTCGTGACGACAGATCGCCATAGAGCTGATTGTGGATGAACTTGAAGGTCAGAAGATCGTCAGGCGTTACCTGCCAACGCGCCGTCGCGTTGACGGTCTGCGTGTCATAGCGATTATGCAGCGTCCAACCGTCGCCGCGCACGTCGCTGGCGAAAATCGCGATATCGACATTGCCGATTTTTTTGCCGATGGCGGTGAAATTATTGAGATATCCGTATGATCCGAATTCGCTGCCAACCTGAACGCCGTCGATTTCGGCGCCGGTGCGCGTGCGGAAGTTGATCGCGCCGCCATTGGCGAAGTTGCCGAAAAGGGCCGACGAGGGACCGCGATAGACGTCGACCCCGGCATAGGCGTGCGGGTCGGTCAGGTCGGTGCGCGACAGGCCGTCGGGCTGGGTGACGGAGAATCCGTCTTCGAGAATCACGATGTTGCGAACGCCGAAGCCGTTGCGCGCCGAAGAGCCGCGGATCGAGATGACGACATCCCGCGGCCCGTTGCCCTGTTTGAAGGAGACGCCAGGACTGTATTGCAGCATCTCCCGAACCGAGAGGAGCGGCATATTCTCGAAATCCTTGCCGTGGATTGTCGTGAATGTCTGTCCGGTCGGATCGCGGTAGACGGGCAGCGCCAGCTTGCTAGGGCTGAAGCCGGGAGGCGCAGGTTGACCAGGGTTCGGCGCCGCAGTGGTGACCCGCGCCGGTCCGCCAGCAGGCCGGCCCACAGGGCCCGGCCGCGCGGGGCCCCGGGCGCCGCCGATGCTGATGGTGGGAAGCGCCTGCTGCGCGTCGGCGGCGGAGGCGGCGAACAGGCTTAGGCAACGTGCGGAAATAAGTGCGCCAATCGTGACGCGTTTCTCCCTCTCCCCGCTTGCGGGGAGAGGGCAGGGTGAGGGGCTCGGGAGCATAACG
>JACOWC010000038.1 GCA_016177005.1 Methylocystis sp.
GTTCGTTCGCCAGCTTTCGGTCGAAAAGATGCAGGAGGAGACGGTGACGGCGGCGCGCGCCGAATTTCGCCGCAATGAATCAGGCGTCATCGTCGCGCTTTCCAACGGCAGCATCCAGACGCACTCGCTGACCACGAACGAGGTGCGCATCGCCAATTTCGACGAATACGCCATGGCGTTGCCGATGCAGGGCAGCGCGTCGCTGCCCGACCGCGGCTGGCGGGGGGTCTATGAATTGTCCGCCGGCGATTTTCTCGCCAATTACGCTGCGGCGAAGCGTGATCCGCGCCAACTCGGAGAGTGGACGGCCGAGGCGGCGAAGCGCTTCGGCGTGCCGGCGCTCGCCATCGCCCATACGCTCCTTGCAATGGCGCTCGTCCTGACCTTCGGGAACATCACCGGCCGGCGGGGAGCGGCGGGCGGCCTCGCCACGATCGCGATTCCGGCCGTGCACATCGGCTTTCTGGTCGCGCTCGAATCGCTGCTGCGCATCAACGGACTGTTCGTCTTACTGCTCGCCGCCTTCGCCGTCGCCGAAGTCGGCGTGTCCGTCCGGCTGATCGCGCGGCTCAATTGGAGCCCGAAACCAAAGCGTCTGTTCGACGGTCGCGCTTCTTCCGCCGCGCGAGCCCCCTACCCGACGCTCGCCTGACCCTCCTCAGCCAGCATTGCGTGACGATAGTTGGCGATCACGCTCTTTGGATCGCCGATCTCGCGCACGACGCCGCCCTCTAACCAGAGCACGCGGTCGCATAGCGCGGCCACGAAGTTGAGATCGTGCGACACCATCAAAATGGTGCCGGTCTTGGCGAATTCAGCGATATATTTCTCGCATTTGCGCTGGAATATTTCGTCCCCGACCGATAGCGCTTCGTCGACGATGAGCACGTCGGCCTTGGCGTAGGCGCAGATCGCGAAAGCGACGCGCGCGATCATGCCCATCGAATAAGTGCGCATCGGCTGTTCAAAGAAGGACCCGATGTCGGCGAAGGCGGCGATATCGTCGATGCAGGCGTCGACCTCCTTGCGCGACAGCCCCAGAATCGCCGCGCCGATGCGGGCGTTTTCGCGCCCCGTCAGCAGACCGTCGAAGCCAGAGCCCAGCGCCAGAATTGGCGCGATTCGGCCGGCGACGCTGAAGTCGCCCTTCGTCGGCTGGGTGATGCCGCACAGAATCTGCAGAAGAGTTGTCTTGCCGGCGCCGTTGCGTCCGACGATCCCAACGCGCTCGCCCTTATCCACCGTGAAATTGACGTCGTGGAGCACCCATTTCTCCCTGTAGAACTTCTTCCACAGGCCAAACAGGATCTGCTTGAGCTGATCATTCTGATGCGCGTAGAGCTGAAACGCCTTGCCAACGCCCGCGCAGCGGATTGTGGGCTCAGATGACATCGACGATGACCGACTTGTAGCGCATGAAGAATTGATAGCCGCCCAAAAATACGGCGTAGGAGACCGCGACGAGCGCAAGATAGCCGAAGACGTTCGGCACGGTCCCGTCGAGCGCCAGGCCGCGCAGCATCTCGATGTAATCGCCGACAATATTCAGTCGCAGCCAAAGCGCGACTGATCCGGACATGGCGGCGATCTGGTCCAAGCGATAGAAGATCGGCGTCGCGAACATCAGCACCGGCACGATCGAAGCCATGATATGGGCGACATCGCGCGTGAACGCCCCGAGCGCCATCAGAAACCACACAACGGTATGGTTCCCGCCGTCAACAGCCGGAAAACGATGTAAACGCCAAAAGCCACGCCGCTATAGGTGAAGGCGCGGATTGTCGCCGTCCAGGCGATGGTTTCGCTGGGGAAAATCGACTTTTTGACGAAGTTGACATGCTCGTGCAGAAGCATTGGCGCGCGATAGGCCAGTTCGCTGAACAGATTGAAGACGATCAAGCCAATGAAGATGGAGGCTGCGTATTCCGTGACGCTCATGCCGGCGGCAAGCTGCGGCACGGTCATGGAGAAGAGCGCCGTATAGGTGAGCAGCATGACGAGCGGCGACAACACCGCCCAGAGGGGTCCGAGCACGGAGCCGCGAAACCTGGAAATGAACTCCCGCCGGACAACGGCGCGGATAAGCTCCCGATTGCGCCAGGCCCGTTCGAAGGGCGCGACATAGACGGAAGGAATCGAGGCGAGCAAGTGTCGGCGCGTCCTTTCAAGTTTGGAATATGATCTCGAACGGCGCGACGTGTCCCTTGGATGTCCCTTGGACACGATTACGCGCCAGTCGAGCGCTGTCGCGCCAAGCGCAGCGTCGCCCGCATAGACCAGTTCCGCCAGCCTCATGTCAATGGCGACGCTCAACCCTCAAGGGAACGTCATGGAAAATCGAGCGCATTGTCTCTGCAGGCGGCCATGGTGACTCGTCGGGAGGCGATCGCCGGCCTCGGCGCCAGTCTTGGCGCTCTTGGGGCTCAGCTCATCCTGCCGGGCGGCGGCGCGGCGCAAGAGCGGCCATGCCTGCTCGGCGAATGGACCGGCGACAATTTCGCGCCCATGCATGCGATCCGCGACGGGGCCTGGCGCGCGCCGCTGCCGCTTCCCGAGCGGCGCGTCGAAATCGCCGTCATTGGCGGCGGACTCGCGGGTCTCGCCGTCGCCTCGCTTCTCAAAGATCGCGACCTCATCGTCCTGGAGCGCGAGACGGAGCCCGGCGGCGTCGCCAAAGCCGGACGGTGGCGCACTATCGACTATGCGCTGGGCTCGGCATACATCGTTGATCTCTCGATGCCTTTCGGCCGATTTTATGAGACGCTGGGCCTCGCGCCACGACCCGTCAGCGCGCCGGTCGACAGGGCGCTCTCAGGCGTCGCCGGCGAAGGCGATCCCCGGGACGGGAAATGGCGGGGCGCCTATGAGGCGCTCAAAGCGCTCCTGCGCCGCCTCGGCGATGGGCCAGACTTCCCAAAAATGCCGATCTCGGAGGCGTCGGCGCCGGCGCTGGCGCTCGATAGGCGGTCCCTGTTCGATTTTCTGCGCGGCGAGCATATCGACGCCGAACTCTTCGGCCTCCTCGACGCCTATTGCCTGTCGGCCCTCGGCGCCCCCGCGGCCGAGATTTCGGCCTATGCCGGCGTCAACTTCCTCTCGGAGATCAACGCGCCGATCTACGCTTTTCCGGGCGGCAACGCCGCGATCGCCCGCGCCATGGCGGCCCGCATCTCACGCGCCGGCGACGGGCGTATCGTCACCGGCGCCGCGGTCTATGCGATCGAGCCGGCGGCGGACGGCTACGCCCGCGTCGGCTGGTTCGACGCGCTTCATCCAGGAGCGCCCCGCTGCATCGAGGCGCGATGGGCGGTGGTCGCGGCCCCCTACTTCTTCGCAAGCCGCATCCTGCGCGGCGTCGACCCCGCGGCGACGGCCAAACTGACTTCGCTGAGACAGGGAAGCTATCTCGTCGCAAACTGCTGTTTCGAGGGGCCTCCACCGGAGCTGCGATACGACAGCTGGGCGCTGGGCGCGCAGAACTTCAGCGACGCGGTCAATGCGACTGCGGTCCTTCCTGCCGCCGAGCGACCCACGGATCACAGCGTGCTTACGGTCTACGCCCCGTTTCGCGACCCTCGCGCGGGCCGCGCGCGCCTGCTTGCGGGCGATCGCGCCGCCTTCGCCGCGCCGCTCGTCGAAGAGCTGCGGCGCTTCCTGCCGGAGGCGTTCGGCAAAGCGCGACTCGTCGAAGCGCGGCTGACGCGCTGGGGGCACCATCACCTCATCGCCGAGCCGGGGATCGTCGCGACGATGCGCGCTTTGCCCAAGCGTTTCGGCAATGTGCTGCTGGCGCATTCGGATGGCCAAGGCATGCCGGCGGTCGAGAGCGCCATCGTCGAGGCGCTGAGCGCCGTCGAGATCATCAAGAAGGGCTGAGCGCCCTACTCCACCGTCACGCTCTTTGCGAGATTGCGCGGCTGATCCACGTCTTTGCCCATGAAGGTCGCGACGTGATAGGCGAGAAGCTGCGCGGGAACGGCGTAGACGATGACGGCGAACGGCCCCGCGACATTTTCCGGCATTTCGATGAAGCCGGCGAGTTCCGCGGCTGCGGCGTCCCGCGCATGCGGCGAGCCGATGAGAATCAGATGACCGCCGCGCGCGGCGACTTCCTGGAGATTTGAGACGGTCTTTTCGAGGTTCGCGTCGGCCGGCGCGAGGACGATCACCGGCATGGCGTAGTCGATGAGCGCGATCGGTCCATGCTTTAATTCGCCCGCCGCATAACCCTCGGCGTGAATATAGGAAAGCTCCTTGAGCTTCAGCGCGCCTTCCAGCGCCAAAGGAAAAGCGGCGCCACGGCCGAGATAGAGCACGCTCGACGCCCGCGCCACGTCGCGCGCCACGGGCTCGATCTGCGCCTCGCGCGCCAGCGCCTGCGCCATCTGGCCCGGCGCGGCGACGAGCTCCGCGACGAGTTCGCGCTCGCGCTCCTTGCTCAGAACGCCGCGCGCGCGGCCCAGCGCCAGCGCCAGACAGGCGAACACCGCGAGTTGGCAGGTGAAGGCCTTCGTCGAGGCGACGCCGATCTCGGGTCCCGCCAATGTCTGCGCCACCGTGTCGCTCTCGCGGGCGATCGTCGAAGATTCGACGTTGACGATCGACAAAATGTGCTGGCCCTGTTCGCGGGCGTAACGCAGCGCGGCGAGCGTATCGGCCGTTTCCCCCGACTGCGAAACGAGAATGGTCAAGCCGTTCTCGGGCAATGGCGCTTCGCGGTAACGAAATTCGGACGCGATGTCGATTTCGACCGAAAGGCGGGCGAAGCGCTCCAGCCAGTAGCGAGCCACGAGGCCCGCATAATATGCCGTGCCGCAGGCCGAAATCGTCACGCGCGACAGCGCCTGCGGATCGAAGTTGAGTTCGAAAGGCAAACGCACGACGCCCTCGGCGAGATCGAGATAATGCGCGAGCGTGCGGCCGACGACCTCCGGCTGCTCATGGATTTCCTTGGCCATGAAATGGCGGTAGGCACCTTTGTCGACCAGGAAGGAGCCGGCGACGAGCGGCTGAAAGCGTCGCTCGACGGGAGCGTCGTTGGCGTCGTGGAAGCGCGCGCCTTCGCGGGTCAGCGTCACCCAGTCGCCCTCGTCGAGATAGGCGACGGAGGTCGCGAACGGCGCAAGCGCCAGGGCGTCCGAGCCGAGATAGACGCCTTCGTCGCTCCTGCCGACGGCGAGGGGCGAACCGCGTCTCGCGCCGATGAGCAGATCCTCTTCGCCTTCAAAAAGAAAGGCGAGCGCGAAGGCGCCTTTCAGCCGCTTCAACGCCGCCGCGACCGCTTTTTCCGGCGTCGCGCCATCGCGCATTTGGTCGGCGACAAGATGGGCGACGGCCTCCGAATCCGTTTCGGTCGAAAAGACATGGCCCTTCGCCGTCAGTTCGGCGCGCAATTCCCGAAAATTCTCGATGATGCCGTTATGAACGACCGCGACGCGATCATTGACGTGCGGATGGGCGTTGTTCTCGGTGGGGCGGCCATGCGTCGCCCAGCGCGTATGGCCGATGCCGACGGCGCCGGAAAGCGGCGCGGCAGCGAGCTTTTCTTCGAGATTTTTGAGCTTGCCGCTCGCTCTCAGGCGGGTCAGCCGCCCGTTCTCCAAAGTGGCGATGCCGGCGGAGTCATAGCCGCGATATTCCAGGCGCTTCAGAGCCTCGACGATTTGCCCCGCGACCGGGCCGTTCCCGAGAATTCCCACAATGCCGCACATGACGACCTCCACAGCGATAGTAGCAAGAGCGCCGCCGGGGGCGAATGGGCGCGGGAGCGAGACGGAAATTAGGGTTAAAGGAAGCTCCCGCTCGCTCGCCTCGCCGCAAGCTTCACAGACGACAGGCGCGCACGTCGGTCGCCGAAAAGTCGGCGCCTTTGAAAAGCAGCGGCCAATCCAGAGACTTGGCGAGCGCATAAGCGGCGCAATCGGCGAGATTGAGGCGCGCCTTGCGATCGACGCCTTTGCCATAGCGCCCGTAGGCGGCGATCGCCGCGCGCGCCTGCGCCGCGTCGAAGGCGGCGATCTCAATCTCGAATACCGCCATAAACCGCCACATGAGCGCAACGCCGTCGTCACCCAAGCGCGCGCGCAAAACGCAAGCGGACTCATGCACATTAACGGCCGACATCACGCCGCGCCCGACGATGACGATGGACTGGAATGCCGACCTTTCCGGCTCATTCAGGACGATGGCGATCAATGCCGAGCTATCGACGACGATCATAGCTCGTTGATATCGTCCATGATTTCCTGCGGAGAACGGGGATCGAGGATCGGCAAGGCGGCGATGTCCGCGACGAGTTGGTCTAAACGCGCTTTTTTCGCGGCGATCTCAGCGTCGTTCAGAGCGCGTGCGGATCGCCGCGCCGGCGACACGCCCGCCGCCCGCGCGGACTCTTCCAGCGCCTGACGGACGGCCTCATCTACCGAAACCCGCCGAGCCGCCGCGAGGCGCTCGGCCAACGCCTCGGTCTCTCGGGAAAGCGCTATCATGGCGCGCAGTTTAGCATGAGCGGAAAAGAAAATCCGGCCTATTTCCCCTTCGCCTTTTTCCCCGCCTGCGCCATGCGAAACGAGACCGCCCAGCCGGCCTTCTCCATCTGCCGTCCGCGCGCCACGGCGAGCGCGTCGGGCGCAACGTCCCTGGTGATGACGGAGCCGGAGCCGACATAGGCGCCCTGCCCGATCGTCACCGGCGCGACAAGCGACGAGTTAGAGCCGATGAAGGCGTTTTCGCCGATCGCCGTGCGATATTTTAGAAAGCCGTCGTAATTGCAGGTGATGGTTCCCGCGCCGATATTGGCGTTCGCGCCGATGTCGGCGTCGCCGATATAGCTCAGATGATTGACCTTGGCGCCCCGCGCGACAGTGGCGTTCTTGATCTCGACGAAATTCCCGACCTTGGCTTTTTCAGCAAGCGCCGCGCCCGGCCGCAGCCGCGCGAAGGGACCGACGCTCGCGCCCTCGCCGACCCGCGCGCCCTCAAGATGCGAGAAGGAGTGGATGACGGCGCCGTCGGCGATGACGACGCCGGGGCCGATGACGACATGCGGCTCGATGACGACGTCGCGGCCGATCACCGTGTCGGCCGCGAGAAAAACGGTTTCCGGCGCGATTATCGTCGCGCCTCCCGCCATGGCGGCGCGACGCAGGCGCGTCTGCGCGACGGCTTCCGCCTGAGCGAGCTGAATTCGGTCGTTGACGCCGAGCACTTCGCTTTCGTCGGCGATGACGACCTTCGCTTCGCGTCCGTCGGCGCGCGCGAGTTCGACGACATCGCTGAGGTAGAATTCGCCCTTGGCGTTTTTGTCGCCGATCTTTTCGAGCAGTCGCAGCGCATGGGCGCCGTCGATCGCCATCAAGCCGCCATTGCAGAGCGTGACGGCGCGTTCTTCGTCGCTCGCGTCCTTCTCCTCGCGGATCGCGACGAGGCGCCCTGCGGCGTCGCGCAACAGCCGTCCGTAGCCGAAGGGGTCAGAGGCTTCAAAGCCCAAGACCGCGACGGCGGCGCCTTCGGCGACAGCGGCGCGCAACGCGCCGATCGTCGGCGCGGTCAAGAGCGGCGTATCGGCGAAAAGCACAAGCAGGTCGTCGCATCCCTCAGAGATGGCGCCGCGCGCGGCGAGGACGGCGTGCGCGGTGCCGCGCCTTTCGCTCTGGACGAACGTCTTCGCGTCGGGGACGCAGCGTCGCGCTTCCGCGCCGACATCGTCGCGTCCCGGGCCGACGATCACAGCGACTCGGTTGACGCCTGCCGCGACGGCGCTCGACAACACATTCGCGAGCATTGAGCGGCCGGCGACCTCATGCAGCGCCTTTGGGCGGTCGGATTTCATCCGCGTGCCTTCGCCGGCGGCGAGGACGATCGCGAGCGCGCTTCTCTGTGTCGGCATCAGGCGCCCAAGGCTAGACGTTGCGCAAGGAAACGGCGGAGCGGCGCCGCTAGAGTCGCGGTTCTGGCAGATTCGAGCCGCAGAACGCAAGACGCCGCGGCCTACGCGCGCAGCCCTTAAAAGTCGCCAAGAAAACCATTTTGTCTCCTCAGCTTTCTTGTATAGAGGGACTATCGCCAGCCCAGCGCCGCAAAAAGGCTCAATCGCCCGTTCGGGACCGCGCGGATCGGCTTCCTTCGGTAGCTCATGTTCGAACGTCGAGATGTTTTGAAAGCGGGCTTGGGCGCAATCGCGGCGGGAATCGTCCCGCCGCCGTCAAGCGCGGAGACGGCTGCTCAGACGGCGAACCCGAAGGCTCCGGAGTCGGCGCCTTTTTCGCGGGACATGGTCGTCGAGCTGGCGCGTGCGCTGGCCGCAAAGCCCTATACGCCGCCGCGGACCGACCTGCCCGAACCTTTCGCCAATCTCTCCTACGAGCAGCTCGTAGGAATCAAGACGAGGCCGGACACGGCGATTTGGCGTCAGGACAGACTGGGTTTCAGCATCGAGCCGCTTCACCGCGGCCATATATTTGCAGCCGCGGCGGACATCTACCTCGTCGAAAACGGCGGCGCCGCGCGGTTGCCGTATGAAAAACGCCGCTTCGACTATGGCGCGCTGAATGTCCCCGAGACGCTGCCCGACCTCGGATTCTCCGGGTTTCGGGTGCTTCACGCGCAAAATGGCGCCGCTGAGGCGGAACTCGCCATATTTCAAGGGGCAAGCTTCTATCGCGCAGTCGCGCGGGGGCAGAATCTCGGCGTGACGGCCCGCGGCCTGTCGATTCGGACGGCCGATCCGCGCGGCGAGGAGTTTCCGGCGTTTCGAAGCTTTTGGATCGAGAAGCCCGCCTTGGGCGACAACGCCCTCGTCATCCACGCTCTGCTCGATTCCCCCAGCGTCGCCGGCGTTTACCGCTTCACGCTGCGGCCAGGCGAAGCGACGCTCATTGACACGGAATTGACGCTCTATCCGCGAACGGCGATCGACCATTTCGGGCTCGCCGGCTTTGCCGCGGCTTCGCTGTTTACGCCGCTCGACCGCGCCAGGCCCGACGACTGGCGGCCGATGGCCGCCGACATCAACGGCATTCAGATGCTCACCGGCCAGCGCGAATGGCTTTGGCGACCCGTGTCGAACCGCGAGATTCTGCAATTCTCCTCGTTCGTCGACGTAAATCCGCAAGGCTTCGGCTCGCTCATCCGGCAGCGCGATATCGACGACTATGAGGACGACCAACAACGCTGGGAGCGTCGTCCGTCCCTGTGGATCGAACCGCTCAGCGAATGGGGCGAAGGCGCCCTGCAGCTTGTCGAGATTCCCTCGGAGTCCGAAATCAACGCCAATATCGTCGCCTATTGGCGGCCCAAGACCGCTCTCGTCGCCGGCAAGGAGACGTCCTTCGCCTATCGGCAGTTCTGGTGCTGGGAGCCGCCGGCGCGGCCGCCGCTGGCGATCGCCATGAACGCGCGCTCCGGCCGCGCGCCAGGGGGCAAACTCCGCCGTTTTGTTGTCGTCTTTTCCGGCGACGTATTGGCGGACCCGCAACGCACGGCGCCGCTTAAAGCGGCGTTGACGACCTCTCCCGGATTGGCGACCAATATTCAGACCTATTTGAATTCGTCAGCAAAGTCGTGCCGCGTCGTCTTCGACGTCGACCCTGCCGGTGAGAACTACTGCGAGCTTCGGCTCGTTCTGCAGTCGGACGAACGCCCGATCAGCGAGACCTGGCTTTACCGATGGACGTCTTGAATTTCGCCTTGGACGACCCGC
>JACOWC010000102.1 GCA_016177005.1 Methylocystis sp.
GTCGGTCTCGCCGATTTCGCTCAAGAAGAAGCTTCTCGAGCACATCGAGCAGGAAATCGCCTTCGTGAAGGCCGGCAAGCCCGGCGTCATCTGGGGCAAATGCAACGCGCTCGTCGATCCGGAAATCATCGACGCGCTTTACGCCGCCTCGCAGGCAGGCGTCTCGATCGAACTCATCGTGCGCGGCATCTGCTGTCTGCGGCCGGGCGTTCCGGGGCTTTCCGACAATATTCGCGTGAAGTCGATCGTCGGACGCTTCCTTGAACATGCGCGCGTCTACGCCTTCGGCGGCGGCCATGCGCTGCCGAATCCGCGCGCGCATGTCTATATTTCTTCCGCCGACCTGATGCCCCGCAATCTCGATCGTCGCGTCGAAGCGATGATGCCGATCGTCAATCCGACGGTGCATCAGCAGGTGCTCGACCAAATCATGCTCGCCAATCTGATCGACAATGAGCAGAGCTATCGCGTTCTGCCGGACGGCTCCTCTCTGCGCATCGTTCCGCCGGAAGGCGAGGAACGATTCAACGCGCATAAATTTTTCATGACCAACCCCTCGCTGTCGGGTCGCGGCAAGTCGCTCAAGGACTGGCGGCCGCGCTCGCTGCTGAAGCGCGGGCAACATGCTTGAAACTTTGCGTCGTCATCTGACGCAGCGGTCCGACGCCGCGCCAAAACCCGTCGCCATCGTCGATATCGGCTCGAACTCGGTGCGTCTCGTCGCCTATCAGGCGCTCGCGCGCGCGCTGACGCCGATTTTCAACGAAAAGGCGATGTGCGGCCTCGGCAAAAGCGTCGTCATAACGGGCCGGCTTCCCGACGACGGCGTCGACAAGGCGCTGAAGGCGCTGCGCCGATATCGCGCGCTGTGCGAAACGATGGGCGTCGACGACATTGAGGTCATCGCCACCGCCGCAGTGCGCGAAGCCAAGAACGGCACAGTCTTTCTGGAGGCGGCGCGCGACGCCATTCAGCGCGACATTTCCTTGCTTTCCGGACGGCGCGAAGCGGAGCTTTCCGCGCTTGGCGTCGTTTCGGCGATTCATGACCCGAACGGCGTCGTCGGCGATCTTGGCGGCGGGTCGCTCGAACTCATCGACGTCCACAAGGAGGCGCTCGGCAAGGGCGTCACGCTGCCGCTCGGCGGATTGGCCCTGATGGACGCCTCTCAGCGCTCGATGCGCGAGGCGACGCGCATCGCCCGCAAGGCGATCGCCGACGCCAAGCCGCTCGAACATCTCAAGGGCCGCACCTTTTACGCAGTGGGCGGCACCTGGCGCTCGCTCGGCAAACTCCACATGCGTCAGCGCAATTATCCCCTCGGCGTGATGCATCATTACCGCATCCAGACGAGCGAAGCCGCCGACTTTGCGGAGCTTGTCGAACATACCGACAGCGAAGCCCTGGAGGACATCAACGTCGTCTCGGCGGCGCGTCGGCCGTTGCTCGCCTATGGCGCGATCGTGCTCGATGAAATCATCCGCCGCGCCAAGCCTCGCGAGATCGTCATTTCCGCCGCCGGCGTGCGTGAAGGCATGCTGTATGAACGGCTGCCGTCGGCCGAGCGGCGCGTCGACCCATTGCTCGCGGCGACGCGCGAATTGGAGGCGACATTCGCGCGCGCCCCCGGCTATGGCGACGATCTCGTCGATTGGACCGACGCCTTCATGGACAATAGCGGGATCGACGAAACCGAGGAAGAGCGCCGGCTGCGCCACGCCGCCTGCCTGCTCTCCGACATCGCCTGGCGCGCCCATCCTGAATATCGCGCGCAGCGCGCCATGAACATCGTCACGCAGGGGCCGTTCGTCGCCATCGATCATCCAGGGCGCGCATTCCTCTCGCTCGCGATCGTCTTCCGTCACGAAGGAGTCGAAGGCGCCGAAGGGCTTGCCGATTTACGCACCCTGCTGACGACGCGTCTTTTCATGCGCGCGCGAATTCTCGGGGCGCTCATGCGGGTCGCCTATCTGGTGTCGGCGTCGATGCCCGGCGTGCTGCCGCGCGCGCGTCTGCGGGTCTGCGACCGCGCGGCGACGCTCACCTTGCCCGCAGCTTGCGTCGATCTTGCCAGCGAGCGCGTGCTCAATCGCTTGAAGGCGCTCGGCAAGCTCATGGGCGTCGACGCGCGGATCGACATCGCGTCGTGAAGGCGCGGACGGTTATTGCGACATCGCGTCGTGAAGGCGCGGACGGTTATTGGGACGGTTATTGTGGGACGGTTATTGTGTGGGACGGTTATTGAGACGGTTGGAGGGAAGGGAGTTCGGCATGAGAAAGCCATTTGCAAATTGGCTTCTCGGCTGCGCCGCGCTCACATTGACGCATGCGCGCGCCGAGACCTGCACGCAAAGTTCGACCTCTCATACGAAAACCGTTTGAAAGGCTCGGGTGTCATTCCCGACGCGCGCAACGCGCGCGATCGGGAATCCAGTGCAAAACCAGCGTTCTTGGATCGGCTCTGGATTCCCGGTCAGGCCTTCGGCCTGCCGGGAATGACATGGCCCAAGCGAACGGATCAGCCGGAATCCGTATCAGGCGGCCCGATTCTTTCCGGCGAAGTCGCCGATAAATTCCTCCCGGCCGAACCGTTCAAATTCCTGGCGCATTAGATCACGCTGCGTTTAGGCGGAATCGCCTAAACGCAGATGACGTGATCGGTTCCAATAGCTTAGAGCGCGCTTTGCGCGAAAAACCGGCTTCCACTTTTTCGCGAGCCGCGCTTTAGGCGCGCTTCTCACCGCGCCGGCGTGAACGCGTCCGATCGGATGTTTTTCAAGCTGGCGCCGCGCATGAACAATTCGCGCTTCAGGCGCTTCACCAGATTTTCGCCGCCGCAGAGAAAAATCGCGGCGTCGGAGACGCTTTGCTCGGCTTCGAGCGCCGTCGCCGCCACGTCGCCGCCATGCGGCGCCGACGGATCGAAGGCGCAGGGGCGATAATCGACATTGTCGCGCACATTCGAAAGCGCCTGCAGTTCTTCCGAGAGATAGAGTCCTTTGCTGCTGCGCGCGCCGTGATAGAGCCGAATCTGCCCACGATGGCCTTTGCGAAGCGCGTCGCGCAGCACGCCGTAGATCGGCGCGAGGCCGGTGCCCGCGCCGATCAGCAGCATCGGCTGATCTTCATGGACTCCCTCGTAAAAGCAGGAGCCGGATGGTCCCGCGACATGCAATGTGTCGCCCGCCCGGAGCTTTTCCGCCAAATGTCGGCTCATGCGACCGTCCTGATGGAGGCGAATGTGCATTTCGAGGAAAGGGTCTTCCTCGGGATGGCTGGCGAGCGAATAATGGCGCTTGAGGTCTTCTCCTGCGCTGAGTTCGATGAATTGTCCGGGCCGATAGGCGAATCCGTCGGCCTCGACCCGCAGCCGGACGATATCCTCGTTCAATGGATCGATGGCCCGAACCACCGCTTCAAAGCGCGCGCCGAGATCGTCGGGCCGCAGGATCGTCAGCGGCGTCGTGGGCCGGCAGATGCAGGGCAGAAAATAGCCCATCGCTTTTTGCGCGTCGGTCAGCCCGGACTGGGATTGAGGCGGCGGCGCGCCGTCAATCGCCCGATGCATGCAGCTCTGGCAATTGCCGGCGCGGCACGAATGCGGCGCATTCACGCCCGCGCGCAGCAACGCTTCAAGAACGGTTTCGCCCGGCGCAACGTCGACGGCGCGACCCTCGTGTGTGACAAGCGTCATGAAACTAACGATTGAGCACGTCGTCGCGCACTGAATTGGCGAGATTGGCGACTTCCTTCACCTCGGTTTCGGGAACGCCGAGATCGCGCAGCGTGTAATTGAGATTTTCAATCACTGCGTCGACATGGGAATCGTTCAGCCCCTTGTCGACGAGGCGCTTATGCGCATTGCGCATGTCGGCGCCGGTGTAATTATTGGGTCCGCCGAAGGCCATCGTGAGAAAAGACTTCTGCTTCGCGATCTGGCTTTCCATGTCGACGCCGTCGAAGAAATGGGCGATTCGGCCGTCCGCGAGGACTTTACGATAAAAAAGTTCGACGGCCGCGTTGACTGCGGCTTCGCCGCCGAGGCGCTCATATAGGCTGGACATTCTTTCCTCCCTGGAATTGGTCCCGTTCGCAACCATAGTCGCGAGCCGCCACGACGGACGCAACGGCCAGCCGCAGCCAATTCCAGGATTTCGATGGAGCCACGATGCGGCGGCACAACCATGCGCCGCCGCTCCCGAGCCAATCTATTCGGTCGCGGGATGCGCCGCGATGCGATCAATCTTGTCGACGCGCATCGACTCGGCGCCCTGAGCGCAACTGAAGCGCAGGGCGGCGCCCGCCGCCGAGTCAACGTGCGCGGCTTTTCCATTCGCGACGGTGACGACAAGACGCGTCGGCTGGGTCGCGGGCGTCGGCTCCTCGTCGAGCGCAGACTCGATGACCATCATCGTCAGACGGCAGCCGCTTTCGCCGCCGACAAAATAGCTCACGACATGCTTCGATCCGGCGTCAAAACTTGCCGCCATGAGCGGCTTCATCGTCAATGAAGCGTCGGCGGCGGACAGGCCCGAGCTTGCTGCAAGGCACAGCGCTCCGCCGAACGCCGCCGCGACAATTCGATTTCCTGTAATCATGTCTTTTCCTTCCATCTTCGAAGCAAGGGCATGCAACTGCCGTAGCCAGCTGACTGCCCCGCTCGAACCCGAAGGTGGATACTGCATTGCACCATATCAATAGTGCAGTGCGATAAAAATCTGATTTTAGCAGATTAACTTACTGAATTGTAATGATATATTCGTTAGCTTAAATTTCGGCCATCACGATGGAGGCAGGCGCGTTTGGCAGCATATATTTTGCGCTGCGGTAGAAAAATTCCCCATTATTCGGCTGTTGCGCGCTCCGCAGCCTCTTGCCAGTCGAACGTTACGACCCGGCCGTTTTCCACCGCAAGCGCGAGTCGGCCGCGCTTCAATTCCAGCGCCTTCTCGCCGAATATCGCGCGGCGCCAGCCTTTCAGCGCCTGCACGTCAGCATGATCGTCATGAGCGATGGCTTCGAGGTCGTCGACGGTTGCGATCATCTTCGCGGCGACGCCCGTTTCTTCCGCCACCTGACGCAGCAACACTTTCAACAACTCGACCGTTGCGCCATTCGAATTGCGCCGGTCGCGCTCGATGCGCGGCACCGTTGCGGGATCGCGCGCGACTCCGCGCTCGACCGCAGCGATAATGTCCGCCCCCGAGCGGGAACGCTCCATGCCTCTTGGAAAGGAGCGTAAATTGCCGAGCGCTTCGATTGAGCGCGGCGCGGCTTGCGCAATTTCAAGGAGCACGTCGTCCTTCATCACGCGTGAGCGCGGCACGTCGCGCATCTGCGCCTCAAGCTCGCGCCAGGCGGCGAGCTCCATCAGAACGGCGAGGTCGCGCGGCTTGCGGGCGCGGTGGCGCAGCCGTTCCCAGGCGTTTTCCGGATGCTGCTCATAGGTCGCCGGCGAGGTGAGCGTCTCCATCTCGTCGGCGAGCCATTCGAGACGGTTGGAACGTTCGAGCCGCTCGCGCAAGGCTGCGTAAATGTCGCGAAGATGGGTGACGTCGGCGATCGCGTATTCGATCTGCGCATTTGACAGCGGACGGCGCGACCAGTCGGTGAAACGCGAAGATTTATCGAGATTGGCGCGCGTGATCGATTTCACCAGTTCGAGATAGGAGGCTTGTTCCCCGAATCCGCAAACCATGGCCGCGACCTGAGTGTCGAAAAGCGGCGCGGGAATGAGTCGGGCGAGACGCCAGATGATCTCGAGATCCTGACGTGCGGCATGAAACACCTTGACGACGTCCGGCTTGGCCATCAGCTGGAAGAACGGCGTAAGATCAAGGTCCTCGGAGAGGGCGTCGATCGCCACCGCCTCTTCCGGCGATGCGAGCTGGATGACGCATACGCGCGGCCAAAACGTGGTTTCCCGCAAGAATTCGGTATCGACCGTCACGAAGGGATGCTGAGCGAAGCGGTCGCAGACCGCAGCCAGATCCGCATTGGTGGTGAGGAGACTCATTTCAGAATTGTTTTAAACGTTTTTTTCCTCGGCCTGAAGCCCTAAGGCGCTTCGGTCAGAGGCGATCGGGCGGTAGCTGGGCGTTTGCGCGTCCCCACTGCGTAAAGGTTAGGCATATTTGCGCCGAATGCTGGCGATCGCCGCTCATATTGTCCTGCGCCTCGGTCACGCTTAAGCGCGTTCGCCTCCGTTCTGGTTGAGCGTCAGGATGCAATGCGGGCGTTGAGGCCCGGCGCCGGCCTGGACCTTCACAAAGGGACATTTCCGAGTTGCGGGCGGCGCTTCTTACGGTAGCATGCCGCCGCCACTCTATCGGGGAGCCACGTCCAAGACATGCATGAGCATATCAATTCCGCTGCGCGAGCGGCCGCGCGGGCGCGGTTTTCAGCGGCCATTATCCTCTCCTTCGCGCTTCTCGGCGCGCCGGCTCTGGCCGCGCATAAGGGCGGCGTCAGCGCCGGCTGGGACCAGTGCCGAGCGCCCGATCCCGACGCGCGCATCGGCGGATGCACGCAGGTCATTCAGGAGATCAAAAAGGAGACCCCGCATAATCAGGCGGCGGCCTATGTCAATCGCGCCGGCGCCTATCAGGCGAAGGGCGACTACGCCCACGCCCTCGAGGATTTCGGCAAGGCGCTGGAGATCAATCCCAAATCGTCGGTGGTTTTTGCGGCGCGCGGCGCCGCGCATCACGCCAAGGGCGATCTCGACAGCGCGCGTGCCGACTATGATCGGGCGATTGCTCTCGACGAGAAGAACGCCGCGGCGCTTCTGGCGCGCGCCCACATCTGGCGGGCCAAAGGCGATATCGAGAAGGCTCTCGCCGATCTCGAAGCGGCGGCGAAAGCCGACCCAAAATCGACGGCGCCGCTCCTCGTCGCTGGCGCTCTCTACCACGCAAAGGGCGATCACGACCGCGCCATCGCCGCCTTTTCCGAGGCGGTCAAGCGCGATTCGAAACTCGCCGCGGCGCGCAACGGACGCGGCGCCTGCCACTACGCCAAGGGCGAATTCGATAAGGCGATCGCCGAATTCGACGCCGCGTTGAAAATTGACGCCGGCTATGTCAGCGCGCTGGTCAATCGCGCCAACGCCTGGCGCGTCAAGAAGGACTTCGTCCGCGCCAAGGTTGATTACGACGCGGCGCTGGCGGCGAAGCCGGATCTTGCCGCGGCGAAGAAGGGGGCCGAGGACATGGCGAGGCTCATCGCCAAACAGGGTTCGAGCGCGCCGACGCCGGCCGACGCCGCTCCGGCGGCCGAGCACGAACACAACTAAAGTCCGAGGCGGCGAAAGGCGCGCTACAGCGCCTTGGCCGCCGCCAGAACCTCTTCGGCATGCCCCGGCACCTTCACCTTGCGCCAGATTTTGGCGATGCGGCCATCGGGGCCGATCAGCGCCGTCGTGCGTTCGACGCCCATATATTTGCGGCCATACATGCTCTTCTCGACCCAGACCCCATAGGCGCCGAGCGTCTCCTTTTTCTCATCCGAGGCGAGCGGCAGCGACAATTCATATTTTGCGCGGAATTTGTCATGGCTCTTGACGGGATCTGGCGACATTCCCACGACGACCGTCTTCGCCTTCGCAAACTTATCTCGTAACGAATTGAAATCTATAGCTTCCTTCGTGCAGCCCGAGGTGTCGTCCTTGGGGTAGAAATAGAGCACGACTTTCTTGCCCTTGAGCGCGGCGAGCGAGATCTTTTCGCCGCTTGCCCCCGGAAGATCGAAGTCAGGGGCCAAGTCGCCTTCTTTTAGACCCGCCTCCTTGACTGCAACCCCCGCTTTCCCGACGGTCGTGCTCATGGCGCCTTCCTTTCGTCGCATCCGCAGCTAAAATCAGACCTTAGAATGCAGACTGCGCGCCAACCGGCAAGACCGGCGTCATTTTCTACGCCCAGGCTGCAGGGAGCCGAGAGCGAGGCCAATTGACCGACAGGACGGGGCGCAAGCCTAGCGGCGACGCCGTCGTCGATATGGCGCAGCGTGCGATGCTGCGGGCCTGTCGCGCG
>JACOWC010000103.1 GCA_016177005.1 Methylocystis sp.
GCCGATCTCGCGGCGCAGCTGAAACAAATCCCCCTAACCGCGATTCTGATCGCAATGACGATGAATGTGTTCGTCTTGCTGTTCTACGGATCGCGCCTTTCGACGCTGCTCGAGGGCGGACTCTTTACCGGTTTTCTGATCGCCACGATGGGGTTCACCTTCAACAGCCTCATCCCGTTCAGGGCCGGCGAAGGCGTGAAAATATATTTCGGACACTCCTATTTCGATTACGCGGTCGGGAGCGTCAGCGCCGCCGTCCTGTTGGAAAAACTCTATGACGCAATGGCGATAACAATTTTGTCATTGCTGATTTTGGGAAGCTCGGAGTCGAGCATCGTCGATCCGCGCATGCTCGTCGCCGCCGCCGTAATCGTTTCGATCGTCTTTTGCGGCATGTTCGTTTTCCGGCGAAGGGGCGTCATCTGGAGCCTTCAGGGCTGGAGCGGCGTCAGGGCGGCGCGACTGGACGCAATCTTCAAACAAGCCGCGCGCCTGGTCGCCAATCACAGCGCCGGCAAAACTGCCCTTTTCACGGCTGCGATATGGATGACGAATGTTTGCCTTGTCTACCTCGCCTTCAGAACGCTGCTGCCTGAATTAGAATTCGGCTTCATGCACGCGATGACATTATTGATCATCGGCGCGCTGGCGATCGCCGTTCCGGCGATCCCCGCCGGCCTGGGCCTCTTCGAGGCCGGCATCGTCGCCTACCTCGTCAACGCCTATGGCGTGCAAAAAGAACGGGCCATTTCCGCGGCGCTGGCCTACCATTTCTCGATCACTGCGCCGCACACGCTGATCGTCATCGGCTTTCTTGCGGCGGCGCTTTTCCGGTTTTTGAAAGAACGCGCGACGGCGTGATGCGCGGCCACGGCGCGCCGCAAGAACAAGACCGATCTTCTACACAGTCATTCTGGCGCACAGGCTGCCGGCGCGCTGTTTTCCCGCATGCGCCGCCAGGGGCGTGGACATAGCGCCGCCCCTCGAGCGGCGCGCCTCCGAGCAGCATCATCCGCGCATCGGAAAGCGCGCCGATCGTGATCTCGGCGCCAGGGCTGAAGATCAGCAATTGCGGCTCGTCCAAGCGCTCGCTGGCGATCACGCGCGCAAACCCGCCTCGATCCTTCACGACACCCGGCAGCGGATCAAGCGCAGCGTGTTATGCGCTGCGGCGCTTGGCCTTCATGACGCATCCGCCATTCGCCACCTGCCGCATTTTTTTGCTCTTGATGCATCGCGGCGTCGTATTGGCGCCGACGCTTACCGCCTGCGACGCCGACTGCGACGCGCGCTTCAGGCCGCCCGCGCTCGAATAAAAGCTGAACGACATGGCAAGGGCCGCGGCCACCAGGAATATGAACATTCGCATGTCGTCTGTCCTCTTGAACTTCTATCCTCTGGGACGATTGGATGAACTGCGGCGCGATCCTCCCTCGAAAACGTGTCCGCTTGCTGTGCGCTCGCGCACAAGCGAGCATCAGCCCCGCTTGACGGCGCGAATTAATGGGCATATGCACGTATTATGACTTTGCTGGACCCGGCCGACGTCAAGCTCTGCGCGCAAAACTGCGCAGCCGGCAATATCCGCCGCGCCAGCCGCGCCATTACGCGTCACTACGGGCAGTTCATGGCGGCGAGCGGACTGGAGCCGACGCAATATTCGCTGCTCGTCGCCTGTTCTCTCACTGGCGGCGCAACCGTCAGCAAATTGGCCGAGTCTTTCGTCCTCGACCGGAGCGCGCTGGCGCGTAACCTGGCGGTTTTGCAAAAGCGCGGCTTGGTGAAGGTGAAATCCGGCGACGACCGCCGCACCCGCAAGATTGCGCTGACGCCTTTCGGCGAGGCGACTCTCGCCAACGCGCTGCCGTATTGGCGCGAAGCGCAATCAGCGGTCGAGAAGAAATTCGGCGGCGAACGCCTGCAAAAACTCTTATCGGAGCTACGCGCGCTGATGGATGCGACCTCGTCAGTCTAAGGCCAAAGCAGATGAGTTTCGCGCGCGCAGAAAGGGGCATATGCAATGAATAACGATCTTAGCCTGTCCCCCGCGCCTGACGCCGCCGATCTCAACGGCGACGCCGTCCGCAACATCGCCCTGCGGGCCGGCGCCGACGACGTTGGCTTCGTCTCCCTCGACGATCCGGCGCTCGACGACCAACGGCGCGACATCCTGGCCGCCTTTCCCTTCGCGCGAACGCTCATTTCTTTCGTCGTCAGGATGAATCGCGAGAACATTCGCAGCCCCGCGCGCTCCGCCGCCAACGTCGAGTTTCACCATGCGGCCGACGATTGCGACGAGGTCGCGCGCCGCATCGTTCAGGCGCTTCAGGCGCGCGGCGTGCGCGCCGCCTATCCGTCAATGGGTTTTCCGATGGAGGCGTCGCGATGGCCGGACAAGATGTGGATCATCTCGCATAAGCCCGTCGCCGTCGCGGCCGGACTAGGACATATGGGCATCCATCGCAACGTCATCCATCCGAAATTCGGCAATTTCATCCTGCTCGGAACCGTCGCGGTCGACCTCGATATCGACGCGCACGCCAGGCCGCTCGACTTCAATCCCTGCGTCGAATGCAAGCTCTGTGTCGCGGCATGCCCGACGGGCGCGATCGCGCCCGATGGATATTTCGACTTCGCCGCATGCTACGCGCATAACTATCGCGAGTTCATGGGCGGCTTCGGCGACTGGATCGAAACAGTCGCCGAGTCGAAAGACGCGCGCGGCTATCGACAAAAATTCAGCGACGCCGAAACCGTTTCAATGTGGCAGAGCCTCGCCTTCGGTCCGAACTACAAGGCGGCTTATTGCATGGCCGTCTGCCCGGCCGGCTCGGACGTGATCGGCGCCTATCAGACGGACAAGAAACGCTATCTTCAGGAAATCGTCGATCCGCTGCAGAAGAAGGCGGAGACAGTCTATGTGATCGAGGGTTCCGACGCAGAAAGCTATGTGGCGCGCCGGTTTCCGGCCAAGAAGGCGAAACGCGTGGGCGCGGCGCTGCGTCCCGCAACGATCGAGGGCTTTCTCTCCGGCTTGCGGCTTCTCTTCCAGCGCGGCAATTCGACCGGCCTCGACGCGGTCTATCACTTCGTCTTCACCGGCGCGGAACGCCGCAGCGCCACGATCGCGATCGCGAACAGGCGACTTCGCGTCGACGACGGGCTTGTCGGCGCGTCGCGACTGACCGTGACCGCCGACTCCGAAACTTGGCTGCGCTTCCTGCGCAAGGAGACGAGGCTCGTCTGGGCGCTGCTGCGCGGAAAGATCAGGCTGCGCGGCGATCCGCGTCTGCTCCTGGCCTTTGCGCGCTGCTTTCCGGGCTGAAGCTATCCCCCGTTCGCCTTGGCATGAGCGGCGACGATGTCGCGCGCCTGTTTGCCCACGACTTCCGCGAGATGGTCAAAGCGCGCCTGGTAAAAGCCAGCGCCCGCCGTCGCCGAGCGCAGCTCGACGATGAGATTGTCCATCTCCGCCTCGGGAATCAGCGTTTCGAGCTTGTCCCAGCCTTCCCAGCCCTCGCGCGGACCGAAGCCCATGATCTGGCCGCGACGCCCCGAGACGATGCCGGTGGCGCGCGACATGGCGTCGCTCGGCACGAAGACGTCGACCGCGAGCACCGGCTCGAGCAGGATCGGTTCGGCCTTTTCCAAAGCCTCGCTCATGCCGATGCGCGCCGCCGTGCGGAACGCCATGTCGGAAGAATCGACGGTGTGATAGGAGCCGTCGGTCAGCACCGCCTCCACGTCGACGACCGGAAAGCCCAGCGGCCCGTGCAAAAGAGCGTCCTGACAGCCTGCCTCGACGGATGAGAAATATTGCTTGGGCACTGCGCCGCCGTGCACGCGCTCGCTGAAGGCGAATCCTTCACCGCGGCCGCGCGGCGCGATCTCCAATACAACGTCGCCGAACTGGCCATGGCCGCCCGACTGCTTCTTGTGGCGTCCGCGAACGGTGACCTTATGGCGGATCGTTTCGCGATAGGCGACCGTGGGCTTCGCGAAATCGACGGCGACATTGAAGCGCGAGGCGAGGCGTTCCAGCGCGACGCGCAGATGCATTTCTCCCTGGCCGAAGAGTTTGATCTGCGATAGTTCCTGGTCATGGACGAAGACCAGCGACGGATCCTCTTCGATGAGCTTGGTCATCGCCGCCGCGAGCCGCATCTCGTCCTTGCGGTCCTTCACATTGAGCGCCAGGGCGTGCACCGGATCGGGAATTTCCGCGCGCGTCTGCTTCAAGTCCGCTGCGCCCGCGCGGGCGTCGGCGACGATGTTGTCGCCGGTCTGCGTATGATCAAGACGCCCGAGAGCGACGACGTCTCCGGTCTTCGCTTCCGTCACCTTGCTCGTCGCCGCGCCCATCAAACGCGACATGCCCGAAATACGGTCCTCGCCCTGCGGCGACGTGACCGTGCTCCCGTCGGCGATGGACCCGCGCAGCACACGGGCGACCGACACCTTGCCGCCGTGCGGGGTATGAATCGTGCGGACGATGCGGGCGAGCGCGGGGCCGCTTGCGCCGACGCCGAGCCGGTCTCGCGTCACGTCGATTCCCGGCGCTTCGTGACGCAGCGCTTTTAGGAGCCGCGTGACGCCGGCCCCGCGTTCGGCCGATCCGATGAAAAGAGGAACGACGAGCCCCCCGCGCAACTCCTTGGTGAGATCGTCGAACACCTGATCGCGCGGCGGCTCGATGTCGGAAATCAACTCCTCCATCAGCGCGTCGTCGTAGTCGGCGAGGCGCTCCAGCATCGAGTAGCGCGCTTCCTTCTCGGTCGCGGCGTCCCCCTTGGGAATGTCGACGACCTCCGATGGCGCGTGTTCGCGGTAGACAAAGGCGCGCTCTAGCGCGAGATCGATGAAGCCGACCGCGACGCCATTGTTCCAGATCGGAATCTGCCGCAACAGCAGCGGCGTGCGCGACGCAGGCTGCAGAATGTTCAGCGCCTCGCGCACGTCGATTGTCGCGCCGTCGATCTTGTTCAGGAAAATGAAATGCGGCGCGCCGAGCTCCTCGAGCTGGCGCAAGATGAGCTGCAGCGCCGGAACCTTGCGCGGGTCGGCCTCGCAAACGACGACGGCGGCGTCGACCGCGGGCAGGATATTGCGCGATTCATGAGCGAATTCGACGGAGCCGGGAAGATCGACGAAAGTGTAGCGATCGCCCATATAGTCGACGGTCGCGACGTTGGATTCGACGCTCATCTGATGAGCGCGGGCTTCCGGACTGGAGTCGCCGACGCTCGCTCCCGCAGCGACGCCGCCCTGCCGCGGGATCGCGCCGGCATGCGCCAGAATGGCCTCCAAAAGTGTGGTCTTGCCGCATTGAAAAGGGCCCACCAGCGCAATCAGCCGGGGGCCCTGCGCTCTCGCCTCGTGAGAATGCGCTCCTTGGGACGACGCTTGGGACGACGTTTGGTCCATCACTCCCTCCTTATCGGTCGGAGCCTGATTTGTCCGGCCCCGTTAGCTCATGGTTTCACCATGCGGCCACGAGCGCAAGACGGGGGCGTCACGCCGGCGCTTCCACGGTCGCCGAAAGCGCGATAGAAGGCGCGACCGATACGTCCACGGAGCTATTATGCGCCCCAGCAAACGCGCGCCAGATGAGATGCGCCAGGTGAGTTTCGAGCGAGGCGTCGCCCGCTACGCCGAGGGCTCCTGCCTCGTGAAATTCGGCAATACGCAGGTGCTCTGCGCGGCGTCGCTCGAGGACAAGCCGCCGCCGTGGCTGCGCGGCCAGGGCCGAGGCTGGGTGACGGCCGAATATTCCATGCTGCCGCGCGCCACGCATACGCGCACGCGGCGCGAGGCCGCCGCCGGCAGGCTTTCGGGACGCACCCAGGAAATTCAGCGTCTCATCGGCCGTTCGCTGCGCGCGGTCACAAATCTGCCAGCCCTTGGCGAGCGGCAGATCGTCGTCGACTGCGACGTGATCCAGGCCGACGGGGGAACCCGCACGGCGTCGATCACCGGCGCCTGGCTCGCGCTGCATGACTGCTTCGACTGGATGCGTTCGCGCTCCATCGTCAAGGAAAGCCCGCTGCGCGATCACGTCGCCGCAATCTCCTGCGGCATTTTCAACGCGACGCCGGTGATCGATCTCGATTACGCCGAAGATTCGACGGCCGAGACCGACGCCAATTTCGTCATCACCGGTTCCGGCGGTCTGGTTGAAATTCAGGCGACCGCCGAAGTCGCGGTTTTTTCACAGGACGAGCTGTCCACCATGCTGGCGCTCGCTCAAAAAGGCGTGGCGGATCTTGTCGCCTTGCAGAAAGCGGCGCTCGCGCCATAGCGCGTCCCTATCAAGCCGCGGACGGCGGATTGATCGGCTGAGGGTCAGTCTCCAGCAGCGCATAAAGCAGATGGTCGCGCCACTGGCCGTTGATATTGAGATAGGCGCGCGCATAGCCCTCCTGCTTGAAACCGACGCGCTCCAGCAATCGCTTTGAAGGCTCGTTGGTCGGCAGGCAAGCCGCCTCGATGCGATGGAAGCCGCGCTTTTCGAAAGCATAGACGCAGGCGGCGCGAACGGCGCGGGTCATATGGCCCTTGCCTGCATAAGGTTCGCCCATCCAGTAGCCGAGTGTCGCCGCCTGCGACACGCCGCGCCGGACGTGTCCGAAGGACAGGCCGCCCATCAGCGCGTCATCCTCTTCGCGAAAGATGAAAAAGGAATAGGCCTCGTCGCGCGCCATTTCCTCGGCATGACGACGCACGCGATAGCGAAAACTTGCCCGCGTGAGGTCGTCGATCGGCCACAGCGGCTCCCACGGCGTGAGGAAAGAGCGGCTCTTCTCGCGCAGTTCGGCCCATTCGACGTAATCGCGCATTTCCGACGCGCGAAGATAAAGCCCCTCGCCTCGGATCGGCAGGTCGCGGCGCCCGATTACGCTGAAGATCGCCATCGTGCTCCTTGCCAGACCTTGTCAGTTCCGCGCCGCGCGCGCGCGTGATGAGATGAATTGGGCGACTCGCGCAACGTCATTTTCAAGAATCGTGAATCGTTCCGGCGCGTCAAGTTGCGTTGCAATATTTTCGGGCGGTTGCGGACGCAGTCCGATCGCGCGCTCAATGGCGTCCGGAAACTTCGCCGGATGGGCGGTCGACAGCGCGATGACGGGCGTCGCCGGGTCGTGCGCGAGCCGAACGCGCGCGGCGCTGACGCCGGTCGCCGTATGCGGATCGAGCACATAGCCGGTCTCGCGCCAGGTGCGACGAATCTCGTCCGTGGTCTCGGTTTCGCCGACGGATTGCGCGTCGAACTCGGCGCGGATTGCGGCAAGAGCGTCAGCCGGAATATCGAAAGCGCCGGATTGATCGAGCGAGGCGAAAGCGGCGCGGACCGCAGCCGAATCGCGTCCCGTCGCATCAAACAATAAGCGTTCGAAATTGGACGAAACCTGAATGTCCATCGACGGCGACTGAGTCGGCGTCACGCCGCGCGGCTCGTATCGTCCGCTGGCGAGCGCGCGCGCCAAGATATCATTGGCGTTGGTCGCGACGACGAGTCTGTCGACAGGGAGACCCATGCGCTTGGCGACATAACCGGCGAGCACGTCGCCGAAATTGCCAGTGGGCACGGCGAAGGACATATGCCGATGCGGCGCGCCGAGAGCGACGGCGCTCGTGAAGTAGTAGACGGTCTGCGCGACGACGCGCGCCCAGTTGATCGAATTGACGCCGGCGAGTCCGACGCGCGTGCGAAACTCGGCGTCGCGAAACAGCCGCTTCAAAATCGCCTGCGCGTCGTCGAATGATCCCTGCAGCGCGATCGTATGAACATTGTCGTCGGCGACCGTCGTCATTTGCTTGCGCTGCACGTCGGAAACCCGGCCGTGAGGAAAAAGAATGAAGACGTCGACGCGATCCAATCCTTTGAACGCCTCGATCGCCGCGGCGCCCGTGTCGCCGGACGTGGCGCCGACAATGGTGGCGCGCAGATTTCGCTTCTCGAGCACATGATTCATCATGCGC
>JACOWC010000104.1 GCA_016177005.1 Methylocystis sp.
GAAGCGCTTGCCGGGCTCGAAGGCAAGGGCGCCCGCGCGCTCGTCATCGGCGGCGGTCTTCTTGGGCTCGAGGCGGCCTATGGGCTCGCGCGGCGCGGCGTCGACGTGACGCTCGCCCATGTCATGGATCGGTTGATGGAGCGTCAACTCGATGCGGCGGGCGCAGACATCCTGCGCCGCCTCGTTGAAGAGAAGGGCGTGCGCGTGCTTCTCAACGCCGACACAACGCGCATCACCGGATCGGACCGCGTCGAAGGCGTAGAGTTCGCCGACGGTCGGAGGGTTCGAGCCGACGCCGTGGTTTTCGCCGTCGGCATTCGGCCCAACGCCGACCTCGCGCGACAAGCGGGTCTTGACGTCGGACGAGGCGCAATTGTCGACGATGGTCTCGAGACCAGCGAAGCGGGCGTTTTCGCCATCGGCGAATGCGCCGAACATCTGGGCGTCTGTTATGGTCTCGTCGAGCCTGCCTATGAGCAGGGACGCGTTCTCGCCATGCGGCTGGCCGGACAAGACGCGTCCTATTGCGGCAGCGTCGTCTCCACCAACCTCAAAGTGTCCGGCGTGCGCGTTTTTTCCGCCGGCGATTATCTCGGCGAAGACGATGCGCGCCGCATCGTCTGCAAGGACCCGCGGATGGGAATTTATCGCAAGCTTGTCGTGCGCGACGACAGGCTCGTGGGCGCAATCCTGATTGGAGACACAAGCGGCGCGGCCGACTTTCTCGATCTCATCCGTTCCGGCGCGGATATTTCGTCGATGCGCGACCAATTGATGTTCGGCGCGCCCGTGCAGAAGGCCGCCTGAAATGTCCGTCGATTTCACGCTCGACCAAAAGCGCTATCTCGAAGGATTTGCCGCCGGGTTCTCGGCTCGCGGCGGACAAAAGGCGCCGCCGGCGCAAGCGCAGCCGATGGGGCCCGACGCCGCGCATATTGCCGCGCAGGACCGCGTCGCGGCCGCAGGCGGCAAGCTCGCCGATCAGGAAAAATGGAAGCGCGAGGAGCATCCGTTCGACGCCTGGCCGCGCCTTGTCGCGCAAGCGAAGGAGAACGCCCCGCCCAAACCCGCCGACAATTTCCGCTGGCGCTTCTATGGCCTCTTTTATGTCGCGCCGGCCCAGGACGCCTATATGTGCCGGCTGCGCATTCCCAATGGCGCGCTCACCCATTGGCAGTTCGCGGGCGTTGCAGACCTCGCCGAAAATTACGGCGGCGGCTATCTGCATGTGACAACCCGCGCCAATATTCAGATCCGCGAGATCGAGCCGAAAAACGCCACGAATATTGTGGAGGCGATTCAGGATCTCGGCCTGTGGAGCAAGGGCTCCGGCGCCGACAATATCCGCAACGTCACCGGCACGCCGACGGCAGGCGTCGATCCGCAGGAGCTGATCGACACGCGTCCCTATGCGCGCGCCATGCATCATCACATCCTGAACGATCGCTCGCTCTACGGCCTGCCGCGCAAATTCAACATCGCCTTTGACGGCGCAGGATCGATTGGCGCGCTGGAAGACACCAACGACATCGGCTTTCAGGCCGTCGTCGTGAAAAACGGCCATGGCGTTGCGCCGGGCGTCTATTTCCGTCTCGCGCTCGGCGGCATAACCGGCCACAAGGATTTCGCCCGCGATACGGGCGTCATTGCGCCGCCGGACGAAGCGGTGGAGGTCGCCGACAAGGTCGTGCGGGTCTTCATCGAACATGGCGACCGCGCCAACCGCGCCAAGGCGCGCCTGAAATATGTGCTCGACGCCTGGGGTTTCGACAAATTCCTCGCCGCCGTCGAACAAAAACTTGGCCGCAAGCTGCTCCGCGTCGACGCCGATGCGATCGAAGCGCGTCCGCGTCAGGATCGCGCGGCCCATATCGGCGTGCGCCCGCAGAAGCAGGCGGGCTTCAATTGGATCGGCGTCGCACTGCCGGTCGGCCGTCTTACCCCCCCGCAGGCGCGCGGTCTCTCCGAGATCGCGCGCCAATTCGGGGACGGCGGTCTGCGCCTCACGGTTTGGCAAAATGTGCTGATCACCAGCGTCGCCGACGAAAATATCGCCGAGGCCGTCGCGATGATTGAAGCACTCGGCCTTTCGACGCAGGCCTCGCCAATTCGCGCCGGACTTGTCGCCTGCACCGGAAATTCCGGCTGTCGTTTCGCCGCCGCCGACACCAAACGGCACGCCGAAGAAATCGCCGCCCATTGCGAGGCCGCAGCGCCGATCGACACGCCGATCAACATTCACCTCACTGGCTGCCACCACTCATGCGCGCAGCATTACATCGGCGACATCGGACTGATCGCCGCGCGCGTGCCGATCAATGACGATGGCGACACGGTCGAGGGCTATCACATTGTCGTCGGCGGCGGCTTTGGAGAAGACGCCCGCATCGCCTCTGAATTCCAGCAGAATGTGACGGCGGAAGAGGCGCCGGAAACGGTGGCGAGAATTCTTCGCGCCTATCGAACGAAGCGTGCGAATGCGGACGAAACCTTCGTCGCCTTCGCGCGCCGTCACGACATTGAGACGCTGCGTCGTCTCGTGAATGAGGAGAGCATGGCGTGACCCATATGTCCTCTCCGCCCTATCTCATCCCGCCGAACGCGCCTTTCACGCCCGAGCAGCGCGCCTGGCTCAGCGGCTTCTTTGCCGGCTTCGCCGCGCCGGACGACGGCGCCGTCACGCCGCTGTCGCCGGAAGCCAACGCCGCAATTCTGGGCGGCGCGTCCACCGGTGCCGACGATGGCGAAGCCCCCTGGCATGACCAGACGCTGGCGCTCGATGCGCGGATGCAGCTCGCGCAAGGGCGGCCGCTACGTCGGCGGATGATGGCGGCCATGGCGCAGCAGGACTGCGGCCAGTGCGGCTATAATTGCGAGACCTATGCTGACGCGCTCGCCGGCAAAAAGGAAACGCGGCTCAATCTTTGCGCGCCCGGCGGCAAGGACACCGCGCGGACGTTGAAAACGCTAGCGGCGGAGCTGGATCAGTCTCCGGCGGCGCCGTCCCTTGCGCCGGCGGAGCCCGCCATCGCCTCAGAGACTGCGGTCGCGCCGGCGCCCGGCCGCTCGCGCGACAATCCGGTCCACGCGACCTTTATGTCGCGTCGCCGGCTCAACCAGGAAGGCTCGGAGAAAGACACCTGGCATATCGAATTCGATATTGGCGCGAGCGAACTGACTTACACGGTCGGCGACAGCTTCGGCGTGTTTCCCAAAAACGATCTCGGCCTCGTCGATCAGATCATCGCCATGCTCGGCGCTTCGCATGTGACGCCGGTGCGCGACAAGACCCTGCGCGAAATATTGTTGACCGACGTCTCCCTATCTCCGGCGCCCGATGCGCTGTTCGAACTGATCTCCTTCGTCACCGGCGGCGCCCCGCGCGAGAAGGCGCGTTTGCTCGCGCAGGGCGAGGATCCTGACGGCGACGCCGCAACGCTCGACGTGCTCGCCGTGCTGCAGAAGTTTCCCAACGCGCGCCCCCATCCGGAAGCTTTTGTCGAAGCGCTGGAGCCGCTGCAGCCGCGACTCTACTCCATTTCGTCATCGCCAAAGGCTTCGCAGGGACGCCTGTCGCTGACCGTCGACGCCGTCCGCTATGTGATCGGAAAACGCAAACGCCTTGGCGTCGCCTCGACCTTTCTCGCCGAACGCATCGCGCCGGGCGACGGTCTTCGCGTCTATGTGCAGGCGGCGCATGGCTTCGCTCTGCCCGAAAATCCCGCGACGCCAATCATCATGATCGGCCCGGGCACCGGCGTCGCGCCGTTCCGCGCCTTTCTGCAAGAGCGCGCGGCGATTCAGGCGAGCGGCAAGAACTGGCTGTTCTTCGGCCATCAACGCTCCGCCTGTGATTTTTTTTACGCCGACGAATTCGAAACGATGAAGGCGACTGGCCTGCTCACGCGCCTTTCGCTCGCATGGTCACGAGACGGCGCAGAGAAATTTTATGTGCAGGACCGCATGCGCCAGTCCGGCCGCGAATTATGGGCATGGCTTGCGGAAGGCGCGCACCTTTATGTTTGCGGCGATGCGCAGCGCATGGCCAAGGATGTCGAGCGCGCGCTTGTCGACGTCGTTGCGGAATTCGGCGCGCGCAGCGCCGACGAAGCAGTCGCCTTCGTTGCGCAGCTCAAAAGGAGCGGACGGTATCAACAGGATGTCTATTGAGGCCGCTCATGCTTGATGGAGTCGTAGCGCCAGCGCCGCGCGAAACCCTGCAGGCCGACGCATCGCAGTTTCAAGCGATCGCGACGCGCTCGACCTGTCCCTATTGCGGCGTCGGTTGCGGCGTGCTCGCCTCGCCGGGCGGTAAGAGCGTTATCGGCGATCCAGCCCATCCTGCAAATTTCAGCCGACTCTGCTCCAAGGGTTCGGCGCTCGAGGAAACGCTCGGGCTCGAAGGGCGCCTTCTCTATCCGATGCGCCGTCAGGCTGACGGGGCCTTGATGCGGGTGAGTTGGGATGCGGCGCTGGACGACGCCGCCAAGGGCCTTCGTCGCATCGTCGATCGGCATGGTCCCGACGCCGTCGCGGTCTATCTCTCTGGCCAGCTGCTGACCGAGGACTATTATGTCGCCAACAAGCTGATGAAGGGCTTCATCGGCTCCGCCAATGTCGACACCAATTCTCGCCTGTGCATGGCTTCGACGGTCGCCGGCCACAAGCGCGCTTTCGGCGCCGACGTGGTGCCGGGCTGCTATGAAGATTTGGACGAAGCCGATCTCATCGTGCTCGTCGGCTCAAACGCCGCCTGGTGCCATCCGATTCTGTTTCAGCGCATCATGCGCAACAAGGGGGAGCGGGGCGCAAAGCTCGTCGTCATCGACACGCGCCGCACCGTGACGGCGGAAAGCGCGGACCTGTTCTTGCAGATCGCGCCGGGCGCGGACCAGGCGCTGTTTTGCAGCTTGCTTGTCTATCTCGACAAGTTCGCCGCGCTCGACGCTGACTATATTCGGCAATACACGACCGGCTTCGAAAGCGCTCTGACGGCGGCTCGGAACATCGCGCCATCGATTGAAGCGACTGCAATGTCGACGGGGCTGCGTGAGGCCGATATTGCGGCGTTCTTCGAATTATTCGCGCAGTCGCCGCGCACGGTCACCGCCTTTTCCCAGGGCGTCAATCAGTCGGCGCAGGGAACCGACAAGGTCAACGCGATCATCAATTGCCATCTCGCGACCGGCCGCGTCGGCATGCCCGGCGCCTCGCCCTTCTCGCTGACCGGCCAACCCAACGCAATGGGCGGGCGAGAAGTCGGCGGGCTCGCGAACAGCCTCGCCGCGCATATGAGTTTCGACGCAGAAAGCGTCGATCGCGTTGGCCGCTTCTGGAATGCGCCGCGCATCGCAAAGCGCGAAGGCTGGAAAGCGGTGCAGATGTTCGACGCCGTCGCGCGCGGCGACATCAAGGCGCTGTGGGTCGTGGGATCCAATCCTGCGGCTTCTCTTCCCAATGCCGATGCTGCGCGCGCCGCTCTCGCCAAGCTCGACCTCTTCATTGTCTCCGATAATGTAACGTCGAACGACACGATCAACGGCGGCGCGCATCTGCTTCTGCCGGCGCATGCCTGGGGCGAAAAAAGCGGCACGGTCACGAATTCCGAGCGCCGTATTTCTCGTCAGCGCGCCTTTTTGCCGGCGCCGGGCGAAACCCGCGCCGACTGGTCGATCTTCGCCGACGTTGCGCGGCGTATGGGTTTTGCTGGTTTCGATTACCGCTCGGCCGCCGATGTGTTTCGCGAACACGCCGCTCTGTCGGCGTTCGAAAATAACGGAACGCGCGCGTTCAATATCGGCGGGCTGGCGCGGCTGAGCGACGCCGAATATGACGCGCTCAAACCGACCCAATGGCCGATTCATGCAGGCGAGCGCAAGGGCCGCAAGCGTTTGTTCGCGCATGGCGACTTTTTCTCGCCGGACAAACGAGCGAAATTCATTGCGCCGGCGAAGCCCGGCTTGGCGACCAGATTGACGGAGGACTTCCCGCTTCGGCTCAACACCGGCCGCATCCGAGATCAATGGCACACCATGACGCGAACCGGCGCAAGCCCTCGTCTCGCGCGACATCTTCCCGAGCCCTTCGTCGAGATCAGCGCGTCGGACGCTGATCGCTATGGCGCGGAAGACGGCGGATTTGTCCGCGTCGCCACGCCCTATGGCGCCTGCGTTCTGCGCGCCGTCGTGACCGATCGTCAGCCGGCAGGGCATATTTTCGCGCCGATCCACTGGACCGATGAAACCGCCGCCGATGCGCGCATTGGCGCGCTGGTGGCGCCTTTCGTCGACCCGTTCTCCGGACAGCCTGAATCGAAGGCGACGCCGGCCGATATCGCGCCCCTGCGCTTTGCCCGTCAGGGCTTCTTCCTTTCCCGTAAGCCGATGGCTTTGCCCAAGGGCGTGTGGTGGGCGCGGATCGCGGTCGCCAAGGGGTATGGCTATCGAGTCGCGGGCGATCTGCCGGATGACGATTGGGCGGACATTATCCGCGCCGCTGCGGCGAGCGAGGACGTTGTTCAATTGATCGACGAAACGAAGAGCCTTTTCTCCGGGGCCGCTTTCGTCGACGACCGCGCAACGCTCATCTGGACTCTGTCTCCGCTTTCGCCGTCTTGGGACTTGGCGCTCGAACTCTTCGCCCGCGATCGACTCGACGGCGCGGAGCGACTGTCGCTCATGTCCGGTCGGTCGGGCCGGCCGTCGGCGCATGACGGTCCGCTCGTCTGTTCATGCTTCAGCGTCGGGCAGAAGAAAATCGAAGTCGCGATCGCGCAGGGTTGCCGCTCGGCTTCGGACGTCGGCAAGGCCATCCGCGCAGGCTCCAATTGCGGCTCATGCCGGCCGGAAATCGAACGTCTCGTCAAGGCTTCTCTCGCCGCCGCGTCGGCGACGGATTTGGCGCGAGAGAACACAACCAACATGAAAGAAGGAGCATCTGATGAAACTTTCGGATTTTAAGAAGGCCGGTCATTGGCCGACGCTGCTTGCGGCCTTTCTTTACTTTGACATCAGCTTCATGGCCTGGGTCTCGCTCGGTCCGCTGATGATTTACATAACCAAGGACATGCCGATTTCGGTCGAGGACAAAATCTCGCTGGTCGCAATTCCGGTGCTCGGCGGGGCATTCTTCCGCGTTCCGCTTGGTCTTCTCGCCGACGCGATCGGCCCGAAGATGACGGGCATCCTCGCGCAGGCGATCGTGATGTTCGCCGTTTCTCTCGTATGCGTCTTTGGACTGACGAGTTCGATCGCGATCGCGCTTTTTGGCCTGTCGCTTGGACTCGCCGGCGCCTCCTTCGCGGTCGCCTTGCCGCAGGCCGGCCGCTGGTATCCGCCGCAATATCAGGGTCTGGTGATGGGCATCGCCGGCGCCGGCAACATGGGCGTCGTGCTCGACACGCTTTTTGCGCCGTCGATCGCCGAGGCTTACGGCTGGCGGGCGGTCTATGGCGTTCTGCTGGCGTTGATGGTTCTGGTGCTCATTGTCTATTCATTGGCCGCCAAGGACGCGCCCGGCGCCAAGATGCAGACTGATTTTTCCGGCTATGGCAGAATGCTTGCGGACGCAGACAGCCGCTGGTTCATGTTCTTCTACTTCATCACCTTCGGCGGTTTCGTCGGTCTCGCGTCGGCGCTTCCGCTCTACTTTACGACGCAATATCACGCGACGGGAGTCGCCGCTGGACTGATGGTTGCGCTGATCGTCGCTTTCGGTTCCGGCTTCCGGCCCGTCGGAGGCTATATCGCGGACCGCATCGGCGGGGTGAAGACATTGTCGTTTCTCTTCGTCATCGTGTCCGCCTGCTATTTCGCCGTCGCCTTGCTTCCGGCCGGACCGGCGCCGGCGAAGGGCGTCGCGGGATGGA
>JACOWC010000105.1 GCA_016177005.1 Methylocystis sp.
CTGACCTCATGGACGTCCTTCGTTGATCAAATCCTTGATCTTGAGGCCGTCGAGCCTGTTGCCTTTTGAGAGTTCGCGAAGCTCCTTTGCGGCGGCGACGGCCGCAGAACGATCCTTATCGGCGCGCACAGGCGCCAATTTCGCCACCGGCTTGCCGCGGCGGGTGATGATGATCTCCTCGCCTTTCTCGACCCGGTCGAGGAGGCTGCCGAGCGTGTTCTTCGCTTCGAAGGCGCCGATTTCCATCTTTTGTCCGATCGACTGGCTGAACCAGCTTAATGATAAGGGCGGGGGCGCTATCGGGCAATGCGCGACGACAGGCCGCCGCGCGAGGAAGGACCGAGCCCGCCCTCAAGTTAGGGCTATTCGCGCGCCGCCGCCCCGTTTATAAGCTCCCGCCAATTCCAAGGCCCGAAGGGCGGCAAGGCGAGGAGCCTGAAATTGACCGACAAAAAAGACCTGTACGAGATGGGCGAGATTCCGCCGCTCGGGCATGTGCCGAAGAACATGTACGCCTGGGCGATCCGGAAGGAGCGGCACGGGCCGCCGGAAACCGCCATGCAGCTCGAGGTCTTGCCGACCTGGGAGCTCGACAGCCACGACGTGCTCGTTCTCGTGATGGCGGCCGGCGTCAATTACAACGGCGTCTGGGCCTCGCTGGGCGAGCCCATCTCCGTGCTCGACGCGCACAAAAATCCCTATCACATCGCCGGCTCCGACGCTTCCGGCATCGTCTGGGCGGTGGGGTCCAAGGTGAAGCGCTGGAAGGTCGGCGACGAAGTGGTCGTCCACTGCAACCAGGACGACGGGGACGACGAGGAGTGCAACGGCGGCGACCCGATGTTCTCGCCCTCGCAGCGCATCTGGGGCTATGAGACGCCGGACGGCTCCTTCGCCCAATTTTGCCGCGTCCAGGACCGCCAGCTGATGGAGCGTCCCAAACACCTGAGCTGGGAAGAGGCGGCCTGCTACACCTTAACGCTCGCCACCGCCTATCGCATGCTCTTCGGCCATGCGCCGCATCAGTTGAAGCCCGGCGACAATGTGCTGGTGTGGGGCGCGTCGGGCGGGCTCGGCGTCTTCGGCGTGCAGCTCTGCGCCGCCGCCGGCGCCAACGCCATCGGCGTCATCTCGGACGAGAGCAAGCGGGACTACGTGCTCTCGCTCGGCGCCAAGGGCGTCATCAACCGCAAGGACTTCAAGTGCTGGGGGCAGCTGCCGAAGGTCAACACGCCCGAATACGTCGAATGGACCAAGAACGCCCGCGCCTTCGGCAAGGCGATCTGGGACATTACCGGCAAGAAGGACGTCGACATCGTTTTCGAACATCCGGGCGAAGCGACCTTCCCGGTCTCCTGCCTCGTCGTGAAGCGTGGCGGCATGGTGGTGTTCTGCGCCGGCACGACCGGCTTCAACCTCACCTTCGACGCGCGCTACGTATGGATGCGCCAGAAGCGCATCCAGGGCTCGCATTTCGCCCATTTGAAGCAGGCGTCGGCGGCGAACCGCTTCGTGCTCGACCGGCGCGTCGACCCCTGCATGTCGGAAGTGTTCTCCTGGGAGAAAATCCCCGTGGCGCACACCAAGATGTGGAAGAACGAGCATGCGCCCGGCAATATGGCGGTGCTCGTCATGTCGCCGAAGCCCGGCTTGCACACGGTCGAGGACGTAACGGAAGCCTATAAGAAGAAGTAGGCAAGAAGAAGTAGGCGCGCTCGCCATCGTCATTGCGAGCGAAGCGAAGCAATCCAGGAGCGCCCACAGGCTCTGGATTCGTCGGTTACGCCTCCTCGCAATTGACGGCGAAAGGCCTCAGAGCAATGATCCTTGCGGGCGCCGGTCGTCGATGACCTGCGCCGCCGTGAGAATTTGAATGCGCGGGAATTTGCGCCCGCCGGTCTCGTAAAAGCCAGCGGGAGCAGCTTCCTTTTCCAGTTCCCGCGTCGGCTCTTTGAGCGTGAGAAAAATCCCGATCGCGGCGCCTTCGCGTTCGATGGTTCCCATAATTGCCGTTCAATGCGCATTCCCTCAAGAAAAATTGAAGGGGGCGGGTAAGCATCCGGAGACTTTTAATCACCATTCGATCCGAATTAATATTTACTGAGCTTGCCTCAACGACTCGTCCACAAGCCGGCGGCATCGAACGGTAGGGAGAGCGGAAAGTGTTCGAATGGATTGATCTGCAAAACTTTGCCGATGCTCGTGGCAAGTTAAAAGTTGTAGAGTTCTCCAGTCTTCCATTCATGCCTTTGCGCGCCTTCATCATAACCGACGTGCCGGCTGGCGTTCAGCGCGGCGGGCATGCTCATCGGGTCGGAGATCAAATTCTGATCGCCTTGGCCGGACTGATCAGGGTCGATTTGCGCCACGGCGGCAAGCATCACAGCGTTGTCTGCGAACCCAACGGCCAAGGCCTCCTCATTCCCCAGCGTGTATGGACGAAGCAGACTTATCTTGAAAGCGGCTCCGAATTGATGGTGCTGTGTTCTCACGAGTTCGATCCAGAGAATTACATCATTGAGCCGGAAATCTCGTCCAATGACTTTGTGGAACATAAGTCGACTATGTCCCCATGACCGCCGATGTGACAATCTGTATTCCAACCTATCAATCCGAGGCGTTCATCGCGCGCGCCATCTCGTGTGCGAGGGCGCAGACTCACAAGGATATTCGCATTGTCGTGTCGGTGGATCGCTCAAGCGATCGCACGCCGGAGATTTGCCGCGAGCTGGCCAGAGAAGATGTTCGGATTCATCTTCTTTTTCAAGACAATCGACTCGGCTGGTCGCAGAACGCGAATGCCGCCTTGGACTGCATCGACACAGAATATGGGCTCATCTATTTCCACGACGATATTATCGAGCCTACCTATGTCGAGAAGCTGCTGGCCGCCTTGCAGGCGGCGCCGGCGGCCGCCAGCGCTCATTGCGATCTCGTCGAATTCGGGCTGAGTGAGCAGTTGAAACCAGCTCACTCATACGATGGTCCGCCCATGCGTCGGCTCATCGACTTCATGATGACGCGGCGGGGAACGACATTGAGGAGCCTCATCCGATGGCAGGGGACGGCCAAGGCGGTCCGCTTTCCCCGCCTTTATGGGGATAGCCATTGGGTCGCCTATGTTTTCCACATGCGATTGCTTGCGGCGGGACCGGCCATCGCCGTTCGAGAGCCATTATACCGGAGGTGGCAACGCGAGGGGAGTCTGACCCGCTCTTCAAGCTGGTCTCCCGCCGATCTCGACGCCGCCCTGCGCAGCCAGCGCGAGGCGGCGACTCACTGCCTGGAGATTGTCGAGGCGGCGGCGGCCACTCCAGAGGAACGACTCGCAGGTCTATATTGCCTCCGGTTGTTCCATTTGCTTGATTTGCGGGAACAGCAATTGCGCATGAATGATGTCAGGAGAGTCGAGGCCGCTGATATCGCCGAGCCGCTGGGAATCGAGGCGGCGCGTTTTCTTCCCAGTGTTCTTGACGCAGAAGACCTTGCCTGGGTCGCTCATTGCGAGGCGACACTGGAGCGCCTTAACCATGGCCTCGAATTGAGGAGGGCTCAATGCAGCGAGACATAGGCGCGGTGAAAGCAACTTGGCGATGAACGCCATGCCCGACCAGGCTGCGGCAGGCCCCTCCGGCAGAGCGCGAATCCCGACGGTCGCCGTTCTCGGCGCGGGCATTATGGGAAGCTCCGTGGCGCTGTTCCTTTCAAGAAAGGGCGTTCGGTCGGTGCTGCTGGATGCTGCGCCTGCGCCGTTCTCAGGGGCCAGCCGCTGGAACGAGGGCAAAATCCACCTCGGATATCTTTACGGCGCCGATCCGTCGCTTGCCACGGCCCGCAAGCTCATTCCTGGCGGTTTGAGTTTCCGCCGTCTGGTTTCCGAGTTGATTGGCCGCCCGCTTGAGGAAGACTGTTGGACCGCGCAGGATATCTGTCTGATCCATCGCGACTCGGTGACGGCGTCCGAGCAGGCCTTCGCGCTCGCCCGCCAAGTCGCCGAACTGACGCACGCCTGCCCGGATGCCGACGGCTACGTCGTGCCCCTGGCCAGGAATCCGCCGCGGCGGCTTTCGCGCAGAGAGCTGGAAGACCTTTGCGACACGCGGTCAATCCTCTCCGGGTTCGAGACGCCGGAGCGTTCGGTTGCAACCAATCGGGTCGCCGATCATTTTGTCGCAGCTTTGGCGGCTTGCGCCAAGATCGAAAAGAGAATGGGCTATCGCGTTCATCGCGTGAAACAGCAAAGCGACAAGCGCGGACGCTGGCTCGTTGAGACCATCGCGGCGGATGGAACGCCGGAGACTTTCGGGCCATTCGATGCTGTCGTCAATGCGCTTTGGGAAGGGCGCGGAGCGATCGACGCCACGGTAGGCCTGATACGGGCGCGAACCTGGACCCATCGATACCGCGTCTCATTGTTTGCCCGCACCTCTGAGCCGGTCGACCTGAAAAGCGCCGTCATTGCGGTTGGTCCCTTCGGCGACGTGAAGAATTACAACGGGCGGGATCTATACCTTTCTTGGTATCACAGTGGCTTGCTGCTCGAGAGCCATGCGCTGTCTCCGCCGACGGTCGCAATGCCCGACGAGGCGGCGCGAATACGCATCACGGAGGAGAAGTTCGCCAAACTGGCGGAATGCCTGCCGGGCATTGCGACTGTGCGGACAGTCTTGCAGTCCGCCAAACTGCGGGGCGGTTGGGTATATGCGGGAGGCCAGGGCGCCTTGAGCGATCCATCATCCGATCTACATCGCCGCGACGATATTGGCCTCGTAGCCAAGGATAGTTTTTTCAGCATCGACACGGGCAAATACTCGATGGCCCCGTGGATTGCCCAAGAAGTCGTCAAAGCAATTTGCGACAGGGTTGCGTAGAGGCTAAGCGCACAGGGCCTTTTTCATTCGAACGAGTCCGACTCCATTGACCGCGTCCCCAACTTGACGCCTGCTCAGCGAAAAGGCAGGCTCGAGCCAAAGATCATAACGCTCGGCGCGAGGCCACGCGCGCCGGCGTCAAGGCGTAGGGCGGATGCGGCCGGTGCTCGAAGCGCGCAATCTCACCAAAATTTATGACGGCGCCGATGCGCCGGCGCTCGATCGTCTGAATTTGATCGTGCCGGCGGGCGAGGTGTTTTGCCTGCTCGGTCCGAACGGCGCCGGCAAGACGACGACGGTCAATCTTTTCCTGAACTTTATCCAGCCGACGGCGGGCCAGGCGCTCGTCTGCGGAATCGACGCCGCGGTCGATCCGTCGGCGGCGCGGGCGCGGCTCGCTTATATCCCCGAGCAGGTGATGCTCTACGGCGCGCTCACCGGCCTCGAAAATCTGCAATATTTCACTGAAATTTCGGGCGCCGAGGCGCCGCGCGACACGCTTCTGTCGCTGCTCGCCGCCGCCGGCCTGCCGAGCGACGCGGTCCATCGTCAGGTGCGCGGCTACTCCAAGGGCATGCGCCAGAAGGTCGGCGTCGCCATCGCGCTCGCAAGGCGCGCGCAGGCCTTGGTGTTGGACGAGCCGACCTCCGGGCTCGATCCGCTCGCGGCCAATGAATTCGCCGCGCTCATCGAGCGCCTGCGCAAGGACGGCATGGCGGTGCTGATGGTCACCCATGATCTCTTCCTCGCCAAGCAATGCGGCACGCGCATCGGCATCATGGCGCAGGGGCGTCTCGCGTCGGTCTTCGGCGCCGACGACGTCGATCATCTGGGGCTGGAGCGCGCCTATCTCGATCTTTTCGCGAGGGCTGCGTGAGCGATCTCGCTCTCGCCCCTCTCGCCGCGGCGACGCCGGCGAAGCGCCGCTGGCGGGTCGTGCGCGCGGTCGCCGCCAAGGAATGGCTGGAGCTTTTTCGCGACCGGCGCCTCGTCTGGCTCTGCGCCTTCGTCGTCGCGCTGATGCTCGCCGCGCTCGCCTTCGGCTATGTCGAGAACGCCCGCATCTTAAGCGAGCGCGACGCGGCGGCGAGGGCCGATCGCGAACTGTGGATCGGACAGAGCGCCAAGAATCCCCACGCCGCCGCGCATTTCGGCCAATACGCCTTCAAGCCGTTGAGCCCGCTTGCGCTGGCCGACCCCGGCGTCGACGCCTATGTCGGCTCGGCCGTGTGGCTCGAGGCGCATAAGCAAAACGAAACCCAGTTCAAACAGGCGCGCGACGGCGGCGTCGGCGCGCGTCTTGGTTCATTGTCGCTGGCCTTCATCCTGCAGACGATCGCGCCGCTCATCGTCATCCTCATGGGCTTTGCGAGCTTTTCCGGCGAACGCGAAAGCGGCACGCTCAAACAATTGCTCAGCGTCGGCGCCAAGCCGCGCGACATTCTCGCCGGCAAGACGCTCGCGCTGATCGGCGCGATTTTCGCGCTGCTTGCGCCGGCGCTCGTCGGCGCGGCGCTCGCGCTCATTTTCTTCGTCGATCGCGAGCGCCTGTCGCTTTCCGACCAATTCATTCGTCTTGGAGCGCTCGGCGCCGCCTATGCGGCCTATCTCGCCGGCTTCGCGTTGCTGGCGCTCGGCGTTTCGGCGCTGGCGAGAAATTCCCGCGCGGCGCTCGTCACGCTGCTGGCGTTCTGGCTCGCCAATTCCTTCCTCGCGCCGCGGCTTGCCACCGACGCCGCGCGCGCGCTCGCGCCGACGCCGACATGGCAGGAGTTTCGCGCGGGCGTCGCGCAGGACAAGTCGAAAACCTTCGGTCATGACGAAAGCCATCCTGGCTTCATCGCCTTCCGCGATGAAACGCTGAAGAAATACGGCGTCACGCGGATCAAGGATCTGCCGGTCAATTTCCGCGGCCTTGCGCTGCGCAAGGACGACGAGAGCGGCTATGCGATTTTCGACCGTCATTTCGGCGCCTTGCAGTCGGTCTTCGAGCGTCAGGACGCGCTGCGCGCGGCGCCGGGATTCCTGTTTCCGCTGCTCGCGCTGCGGCCGATCTCGATGGCCTTCGCCGGGGTGGACAGTCGCAGCCAGTTCGATTTCGCGACGAGCGCTGAAGCGCATCGGCGCGACATCCAGAACGAAGTGAGCGACAACATCATTCATTTCGCCCATGACAATGGTTACGTCGCGGGCCCGGAGCTGTGGCGCAAGATCGCCGCCTTCGCCTATCGCGCGCCCGGCGCCGGTTTCGCGCTTGATCATAGCGCGCTGCCGATCGTGGCGCTTCTTGGCTGGCTTGCGCTTGCGGCCGCCTTCGCGCTTTTCGCGGCGCGCCGTTTGCGGCCGGTGTGAGGCGCGCCGATGTCTGCCGCTTTTCTCGCCGGCTGGCGTTTTGAAGCGCGTATGATGCGCCGCGACGGCGCGGTCTGGTTCGCGCTCATCGTTTTGGCGGGCGTCGCGCTGTTCGCTCTCGCCATGGGGTCGGCGCGCGTCGCCGCGCAGCGGGCGGCGATCGCTGCGGCGCACGCCGATGAAACGCAGCGAATCTCCAGGCTCGAGAAAACGCTGGCGCAATTGCAGGAAGCCGACGAGCAGGGAAAACCAGCGCCGGAGCCGCCGCCGTTTCGCGATCCGCGCAATCCGACCTTCATGGGCGGCGGGCCCGCGGCGGCGGTCGCCGCGCTCGCGCCCGCTGCCTTGGGGCTCGTCGCCACCGGCCAGAGCGACCTGCTGCCGCCTGCGGTCCGGGTGACGACCGGCTCGAAGGACAGTTTTCTGTTCGCCGACGAAATCGACAACCCCGCCAATCTGATGTCGGGGGCGACCGACCTCGCCTTCGTGATCGTCTTCGTTTATCCGCTCGTCGTTCTGGCGATGGCCTTCAACCTCCTCGCCGGCGAGCGCGAACAGGGAACGCTC
>JACOWC010000106.1 GCA_016177005.1 Methylocystis sp.
GCGGCCGGCGTTTGATCGCCGTGGTTCTCGGCGCGCCCAATCCTATTCTGCGCACGGCGAAGACGGCGGCCTTGCTCGATCGCGGCTTCCAGAGCGGCGAGGCCGTCGCCTCGCTCGCTTCGCTGCCGTCTTCGGGCCCCACCGCGGCGCCCGATCTGCGCGACGCGGTGTGTCGCCACCGGGGCCCGGCGGCGGCCGAATTCATGGCGGAAATCGAGGACGCGGCGGTCCCTGTCGGCTCGGGCGTTCCGCTGCTCGACGCGCTGAGCGGCGCGCAGCAGCAGCCGCGCGCGAACGCCAAAGAAATCGCGCATCTGCCGCGTCCGCGATTTGAGCCCGTTCCCGTCTATGTCGGACGGACGCCAGGCTATGTCGGGCCGGTGGCCCGGACGCGGGCGCCTGGCGCGCCGGTCGGCGAACAGCCCGATCTCGCCGCCTATGCGGCGCAACCAGAGCCCGGCGATGCGTACGCTTCGCCGATCAGCAAGCCGGCGCCGGACGCGGTCTCGCTGCGCCGCGCCAAGCATGCAAAGGCTGCAAAAGCGGCGCGCGCGGCGGTAAGGGCCGCAAGGGCCGAAGCCCCCGCCGCCGAAGCGAGCGAAGGCGAGCCGGCAAAACCTAAGGCCAAACACGCGGCCAGGCCGAAAACGGCGGCGTCTCCCGCTGAAACCCAGAAGCGCGCGATCGCGCCGAAGGTTCGCGCCCCCGCCGAACCGGGCAAGAGCTGAGCGCGACAGGAAAATCCGGGGAAACGGGCGAAAGCGTCGTTCATTCTGGAATCGCGCGGTTTTTTCAGCGAAAATGCGCGCCTTCCGCGAGCAGGAACTTTCTCCTGCCCCGGCGCGAGCGCCGTCTGATACAATTTCCGTGTGAATCGTTCGCCTATCATTCCCGGCGCAACGCGCGCGATCGGGAATCCAGAGCAAAACCAGCGCTCCTGGATCGGCCCTGGATTTCCGGTCAGGCCTTCGGCCTGCCGGGAATGACAGTCGCAACGAACTGATCAACCGGAATTCGTCCGAATGAACGATCTCACTACGCCAGCCGCCAGCCGCACGACGCGGTCGGCGCCGCCGCCAATTCCGCTGACCGTCATCACCGGCTTCCTCGGCGCCGGCAAGACCGCGCTGCTCAATCGACTGCTCGCCTCCCCGGCGCTCGCCGATACGCTCGTCCTGATCAATGAGTTTGGCGAGATCGGCCTCGACCATCTCTTCATCGAGAAGATCGACGGCGACATGGTGCTGATGAGTTCGGGCTGCGTGTGCTGCACGATTCGCGGCGATCTGGTGAACACGCTCGAAGATCTGCTGAAGCGCCTCGACAACGGCCGGATCAAACCATTCAACCGCGTCGTGCTGGAGACGACCGGACTTGCCGATCCCGCGCCGATCCTGCACGCGATCATGTATCATCCCTATCTGATGATGCGCTATCGGCTCGACGGCGTCGTTACGCTCATCGACGCCGCCAATGGCGAGGCGACGCTCGATGCGCATGAGGAAGCCGTCAAACAGGCTGCCGTCGCGGACCGGCTCGTCATCACTAAAACCGATCTGCCGGAGGGCGCGAAGCGGCTCGACGCGCTGAAAGTGCGGCTCGCGCGACTTAATCCCGGCGCCCGGCAGCTTGACGCCGCCACGGGCGAAGCGACGCCGGAGGCGCTTATCAATTGCGGCCTTTTCGATCTCGCCGCCAAAACGCCGCGCGTAAAAGAATGGCTCAACGCCGAAGCGGTCGAAGCGGCGCAGAAGCGCGAACACGCCGGTCATGATCATGACCATGCGCATCACGACGACGCTCATGGCCGTCATCATGGCCATCGTCACGACGTGAACCGGCATGACGCGCATATTCGCGCCTTCTGCTTTTCCGCCGAGACGCCGCTGACCCCGGCGTCCTTCGACATTTTCATCGATCTTTTGCGCCACACGCATGGGCCGCGCATGTTGCGGGTAAAGGGAATCGTGGCGCTCGCCGACGATCCGTCGCGCCCCGTGGCGATTCATGGCGTGCAGCATGTCTTCCATCCGCCGCATCGCCTCGACGCCTGGCCGGACGCCGACCGGCGCACGCGCATCGTCTTCATCGTCAAGGACCTCGACGAAAGCTTCGTCCAAGGGCTTTACGGCGCGCTCGTCAATCACCCCGCGCCTGATCGTCCCGACGCGCAGGCGCTCGCCGACAATCCGCTCGCGCCGAGGGCGCGCGGTCTGCTCGGCTAATTCTAATTTGCCGAGCGGTTGACGAGATCGAAAACGCGCCGCCGGGGCGGCTGCAAACATTGAAACGGAAAGTCTGATTGAGCGGGTTTCGACTGATCAGGCGGCGCGCAGACACGGGCCTCTTTCGACCGCTCGCATGGGCGGGAAACGCCCTTCTCGATCTCGTCTATCCGCCGTCCTGCCTCGTCTGCCGAAGGGCCGTCGCCGCGCATGGCGCGATCTGCGCCGAGTGCTGGCGCGACATCGCCTTCATCGAGCGCCCCTATTGCGAGCGGCTCGGCACGCCGTTCGAACGCGACCTTGCGCAGCCGGGCTTGATCTCGCTGGAAGCGGCAGCCAATCCGCCGGCCTTCGGCCGCGCCAGAACGGTCGCCCGCTACGACAGCGACAAGGCGCGCGTTCTTGCCCACCGGCTGAAATACTACGACCGGCTGGAGCTTGCCGAACCGATGGGCCGGTGGATGGCGCGGGCCGGGGCCGAACTCCTCGCCGACGCCGACGTGATCGTGCCCATCCCGTTGCATCGGTTGCGGCTTCTGGCGCGCCGCTTCAACCAGTCGGCGGCGCTTGCGCAGGCGATCTCCCGTGTGAGCGCCGTTCCGGCGGAGATGATGGCGCTCGAGCGCGTCAAGCCGACGGCGCCGCAAGTGGGGCTGACGCGGGCGCAGCGCGCCGCAAATCTCTCCGGCGCCTTTCGCGTCTCGCCCGAACGCGCCGACGCGATCGACGGGCGCAATGTCGTGCTCGTCGACGACGTGCTGACCACCGGCGCGACGGCCAACGCGGCCACGCGCGCTCTGCTCAAGGCGGGCGCGGCGCGCGTCGATCTCCTCGTCTTCGCCCGGGCCGTGACAAGCCCGTAGCGGCCGGCGTATAAGCGCGCCATGCCTCCCCGTATCGAAATCTACACCACGCCCACTTGCCCCTATTGCATCGCCGCGAAGCGTCTGCTGACGCAAAAGGGCGCCGATTTCGAGGAAATCTCGGTGGCGTGGGACCCGCTCGGACGCCGCCGCATGAGCGAACGCGCCAATGGCCGCTCGACCGTGCCGCAGATTTTCATCGATGACCGGCACATCGGCGGCTGCGACGATCTCTACGCCCTCGATCAAGAGGGCGGACTCGACGCGCTCCTCGCCGGCGGAGCGGCGGCATGATCCGCTATTCGCTCATCTGCGACGCCGGACACAGCTTCGAAAGCTGGTTTCGCGACAGCGCAGGATTCGAAAAGCAGGCGGCGGACGGACGGGTCTCCTGCCCCTTCTGCGACTCGACGAAGATCGCGCGCGACGTGATGGCGCCCAATGTCGCCAAGCAGCGCGACGATTCGGCGCGCGATCTGCGCATGAAGCTGCGCGAACTGCACGATAAGGTGATCGCGCATACGGAAGATGTCGGCGACCGCTTCCCGGAGGAGGCGCGCGCCATGGAGGACGGCGACTCCGAGCGACGCGCGATCCGCGGCCACGCCACTTTCGAAGAGGCGAAGGCGCTGCTCGAAGAGGGAATCGAGATTCTGCCCATTCCCGAACTGCCGAGCGACGGCAATTGAAGCGCTCGCCTATCTGGAGGCGCCAAAGAAGCGCCGCTTAGCGGCCTTGACCTGAGAATTGACCGCTATAGCCCTTATCTGGGGTCCCCAACGTCTGTTCGAATATGAGTTGGCAAATAGGCATGCCCTTGCGCAGCCGGATCGGTAAGGGACCGTGATTGATCATCTCAAGCCTAATATGGCCGTCGAACCCAGCATGAATTGTCGGCGCGGTTATGTGAACAGACAGTCCATACCTCGCCAAGGAGCTTTTACCCTCCACACGTGCAGCATATTTTGTGTCAATTCGTAGATCAACATACTCTGCCGTATAAGCGAGCATAAGAATGTTTTTATGTAATACGTAGCCGGCGTCGGATATTGATACCTTTGTAGATATCGCCTCAATAGCTCGCTCTGCGTCGATTCTCCGCTTCGAGGGGTCTATAATCTGTTCAAGTCCGCTTCCATCGATCGGCTCATTGAACAGTGTTAGCTCGTGATCGAGTGTTAGGTCGACGCTTGTGGAACTGTAAGCGTTTTCGGATGGCGGCGGATCAATGACGATCACGCCTTTTTTCAACGCCGTCCGGATCTCTCTATCTGTTAGGATCAAGCAAAGCGTCTCTATCAAACAGCTTCTAATTGACTGCGATCAACCCAAACCCGCCAGTTACCTGCGTAGGTTTCTCGAGGCAGCTCTACGAGAAAGGAGTCGCCATCGTTCCGAATGGGATAGCCAACGCTGACAAAACCGTCATGCAAAGATCGCTTGTCGATCACAAGGCCCTCTTCGCCTTGGTCTGTATGCACACTCACCACAACCTCGCTATGATGAAGGCCATTGCCGACCTTTTCAACCTTCAGTTTCATCATAGGGAGCCTCCGTAGCGCATGAGCAGCGCGAATCGCTGTCTAGTTTTCGATTATGCGTACCACATTCTATGAGTTTCGTTTCTCACGAGCGGCCATCTGAATTAGAACACACATAGAACGCTTTGCAAGAGGCTCAAGATGGAGTTTCTCTGTCTCCCCTTCGCGCTAACGAAGCTACCGGGAAACCATTCTATGTCTCGCCGCGCTGCTTCGGATTCCCGATCAGGCCTTCGACCTGTCGGGAATGACGGCCCTCACCCCTGCGGCAAATCGAAACGCTGGCAGGTGATCGCGCTCAGTCGGTTTCGCGCGCGCTCCTGGTCCGAGGGGCGTTTGGCGAGGGAGCGGATCAGCACGAAGCCGCGCTTCGTCGGCGCCGTCAGCCGCACTTCCTGCGGCGGCGGCGCATCGCCCTCATCCGCGCTCGTCAGGGCGTCGATTTGACGCTCGTCGCCGACGACGATGTCGATTTTGCCTTTGATCGCCGAGCGATCGGTCATCGAATGATAGATGCGTCCGGCGTTGGCGTGAAAAGACAGTCCGAGATAGTCCTCGCCGTCGACGCTGGTCTTGACCCGCAGCGGACCCTTGGCGAGATCGTAGACGCAGACCGCCTCGGCGAAGGCCGGGTCTTCGAAGGGCAGCGTCTCGGCGCCGGGCGCCATTGGCGGCAGCAGCACCAGGCCTTCCGCCGGAGCGGCGCTCTTCGCATAGGCCGCGAGCCGCGCCAGCGCGTCGCGCGGGGCGATGGTCGGCATCAGCAGCACCGAAACGATATGCACGATGCCGGCGACGAGCAGCGTGGCCATCAACCAAGGCAGGAGATCGAGATAGCGATCGGGAATATTCAGGCGCATCCGAGTTTCACGATGTGCGGAAAGGAATGGGGATCGGGAGTCGAGTCGATGTCGAGCGGCGTATCATAGAGCCGCAGCATGACGACGAAGCCCCGCGCATTTCCCGGCGACAGCCAGTTGCCGGGCCGCGCTTCGCGAGCGACGCCGATTTCAAAAGCGCCGGTTTCCGTGCGCAGAACGTCGACCGAAGAATAGCCGTAGCGCTCGGTGGGATTGGCGACGAGCCGGCCATCGGGACTGGCGAGCGCGATCGTCCAGAAGCGCGCGGCCGGCAATGGATCGACGATGCGATATTCGCATTCGGCGTTGAGCGGCGCGCCGTCCGAGTCGGTGCGCGCGATGAAGGCGAGTCCCTGGTCGCGGCCGAGCGGCGCTTCGCCGGAACGCGAGATGACCGCCCGCGCATAAGGATCGATGTCGGCGCCGCCGATATGCGGCCAGGCGGTCCACGGTCCGGCGCGCAGGGAATTGAAGCCGTAGCCGGCGTTGAGCGACAGGACGGTGGCGAAGAGGCCGATAAGCAGGCCGGCGATCATCGCCGAGGCGGCGCGCAGATAATTTGCGTAAGGCTTGAGGTCCAAGGAAGCGCTCCCGCCGCTAGCGTATGACGCCGCCATCGGCGGCGCGGCTCGCGCGCTGCGCCTCCCGCCGCCCGGCGTCGCCGGACGCAGCAGGTTCGGGCGCCTCGAGCGCGCTCTGCCTGTCGCCGCCGACCGCCTTGATCTTCATCTGAATTGATTCGAGCGCCTGGATCGCGCCCTTGGACAGGGTCGCAGGGCGCTGCGGCGCGCCGAGTTCGACGGGCTTCACCACATTGGCGTTGGCGACGGCCGTCGCGCCTTTGGGATCCGGCCTTAATCCAACGATGGGCTTCAAGGTCGCGCCCTGATGCGCATAGGCCATGATGTCGTGCCAGGTGCCCGCCGGCAGCGTGCCGCCGGTCATGTTGTTCATCGGCGCGTTGTCGTCGTTGCCGTACCAGACGCAGCCGCCCATCGTTCCGGAATAGCCGCAGAACCAGGCGTCCTTATAGCCGTTCGTCGTGCCGGTCTTGCCGATGACGTCGATGCCCTCGCCGAGCTGCGCGCGTCTGCCGGTGCCTTCCTCGACGACTTTCTTCATCATGCCGGCGAGTTCGACAACCTTGTCGTAGGGCGCCGCCTGCTTTTGCGGCGGCGCGTCGCGATCGTGGCGATAGAGCAGATCGCCCTGACGGTTGCGGATTTCGACGGCGGCGTAGGGCGTGACCTTCTTGCCGCCGTTGACGAAGGCGGCGTAGGCCGCCGAATGTTCGAGCGGAATGACGTCGCTCTGGCCGACCGGAAGCGAGGGCGTATCCTCGAGCGGCGTGCTGATGCCGAGACGCCGGCAGGTGTCGATGATCTTGGCGCGGCCGATCCGGGAATCGCCATTGCCGATCGCCTGCGACAGTTGGATGGCGATGGTGTTCAAGGATTTCGCCAGCGCCATGGCGAGCGGCAGGGAGCCGGCGTAGCCGCCGCTGTAATTGTGCACGCAGTAGTTGCCGATGCAGGTCGGCCGGTCGGTGACGATCGTCGTCGGCTTGAATTTGCCGCTCATCAGCGCGGTCAGATAGACATAGGGCTTGAAGGAGGAGCCGGGCTGGCGCGCGGCGTCGGTCGCGCGATTGAATTGGCTCGCGCCATAATCCCGCCCGCCGACGATGGCGCGAACGGCGCCGTCCGGCTCCATCACGATCGCTGCGCTCTGCTTGGCGTGGAAGCTGCGGCCCTGCTCGCGCAAATTGGTCTCGATGACCTCTTCGGCGCGCTTTTGAATATTGGAGTCGAGCGCGGTGCGCACGCTGATCACGCGATTGTCGCCGAGCTTGCCCTCCTGAGCGAATTTGCGGATTTCGCTGTAGGCGTAGTCGAGATACCAGTCGGGGCTCGTCTCCCGGGCGCGGTCGATCGGCGTCGCCGGATTGCGCAAAGCGGCGATAATCTGGGTATCGGTCATGAAGCCCGAGTCGACGAGATTGTTGAGCACGTCATTGGCGCGGGCGCGGGCCGCCGGCAGATTGACGTGCGGCGCGTATTTCGTCGGCGCCTTGAAAAGGCCGGCGAGCATCGCCGCTTCGGCGAGCGTCACGTCCTTGACCGACTTGCCGAAATAGAACTCGGCCGCCGCCTGAATGCCGAAGGCGCCGCCGCCCATATAGACGCGATCGAGATAGAGCTTGAGGATTTCGCGCTTGGTCAGATGATGCTCGAGCCACAGCGCGAGAAAGGCCTCGTTGATCTT
>JACOWC010000174.1 GCA_016177005.1 Methylocystis sp.
CTTCCAGCGGGCGACCGGCCAGCTCGAGAACACCTCACGCGTGCGCGTCGTTCGTCGCGACATCGCCCGCGCCAAAACCATCGCCGCGCAGAAGCGCGCGGCAAAGCAAGGTTAAAGCGCCATGCCGAAGCGAATTCTCCAGGGCGTCGTCGTCAGCGACAAGCAGAACAAGACCGTGGTGGTGAAGGTCGAACGCCGCTTCACCCACCCGCTGTTTCGCAAGACGGTGCGCCGCACGAAAAACTATCACGCCCATGACGAGAACGGCGCGTTCAAGGTGGGCGACGCGGTGACGATCGAAGAGACCGCGCCGATTTCGAAATTGAAGCGCTGGCGCGTCGTCGAAGAGGCGGCCAAGGCGTAGTCGAAAAAGCGAACTCTCCGGACGAAGTCGGCGCAGTCCACAACGGGCTTGCCGAAACCAGACCGGAACGAAAGGCGGGTAAGCCATGATTCAGATGCAGACCAATCTCGACGTCGCCGACAATTCCGGGGCGCGCCGCGTGATGTGCATCAAGGTGCTCGGCGGCTCCAAACGCAAATACGCCGGCGTCGGCGACATCATCGTCGTGTCGATCAAGGAAGCGATTCCGCGCGGGCGCGTGAAGAAGGGCGACGTGCTGAAGGCGGTCGTCGTGCGCACCTCGAAGGACATCAAGCGTTCGGACGGCTCCGTCATTCGTTTCGATTCGAACGCCGCCGTCTTGATCAACAATCAGAAAGAGCCGATCGGCACCCGTATTTTCGGACCGGTGCCGCGCGAGCTGCGCGCCAAGAATCACATGAAGATCATCTCGCTCGCTCCGGAGGTTTTGTAATGGCCGCCAAGATCAAGAAGGGCGACAAGGTCGTCGTTCTCGCCGGCCGCGACAAGGGCCGCGGCGGCGAGGTGCTGCGCGTGATTCCGAGCGAAGGCCGCGCCGTCGTCGACGGCGTCAACATGGTCAAGCGCCATCAGCGCCAGACCAAGGATCGCGAAGCCGGCATCATCAATAAAGCCGCGCCGATCGATCTGTCGAACCTCGCGCTCGCCGATCCCAAGGACGGCAGGCCGACCCGCGTCGGTTTCAAGATTCTCGACGACGGCCGCAAGGTCCGCGTCGCCAAGCGTTCCGGAGAATTGATCGATGGCTGAGGAAAAGACGCCGAAGGCCGAAAAGCCCGCCAAGGCTCAAAAGCCCGCCGCCGAGGGCGCGGAGGCCAAGGAGCCGAAGAAGGCCGCGAAATCCGCCGAAAAGCCCGCCGCCAAGGACAAGCCGGCGAAAGCCGAGGGCGAGGCGAAGCCCGCCAAGGCTCCGGCCGCCGCCGACGGCGCCTATGTGCCGCGCATGAAGAAGCATTACGACGACGTCGTGCGCGAGGCGCTCACCAAGCAGTTCGGCTACAAGAACGCGCTTGAGGTGCCCACGATCGAGAAGATCGTGCTCAACATGGGCGTCGGCGAATCGGTCAATGACAGCAAGAAGGCGGCGGCGGCGGCGGCGGATCTCGGTCTAATCGCCGGGCAGAAGCCGGTCGTCACCCGCGCCCGCAAGGCGATTTCGACCTTCAAGCTGCGCGAAAACATGCCGATCGGCGCGAAGGTGACTCTGCGCAAGGCGCGCATGTATGACTTCCTCGACCGGTTGATCACCGTCGCTTTGCCGCGCGTGCGCGACTTTCGCGGCCTCAATCCGAAGTCTTTCGACGGACGCGGCAATTATGCGCTCGGCATCAAGGAGCACATCGTGTTTCCGGAGATCGACTATGACAAAGCCGAGTCGATTTTGGGCATGGACGTGATCGTCTGCACGACGGCCAAGACCGACGAAGAGGCGCGCGCCTTGCTGAAGGCGTTCAATTTCCCGTTCCGGCAGTGAGGGCGTAACGGCTCCTCAAACGCGGATACCGAAAGGCGAAACTGGCAATGGCGAAGAAAAGCGCGATCGGCGTCGAAGGACAAGACGCTGAGCGTCGAAGAACAGTTCGAGGCGCGTCTCAAGCTCGCCGAGCTTCCGCGCAATTCCGCGCCGGGACGCGTGCGCAACCGCTGTGAAGTGTCGGGCCGTCCGCGCGCCTTTTATCGCAAGTTGAAAATGTCGCGCATTGCGTTGCGCGAACTCGGCTCCCGCGGCCTCGTGCCGGGCCTTGTGAAGTCGAGCTGGTAAGGAGAGCGACATATGGCGATCAACGATCCATTGGGCGATCTCCTCACCCGAATCCGCAATGCGCAGATGCGGCGCAAGGACAAGGTGGCGACGCCGGGCTCCAAGCTGCGCGCGCATGTGCTCGACGTGCTGAAGGAAGAGGGCTATATCCGCGGCTATACGACCACGGATTTCGGCAACGGCCGCACCGAGTTCGAAATCGAGCTGAAATATTTCGACGGCGTGCCGGTCATCAAGCAGATCGAACGCGTGTCGCGTCCGGGCCGCCGAGTCTATGCGGCGGTTGGCGCGGTGCCGCGCGTGGCGAACGGCCTTGGCGTCACCATCGTGTCGACCCCCAAGGGCGTGATGGCCGATCACGCGGCGCGCGAAAACAATGTCGGCGGCGAGGTGCTGTGCAAGGTCTTCTAAACCTTGCGCCTCATCAAACAGGATTTGCAACCATGTCTCGTATCGGCAAGAAGCCTGTCGTCGTTCCCGCCGGCGTCACCGCCAAGGTGGACGGTCAACTCGTCCAGGTGAAGGGCGCGAAGGGCCAGCTGGAGTTTCGGGTTCCCGATGACGTTTCCGTCGCCCAGCAGGACAACGCCATCCAGGTCGAACCGCGCAATGAAACCAAGCGCGCCCGCGCGCTGTGGGGCACGGCGCGCGCGCGGATCAATAATATCGTCGTCGGCGTGACCGCGGGCTTTGAAAAGAAGCTCGACATCACCGGCGTCGGCTATCGCGCCGCGGTGCAGGGCAAGACCCTGCAGCTCGCGCTCGGCTATTCGCATGACGTGAATTTTCCGATTCCGGCGGGCATCGCGATCGTGACGCCGAAGCCGACGGAAATCACCGTCAGCGGCATGGACAAGCAACAGGTCGGCCAGGTCGCCGCCGAAATTCGCGCCTTGCGCGGCCCCGAGCCCTATAAGGGCAAGGGCGTCAAATACGCCAATGAATTCATCTTCCGCAAGGAAGGCAAGAAGAAGTAAGGACCCGCCATGGCCAGGGATGTCAAAGTCGAACAGCGTCGCAAGGCGCGCGTGCGCCGGGCGATCCGTGAGCGCGCTCTGAAGACCGGCGCGAACGTCGATGCGGCGAAAGTCGTCGGCAAGATTCTTGCCGAACGCGCCGTCGCCAAGGGCGTCAAACAGGTCGTGTTCGACCGTGGCGCTTACATGTTTCACGGCCGCGTCAAGGCGCTGGCCGACGGCGCCCGCGAGGGCGGCCTGGAGTTTTAAGTCCCTTCTCCCGTTTACGGGAGAAGGCGTCGCCGCGAAGCGGCGACGGATGAGGGCTGGTGCGACTGGGTCGGATGAAAAGGCGAAAGCCCTCACCCGACCTCGCCAATAGCGCGTCGTCAGACGGGCGTCCTTACAGACGCCCTATGGCGAGGCCAGCCTCTCCCACAAGTGGGAGAGGGTAAAAACGAAGCGAGCGGCGCAGCGACGCGCCGCGCAAGTGACGGAAGAGAAAATGGCGCGTGAAGGAGAAGGCGGTCGCGGCCGCGATCGGGATCGTGACGAGCGCGACAGCGAATTTGTGGACCGTCTGGTCCACATCAATCGCGTCGCCAAAGTGGTGAAGGGCGGCCGACGCTTCGGCTTCGCCGCGCTCGTCGTCGTCGGCGACCAGAAGGGTCGCGTCGGTTATGGGCACGGCAAGGCGCGCGAAGTGCCTGAGGCGATCCGCAAGGCGACGGAAGCGGCCAAGCGCGCGCTGATCCGCGTGCCGCTGCGCGAAGGCCGCACGCTGCATCACGACGTTCATGGGCGCCATGGCGCGGGCCGGGTCATTTTGCGCGCGGCGCCGGCCGGCACCGGCATCATCGCCGGCGGCCCGATGCGCGCCATCTTCGAAACGCTCGGCATGCACGACGTCGTCGCGAAGAGCCAGGGCTCGTCCAACCCCTACAACATGATCCGCGCGACCTTTAATGCGCTCGGCCGCGAGGATTCGCCGCGCTCAGTCGCGGCGCGCCGCTCGCTGAAAGTCTCGGTGCTGCAGTCGCGCCGTCAGGGCGTCGACGCCGACGCTGTCGACGCGTAAGGAGGCGACCCATGACCAAGAGCAAGCAGCAGATCGTCGTCGAGCAGACCGGCAGCCCGATCGGCCGTCCCGAGCGTCAGCGCCGCACGCTTCTCGGCCTCGGCCTGACGCGCATC
>JACOWC010000175.1 GCA_016177005.1 Methylocystis sp.
GCTCAGTCGAGATGCGCTTCTGCGGCTTGGATCGCGTGCGGCGCGCGACGATGCCGCGCTGGCGCATTGCGCCGCCGAAATTCTGGCGCGCGCGCTGCGTCGCGACGAGGCGTCATGCATCGAGCTCGACGCCGCGACGCTGTGCGAGGCGCCGCTGGAAATTCTCCAGCGCGTGCTCGCGAGCGCGATCCTGCATATCGCGCCCGCGGCTGTGCTTCGCCTCGAACGCTTGGAGCGCGCCAGCGCGCGCGTGGCCGCTGCGCTGACTGCGCGCGGATCGGTCCGAATGACGCTTGCCGATGTCTCGATTGACGCGAACGGCGGACGGATTCGGCTGCGTCCGGCCCCGCCTCGCCGCTTAAGCTCGACTTAGCGAATTCGCGTTGTAGGGGACGAACTTGTCCGAAACGGCCAAGTCCCTATGCAACAACGCCTGGAATCACGGGCTTTTCCGAGACTTGGCAACGCGTCCAGGTGCGCCTAAATTAAGCACATGAGCGGAGCGCTTCGGGGGATAAGCCCGACCGAGCGGCTCCCGACAGGCTTCCCACATGAACCCACACTTCAGAAACCTCGCGCTCTGGGCAATCATCGGGTTGCTCGTGGTTGCGCTTGTCATGCTGTTTCAGCAGCCTGGCCAGCGCACGCCGATCCGCGACATTTCATATAGCGAACTGCTGACGCAGATCGATCAGGGCCGCGTCCATGACGTGACGATCGCGGGCAACGAGGTCGTCGGTCACTTCAACGACAATCGACCGTTTACGACCTATGCGCCGGACGACGCCAATCTCGTGCCGCGCCTTCAGGCCAAGAACGTCTCGATCAGCGCCAAGCCGAATAATGAAGGCAGCAGCTTCTTGGTGACGCTCCTTCTCAATGCGCTGCCGCTCGTCGCATTCCTCGCGGTCTGGATTTTCCTTTCGCGGCAGATGCAGGGCGGCGCGGGCCGCGCGATGGGTTTTGGCAAATCGAAAGCGAAACTGCTGACGGAGACGCAAGGGCGCGTCACCTTCGAGGACGTCGCCGGCGTCGACGAAGCCAAGGAGGATCTGCAGGAGATCGTCGAATTCCTGCGCGATCCGCAGAAGTTCCAGCGGCTCGGCGGGCGCATTCCGCGCGGCGTGCTGCTCGTTGGACCGCCCGGCACCGGCAAGACGCTGCTGGCGCGCGCCATCGCCGGCGAGGCGGGGGTGCCGTTCTTCTCGATCTCGGGCTCTGACTTCGTCGAAATGTTCGTCGGCGTCGGCGCCTCGCGCGTGCGCGACATGTTCGAACAGGCGAAGAAGAACGCGCCCTGCATCATCTTCGTCGACGAGATCGACGCGGTCGGCCGCCATCGCGGCGCCGGCCTTGGCGGCGGCAATGACGAGCGCGAGCAGACCTTCAACCAGCTGCTCGTCGAGATGGACGGCTTCGAGGCGAATGAGGGCATCATCCTGATCGCCGCGACCAACCGTCCGGACGTGCTCGATCCGGCGCTGATGCGTCCGGGCCGATTCGATCGGCAGATCCAGGTGCCGAACCCGGATTTCATCGGCCGTGAGAAGATCCTCAAGGTTCACGCCCGCAAGGTGCCTCTGGCGCCGGACGTGGATTTGAAGATCGTCGCGCGCGGCACGCCGGGCTTCTCGGGCGCCGATCTGATGAATCTTGTCAACGAGGCGGCGCTGCTGGCGGCGCGGCGCTCGAAGCGGATCGTCACGAACCAGGAGTTCGAGGACGCCCGCGACAAGATCATGATGGGCGCCGAGCGCCGCACGCTGGTGATGACGGATGAGGAGAAGAAGCTCACCGCCTATCACGAAGGCGGCCATGCGCTGGTCTCCTTGAACGTGCCGGGGTCGATTCCCATCCATAAAGCGACGATCATTCCGCGCGGCAGAGCGCTCGGCATGGTGCAGGGCCTTCCC
>JACOWC010000107.1 GCA_016177005.1 Methylocystis sp.
TAGCGGCCGAAGCCGTTGGCGATGTCGACGAATTCATAGTCGTAGACGCCGCCCGGCTGCTCGACGATGGCGAGCGCGCGCGCGTTCTGGAACGGCGATTGGATAATCAGCGTCGCCGTTTCGCCCGGCGCATATTTGTCCTTGTCGGTCGTGATCGTCGCAGATTCGGCCGGCGGCCGCGCGAAAGTGACGGGCGTATCGCCGCCGACAAAAAAGTCGACGCTCACCTGTTGCCGGCGCTTGAGCCTGTCATAGGCCTCTAGCTGCACGACATAGACGCCGGCGTCGCGCGTCTGCAATTCGATCTTTAACGCCTCCTTGGCGCTCGTAACTTTGCGTTCGATCAGAACGTCGTCCTGCGCCTGGGTGACATATTTCGCCGCCCCTTGCGCGAAGTCCGACGCCTGCAGCGTCGAAATCCAGTTGCGCTTGATGAGCCGCAGCGTCATCTCCAGTCCAGCGACCGCATCGCCCTTGCCGTCGATGGCGATGAGCTCCGGCGCGATGGCCCCCGGACGCTCGACATAGCGCGGCGTCTTCACGCCGAGCACGAAAGGCGGGAGCGCGATGACGTTCTGCACATTGCGCACTTCGACGCCGTCGTCGCCGGTCACCGTCGCTTCGATCGAGTAGCGGCGCGGCTGCGCCGTCGGTTCGATCGTCGTGTCGAAGGTCATGCGGGCGGCGCCGCCGGCGTCGGTGCGCTGATCGCGCTCCAGCACGGCGGTCGATTTGAATTTGCCGTCGCCCGAGAAGCGCGCGTCGGTCGAGAAGAGAAAGCCCTCGCGGCCCGGCGGCGTGAAGACATGCGGAAATTGCGCGGCGCGCCATTTGACCGGACGGTCGGCCGCAAGGCCGCCGGCGAAATAGCGGGCGAGGAGATCGACGTAGAAAGTTCCGTCGAGCGCCACGGTCTGCGGCGCATTGAGCACGACCTCAAAAGTCGGCAGGCGGTAAGCTTCTTTCTTGAACGTGAATTGGCCGCAGGAAATGTCCTGAGCGGGCTCGACAGCTTCGCTCTCTCCCTCAGCCGCTCCTTCCGTATCGTCTTTTTGCGACTCCGTCTGCTTGGCTTTTTTCGGCGCATCCGGTTCGAACCTTGCCGAATAGTCGCCGGTCGCCTGAGTTTGCGCGTCGAACTTGTGATAGAAGCCGCCGCTCGCGTCGAGCTTCACTGGAATGCGCCATTCCTGATTGCCGGGGCCGGTCACGACCAGCGTCCCGCCGGTCTTGGTCAGGCTCAGCCCGCCGCCGCGGTAGCTGCGCACGAAGCCCTTGATATGCGCGCTTTCCTCCGGCCGGTAGATCGGCCGCTCGGAGAACAGATGGCAGAGCGTGCGCGGCTTTTCCGCGCGGGATTGATCGGCCTCGCTTGTCCAGGCGAGCCATGCCGATTCCGGCTTTGACCAGATTTCACGCGAATATTCCGAAGGCGCGCTGTCGGGATCGATGACCAGCGTGTCCAGCCCTTTGTTCACGACGATGCGGCGCGCTTCGGCCCCGCCGCGCTTGTCGGGCGTCCAGGAGTAGAAACCCGAAGCGTCGGTCGTTCCGCTCGCGAGCGTGACGTATTTGTCGTCCCTGATTCCTTCCACGCGGATCTGCGCGGCGCCGACCGGCTGCGTGGTGGAGAGCGAGGTGACGGCGAAACGCACCCGCGTCGGCTCTTCGATCGCCGACAGCGAGAGATCGGTGATCTGCACGCGCAGCCAGCGGCGCTTGTCGTCATCGACGGCGCGCAGGCCGACGAGATAGGTTCCCGGCTGATCGCGACCGGAGATTTTGGCGAAATCCTCTTTAAGATCGACGCCGAATTTCGCGTCGGGGCCGTTGCGGCGGATCGGCAGATCGACGAGCCGCGACACGGCCGGCGATCCCAGCGACTTGATCCGCTCCTTGATCGCGTCGGCTTCGATGCTCGCGGGCTCGCTCCATGATTTCGGTTCGTTGCCGGGCAAGGGCGGCGCGTCGGAATCGCTGGTTTCGACGCCATGCGCCGGGAAGGGGAAGAAATCGCGCGACAGCGGATCGATGGCGTGAATGCGAATGTCGGCGCGCTCATAACCGCGGCCGCGCAGCGGCAAAAGCTGCGGACCGAGACGTTCGGCGACGCCATAGCCTGCATCCCACTGCAGCGCAGGGACATCGCGCGTGAAGGCGAAGCGCTGCGAAAAGGCGCTCGCGAGCGCGCGCCCTTGCGAGTCTTTCAGCGCGCCTTGCGCGATCGAGAGCTCGTAAAGCTGATCCGACAGGAATTTCGCAACGACTCGCAGGCGCCTGCCGTCGGCCTCGACGGCAAGATCGTCGACCGGCGGCGTGATCCGCAGCGCCTCGCGCGCGCGAAGTATGTCGAGCGCCTCGGGCGTCGCGTTGAAGGAAAGCGCGAGCCGCCGCTTGCTCGCCGGCGCATAGGGGATGGCGACGTTGCCGCCTTCCTCTTCGCCGCTTTCCGGCGACATGAGGTAGGACGCGCAGCGCAGCACGTTTTCGGCGCGATCGTCGCTCCAGCCGCGCCCGCAGCTCGCCTCCGTGGCGGCGAAGGGCGGCGCCGTGCGCAGCCGCAATTCATAAGTCTGGTCGTCGAGACCGGCTTCATCGGAAAGCCGCAGGCGGAGGATCGCGACGCGACCGTCGGCGATCCTCTCCCGGAAACGAATGACGTAAGTTTGTTCCTCGGCGCGCTCGGCCCGCTCCAGCGCGCGAATTTCATAGGCCGAGGCGCTGAGCATTTGCCCGCCTTGCGGCGACACGCCCGGCGAAGGACGAATTTCGATGGTGAGCAGCCGCGCCAGCGCGGCGAGATCGACCGGCGCGGCGAAGGTAAGCGCGATCTGCGTGAGCTCCAGTTCCGGATCGGCGCTCTCGGCGGGATTGGTGGATCGCGGCGTCGGCAGCAGCGCGACGAGTCGAGTTTCCGCCGCGCCGACCTTGACGCTCACGTGCGACAGCGGTTTCCAGGCGTCGGCGGGACGAAATTGCAGAGTGCGCGGACCGAGCCAGCGCCATTCGCCGGCAGGCTGGGGAATCATCGTCACATATTTTTGCGGCGAATCCTCCGCGCCGCCGTTCTTCGGTCCAACCTCGCTCGGGAAGAAGACCGTCACCGGATCATAGGCGCGCAAAAATCTGTCGGGCGCGACGCGCGCGCCGTCGGCGCGTTGCGCGCGATCGAAGATCGGCGGCGTTTCCGCGCGCAGCGGCGTCGCCGCGGCGAGAAGCGCGTAAAGAGAGAGAAACAGAATTTTTATCATCGCCGCGCCTTTCGAAATCATTGCGTCTTGCTTTTCTTCATGCCGGCCTTGTCGAGCAGCTCGGCGACGATCTCCGCCGGCGGCGCGTTCACGGGAGGCGACAGCCCGACGATCGCCGTGCGGATCGTCGTCGCCGGCGCGTCGGCAGGCGTTCGCGCCTCGAGGAAATATCGGCCGGGCGAAAGCTTCATCGTCTGGGCGACGCCTTCGCCGAGCGTCTTGCCTTGCGCATCGATGAGCCGCGCGCTGGCGCGGTCAGGCTCCGCGCGCACGCCGAGTCCGATGTCGCGCGCTTCCTTCACCTCGAAACTGAATATCGCGCTCGCGCCGGGCGAAACCGCCAGCGCATCATTCACGCCCTCATGCGCTTCGATGACGGGCTGCGTCGAAATATCGAGCGCGCCGGACAGCGTCCCTTCATAGGGCGCGTAAATGTCGAGGGTCGCTTCGCCAGGCGTGATGTAGCGATAGAGATCGACGCCGTTCGCGAAGGCGAGCGTCTCGCGCCTGCCGTTCTGGGTGAAACCGACGATCGCCGGCGCGCCGCCGCTCGCTTTCAACAGCGCTGGTTTGCCGCTCTTGATCGAAAAGCGCATCGCCGCGCCGTCGAGCGACACGCGCTGCGGCGGATTGAGCGCGCGCGCCGCAGGCGCGGGCCAGGGCGACGCGCCGGCGCGCTCGATCCAAAAGGCGACGAGGCCGGGGCCGTGATCGATGATCGCTTCGCCCGCGCCGTCGAGCGCAATGTTGTCGCCGCGCAAAACCCGGCCGCTGTTCGATATCACGGTCGCTTTTGCGCCGCTGACGATCAGCCTGTCGTTCTTCTCAGCGTCGAGCGGCAGCGAGATTTGCCCCGCGGCCGGGAAGAAACGCGTGAATGCGCGCGTTGCGTCGAGTCGTCTCGCCTCGCCTGTCTCGCGCGCGATTCGCGCCGGAAGCGGCGCCTTCGTCAGATTGACGAGAAGCACGCGCGATTTGACGCCGCGCAGAATACGCGACGCAGCGGCGCCGTCGCTAAAGACGACGCGCGGCTGCGCAAAGGCGGCAAGCCCGCCCGCGAGATCGAGCGCAAGCGGCCCGGCTGCCTCATCCATGTCGACAGGCTGCGCGCTCATCGGCGGAACAATCCCCGAAAACAGCGCGCCGCCCTTCACCGCCGGCCGCGTTTCGACGTCGATCGCGTTCAGCGCGACGCGCATCGGCGCGACGCCTTCCGCGTTCCAAAGCTCGAGCGGCGAGTCGGCGGCGAGCGTCAACGCCGCCCCAGGAGCGACGCCGACGCCATGGCCGCCATCGAGCGCCGGTTGCGCAAAGGCCGAGCGCGCGAGCCACAGCCGCCGCTTGCCGGCGGGCGGCGCGAGGGGAACGAGATGGGCGCGCTCGCCTTCGCCGATGTCGAGCGAAATTTCAGCGCCCTTCCAGTCGAAGGCGGCGACGCCGATGCGGGATGCGCAGTCGCCGCGGCTCATCAGCCACAAATCCTGCGCTTGCGGCGCGAGCGGGCCGGCGCGCGCCGCGCGCAACAAGGCTCCAGGCGTCGAGCCGGCGGCGATGTCTTGCTGCGTGTCCAAGGTCACGAGCGTCGCGTCGGGCGCCGTGACCTTGGCGACGCAGATCCCGGCGAGGCCGTCGACCGGCGCCAAGGTTATTTCGCCGAATTTTCGCGCGCGCCGCTCGACGGCCCGCGCGGAAAGCGCAATCGGCGCGTCGCCGCCGCCGATCGCCCAGACGACGGCGCGCAGTTCGGCGTCGCCCGCCGCAGGCCAGGCGGCGACCGGCGCAGGGCCGCGCTCGACGCCGATCGCGCCCCACTTGCCGTTGGCGTCGCGCCGTTCGATCGATATTGCGGACTCGCCTTCCGAGCGCGCCGCGACGAGCGTCAGACTTCCGGCGGGAGCAGGCGCGAGAGAGACGATATGCGCGCCGGCGCCGTTCAGAGTCTTCTCGCCAGAGAACGCCAGCGCGCCGTCATTCTTCTCCTCGAGCAGCGACAGACGAAGCTCGACGCCGGTTAACGGCGCTTCTTCATTCGTTGCGGTCTCTTCTTCAGCGGAGCCCTCTTCGTCGCTGGAGGTTTCTTCTGTTTCCTCGCCCTTCGCCTCTTCGGCCTCTTCATCCTGCGCAGGCGCGCTCGCTTCGGCGCCCAATCGTTCAAGTTCGATGCGGTAAGTTCCAGCGGGCAGGCGTCGCGAAAAAGCGACATTCCAGTCGTCGGCGCGCGGCCGCAGACGTTCGATCACGTCGCCTTCGCCGTTCTTCAATGCGCCGATGGTTTCGATGTCGCCGAAACTCGACAGATCGACGACGCTGTCTTTCGCCAGCGAGAAATCGACGCGCGCCGGCGGTTCGACAGCGCGCGGCGCGTCGGGCTGCAGCTCCTGCGAATCGAGCGAAATCTCATAGTCAAGACGGTCGTCATGGGCGAGGCTGCGCGCCTCGACCCGATAGTCGCCGCCCGTCAGCTTCGACTTGAACGGCCTGCCCGAAGCGACTTTGCCGACGCTTTCCTTTTCGCCTTTGAAAATCTCGCCAACCATGCCGTCGCCGAGCGAAAGATCAATCTCGGCGTCGCCATGCAGCGTGAAGCGCCAGACGTCGGGCGCACGCGGCGCATCGCGGGCCTGCGGCTCGCGCCATTGCAGTCGTTGCGTCAGTCCGAAGGGCAGGGGATGCGGACCATGGCCTTCGAGCGCCTCGGCGGCGACGATCGGCGTCAAGCGCGCCGCCATGCGCGCTTCGACATCCTTCGGCATGACGACGAGCCGATAGGCGCCCTTTTCGAACCGCCGCGTCAGGCGCTGCATTTCGCCCGGCGCCGCGAGCGGCCAGCCGTCGGCGTCCTCCAATCGCGCGCGCCATTTCTGCTTCAGGCCGAGAAGCTCGATGCGATATTCGCCTTCGCTGGTGATGTCGATCGGCACGATCGCGCCCTTGCCTGAGTCCAGCGTCGCGTGCGCGATGCCGGCGTCGACGAGTTTCGCCGTCGGCGCGAGAGCGGCAGGCGAGACGGCGAGTCCGAGATGTCCGGAAGACTCCTTCGCCGTTACAGCCGCACGATAGGCGCCGGCGCGCAGAAAGGCCGTGACCAGCGCATTGGCGCCGGGCCCGTTCGCTTCGCCTTCGCCAAGACGCGGCGAGACATTTGCGCCGACGCGCAGAGCGGTCTTCATGCGCCCGAGCGTTTCGACCCGGTAGAGCCCGCCTTGCGCGACATCGAAACGCAGACGCTTCATCTCGTCTCGGCCAAGGTCGAAAAAGGCCGGACGCGCGACCGCGGCGGAAAGCATTGCCGGCGCCGGCTTGCCCGGCTCTTCGACTTTCGCCGGCGTCGGTTCGGGCAAAAAGATGAGCCCGAGCGCGCGCGATTTTTCCGTGGCGGCGATCTTCAGCGTCGCGAGACGCCGCTCGTTCTCTTCGCTTTGATCGGCGAGCGTCAGCGCGACATCGGCGCCATGCGCATCGCGCGCAATCGCTTTGCCGGTTTTGGGAAGCCGCACAGGCAGCGCAACGTCCTTGCCGGCGTCCTGCCAGATTGCCAACGGCGCCTTGTCGAGTTCGACGGGAAGCGCAACGACGCGCGGCCCCGTCAGCAGTTGCGGCGCGACATTGGCGAGGACGAGATAGGCGCCGTCCTTTTCGAGCGTCTGCGTCCCGAAGGAAATTGTCGGGCGCGAAGGCCTCGGCGCGGGCGCTGATACGGAGAGTCCGGGAGGGCCGAGAGTCACGTCGATGACGCCGCCTGAATCCCCTTTCGGTTCGAGCTTGAGAAAGTAATAGCCCGCCTGGAGGTCGTAGCGCGCGGAGTCTTTGCCGTCCGCGCGCGCCGCAAGCGCGCCGAGCGCGGGTTCGATGGAGGCGTCGACCTTCACGCCTTTCGCGTCGATCGCCACAGGCCCGTCGCGCGTCGCCTCGAAGAGGATCGACGTCGGCCCGAACAGATTGAATTTTCCCCGCCAGGCCCTTCCGGCGCCGATGCGCGGCGCGTCCGACGAGATCACCCGCGTCTTGCCGCCATTCTCGATGCGCGCGAAGAGCGCGGTCGCCGGCGCGTCGTCGCCGCCATCGCCGGCGAGGTCGACGCTGACAAGATACGGTCCTGACGCTTCGAAGGTTTCACGGTCCGACTGACGCAGGCCGCGCAATGTGAACGCCTGGCCCTCATAGCCGGAGACTTCAAGACGCGCGTTGGTCTTGCCGTCGGACGTGAGCCGGACGTTTGCCGATGGCGCGCGGCTGTTCTTCGAGATCGTTGCGATCTCTTTCGCTTCGTTGCGCCGCGCTTCGAGCCGCGCCGGCGTCGTTTGCGCGAGGTCGAGACGGAAGGCGTCGTAGCTTGCCGGCGCGTCGAAGCGCGCGGCGCCGAACGGGCCGATTACGCCTTCGGCGAGGCCGGCTGCGAGCACCGGGCTTGGTTTCGACCCTTTCCTGCTCGAAGGCGAGATCGACGAGTTCGCCGTCGCTGCGCCAGACGCGCAAATCGTTGAGCGCGCGGCCGATCGCCTCGACGCTCACGCGACCTTCTCCGCCGACCTCGAAGGAATAGGAGCGTTGCTGCAGATCTCCGAGTTCGCCGCTTTGAATGCGTCCCGGCGCGAGCGTCGGCTTCGAGGCGTCGACTTCGATGAATGGCTGTACGGAGAGCGCGGTCTTGCCGGTAGCGCCTTTAACGCCGAAAACCCGCAGCTTGTAGACGCCCTTGTCGAGCAGCGCGTCGATGCGTCCGTCGCGAAGGCCGGGCGCGCCGCTTGAATCGAGGGGGCCGGCGATCATGTCGACGAGTTCGATGCGCGCGCCGGACGGACTCTTTGCGCGGATCGAATAGCGGCCCGGCGCGGGAACGGTCAGGAGACTGGCGCCATCGCGATCCGCCGGCAGTTCGCTCGGCGCAAAGCCGATCGAGGTTTGCTTAACTCTCGTTTCGGCGACGGCGCCTTGCGTCGCGCGCCACAATGGCGGGGCGAAATACGCCGCGCAGGCGGCGAGAAGAGAGAACGCGATCCGCCGCATAAGGGCGCCATGCGCCAGCCGGCGATGTGACGGAAAGGGCGCGACGCCGATGTTCAGCATGGGCCGCGCCCCTCGATTAGAGCCGGGCGCCTCTTGCCGCGCCGACGAATTCTTCATGCCGCTCTCTCACACGCTCATTCGGCCGACCCCATTTGGAGCCGGCGAGAATATCTTTTAGGCTAGCTTCCGCGCCCGGGATTTGCGCGAGCGCACAGCAACCGGAAAATCGGCATGCGTCGGTCATTATTCGCCTTGGCGCTTTTTTCTGCGCTTTTATCTGGTGAGGAGGCGGCGGCGATCAAGTTGACGCTCGCCTATCCGGCGGCGCTGCGCGCGGGTCCGGAGGAACATTATGCGGCGATCGGGACGGCGCCGGCGGGGACGGAGGTCAAAATCATACGCGACGATCCAAGCTGGACGCGCATCGCTATCGACAACAGGCGATATTTCGTCGCGACTCTCGAACTGGTGTTCATGTCGTCGCGGGTGACGGAGACGTCCGGCTGCGATTTCGGCTATCCCTATTCGGGCAGCACGCAATATTTCGCCTGGCCGCTGACAGAGTTGCGCCACAGCGCGCCGTTGGGCTCGCTGTTCGGCTATCACAATCGGTTTCCCTGCTAGATCACGCTGCATTTGGGCGGAATCGCCCAAATGCGGATGACGCGATCGATTCCAATAGCTTAAAGCGCGCTTTGCGCGACGAGCCGGATTCCGCTTTTTCGCGAGCCGCGCTCTACAAGCGGCCGGCTTGCAGGCCGGCGTGCGCCAGTTCGACTTGCGGCGCCCGCGTGGCCTTATCCTCGAATTTCGCGCGATAGACGACAAAATTCTCCATCACCCGCTGCACATAGTTGCGCGTTTCCGTGATCGGAATCCGCTCGACCCAGTCGATCGGATCGACGTGGGGCTTGCGCGGATCGCCATAGGCGTCGATCCATTGTTTCACGCGTCCGCCGCCGGCGTTGTATGCGGCGAAAGTGAGGAGATAGGCGCCGCGATATTCTCCCAAAAGAATGCCGAGATGCGCGGCGCCGAGCTGGGCGTTGAAGGGCGGATCTTTGAGCATCCGCGAGATGTCGAAGCTCACGCCGCGCATCGAGGCGGTGTGCCGGGCCGTGGAAGCGATCATCTGCATCAGGCCCATGGCGCCGGCGGACGAGACGGCCTTCGGGTCGAAGGCGCTCTCCTGACGCGCGACGGCGAAGACGATCGAGCGCGACGCGGAGCCCGGAAGGGCGTTGAAGTCCGGAACCCCATAGGCCGGGAAGGCGACGTCGTCGAGCGCGATTCCCCGATAGGACGCGGCCTTGCCGTAAACGAGCGAGAGTTTGGCGTCGCCCTGACGGGCGACGATCTCGCCAAGCGCCGCGACCTGCGCCTCGTCCTGCAGATATCTTGCGCCATCGAGCGCGAGCGGCGCGGCGACGTCTTTTTCGCCGAGCGCGAACAGCAATTCCGCGACTCGAACCGCTTCGTCCCGCTTGTCGCCCGATGCGGCCTGCGGCGGCGGGCGAAGCGGGCGGTCTTCGGCCCCGAGCCGGGCGCTGGCCAATTGCCCGTAGAAGGTCGTCGAATGCGTCGCCGCCTGGAGGTAGAAATTGTGCGCCCTGGAGTCGTTCTCCGTTTCCGCCGTGCGGCCCAGCCAATAGGACGCGCGAGACTTCTGCAGCGGCGTTTCGGCGATCTTTGCAAGCGTCTTGAAATGGCGCTCGGCTTTGATCGGATCGTTCAGGAACCGCAAGGCGATCCAGCCGGCGTTGAACTCCGCGTCGACCTTGTTGCTGGTCTTTGCCGCCGCATGTTGCGCGCAAAGGATATAGGCGGTTTCGGGGTCGCCCTGATCGAGCAGCTTGCGCGCCACGATGCGCCGCTCTTCCCACCAGACGTCGCCGTCGACCACCTGTTCGATGTCGCGCGGCGCCTTGCGCAGCAGAGCGCCCGCTTCAGCGAATTTGTTGGCTGTCCGCAGCTTGTGCACGCGCGCGTAGAGCAGCCCCGGATCGTTCTGCACAGACGGCGGCAAAGACGCCGCCAACTTGTCGGCGCCGGAAATGCGCGCGCGGGCGAGCAGCACGACGTCCTTGCCGGCGAGTTCGGCGCTACGCAAGGCGAGCGAAGTCTTCCCCGCATAGAGCAGACGGTCGGCGCGAAACTTGTGATCGGCCGCCGTCAGAAGCTCGCCGAGCTCCTTATTGAAGATCGTGTCGAATCCCTGTCCGATTTCCTCGTTGCGCCAGGCGTCTCGCGCCAAAGCCGCCGCCGATTCGAAATCGCCTTCCCGCGCAATCGCCCGCGCCAGAGCGTATTTCCCATAGGCGGTGAGCGGCTTGTTTTCGGCGAACCAGGCCAGCGCCGTCTTGTCGTTGAGGCGCTCGCCGACGAGCGCCTGCTCGCCGCGACGACGCAGCCAATCCGCGGCTGGCCAGTTCGGATGGGCGGTCAGGAATGCTGAGATGCGTTTGAAACCGGCTTCGCGAGCGTGAAGCCGAAGGGCGACCCAGCGGGCTGCGGCGTCGGCGAGGGGAGCCTTCACGCGCGACGCCGCTTCGTCGCCATGAACGAAATCGCCGGCCTTGTAGGCCGCGACCGCCTGGATGAAAGCGTCCGCGTCCTCTCCGAGCAATGACCTGGTGGATTCAGCGCGCGTCTTGGCGCCATCGAGCCAGCGCATCGTCGGGGCGTTCGCCACGATCGGCGGCAGGTCGCCGTCCTCCGGGCTGAAGAGCGAATTCTCCAGAGGGTGGGCAGCCTCTTCGTCAGCGCGGTCGCGCGCGACGAATTCCCGCACGGCCTCCTGTATGGAGCCGACCCGTGAGCGCCACGCGCCGAGACTCAAGGGGATCGAAGACGTCCACCGCCAAGCCGTTCGTCGCGCCTCGCCGTCGCCAAGACGGTCAAAACCGGTGAAAGCCGGCGCTGCGATCGCGAGGGTCGCGAGACCGACCGTAAGCTTGAACCGTGTCGCAACGCGTCGAGGCAACATCATCACCGCGTTTCCCTACTGGCGTGAAAAAGCTGCTCTCTTTTGGTTTACGAAGCATCAACTTCGCGCGCCGCTTACGATTCCGAACTCTCCCGCTCCGCGGACTGCGTGGGGCTTTCCTCAACGCAGCCCAGCGGCTATGAAGGGCGCCTCAATCTTAGCGACGCAATTACGGCGGCTCTGGGGCGTAGGGAAGGCTTTGATTCAATGAGCGGAAAGCCGATTTTTCATGGGTCGATAACGGCCCTGGTCACGCCGTTTTCCCATGGAGAAGTCGACTACGACGCCCTGCGCGCGCTAATCGATTGGCAGATCGAAAACGGAACCCACGGCCTGGTGCCGGTCGGCACGACAGGCGAAAGCCCGACGCTCAGTCATGAGGAGCATGGGCGCGTCATCACCGAAACGATTCGCGCCGTGCGTGGGCGGGCGCCGGTCATCGCCGGCGCGGGCTCGAACAATACGCGCGAAGCGATCGCCATCGCGGGCCACGCGGAACGCGCCGGCGCCGATGGGCTGCTTATCGTTACGCCTTACTATAATAAGCCCAATCAGGAAGGGCTCTATCTGCACTTCAAGGCGATCAACGACGCCGTCTCGATCCCCATCATCATTTACAATATTCCGCCGCGCTCGGTGATCGATATGAGCGTCGAGACCATGAAGCGCTGCGCCGAGTTGAGGAATGTCGTCGGCGTGAAGGACGCGACAGGAAATATCGGCCGCATTTCGCTTCAGCGCGCAGCGATGGGGCCGGATTTCATCCAGCTTTCGGGCGACGATCTCACGGCGCTGGCCTGCATGGCGGCGGGCGCGCACGGCTGTATCTCGGTCGTCGCCAATATCGCGCCGCGGCTTTGCGCCGATCTGCAGAACGCCTGTCTCGCCGGCGACTACGCCAAGGCGTTGGAGATCCAGGACCGGCTGACGCCCTTGCATGTCGCGACTTTTCTCGAGGCCGGCGTCACCGGCGCCAAATACGGCCTGTCGCTTCTCGGCAAGGTCGAGGAAGAGGTGCGGCTTCCTCTCGTCCCGTGCACGCAAGCCACCAAGGACCGCATTCGCGCGGCGATGGTTCACGCCGGCGTGCTCGCCGCCTAGAGCGCGCTCCACGCGAAACGCCGGGTTCGGCTTTTTCGCGAGCCGCGCTCTAAATTTTTGAATTGGATCAATTTACCTGCATTTGGTCGATTCCGCCCAAGCGCAACATGATCTAGAGTTACAGATCTGCGTTTCCGACGTTTTTCGTTGAGACGCTTTGGGGAGAGTCAGTGGCCGCAAAGCCGGAGCAGAATTTCAAGGTCGTCGCCGACAACCGCAAGGCGCGCTACAACTATGAAATCGGTGAAACTTTCGAAGCCGGATTGGCGTTGACGGGCACCGAGGTGAAGTCGCTGCGCACCGGCAAGGCGACGATCGCCGAGAGCTACGCCCATGTCGACCGGCAAGGCGAGGCGTGGCTGGTCAACGCCAATATCCCCGAATATCTCGCCGGCAACCGTTTCAACCATCCGCCGAAACGGCCGCGCAAGCTGCTGCTCAAGTTACGCGAAATCGCCAAATTGTCGCAGGCCGTCGAGCGTGAAGGCATGACGATCGTGCCGCTCAAGCTCTATTTCAACGCCAAGGGTCGGGCGAAGCTGCAGCTTGCGCTGGCAAAAGGCAAGAAGTTGCACGATAAGCGCGAAGTCGAAAAGAAGCGCGACTGGAGCCGCGAAAAAGGCCGCCTGTTACGCGCGCGGGGATGATCGAAGGCGCTTTGAAAAAATCCGGCCTCTCGAAAAGTCGAGAAGCCGGATTATTGATTTTAACTTAAGCGCTTAGAGTCTGTCTTGAAAGTTTACGCAGGATTACAGAGCTTTCGCAACATGAGACGGATCGACGCGAAACGGAGGAACATG
>JACOWC010000170.1 GCA_016177005.1 Methylocystis sp.
CCCGATGACGCCGGAAGAAAAGCTGCTGCGCGCCATCTTCGGCGAAAAGGCCTCCGACGTGCGCGACACGTCGCTGCGCGTGCCGCCGGGCGTTCAGGGCACGATCGTCGAAGTCCGGGTGTTCAACCGCCACGGCGTCGAGAAGGATGAGCGCGCCCAGGCGATCGAGCGCGAGGAGATCGAGCGTCTCGCCAAGGACCGCGACGACGAGCTCGCGATCCTGGACCGCAACGTCTATGCGCGCCTCGCCGAGACGCTGATCGGCAAGGTCGCCATCGCCGGCCCGAAGTCGTTCAAGAAGGGCGAGAAGCTGACCCAGACGATCCTCGACGAATATCCCCGCTCGCAGTGGTGGACCTTCGTCATCGAGGACGACGCGCTGATGGCGTCGATCGAAGCCGTGCGCAAGCAGTATGACGAGTCGAAGAAGGGACTTGAAAACCGCTTCCTCGACAAAGTCGAGAAATTGCAGCGCGGGGACGAACTGCCGCCTGGCGTGATGAAGATGGTCAAGGTCTTCGTCGCGGTGAAGCGCAAGATTCAGCCCGGCGACAAGATGGCCGGCCGCCACGGCAACAAGGGCGTCGTCTCGCGCATCGTGCCGCAGGAGGACATGCCCTTCCTCGAGGACGGCACGCCTGTCGACATCGTGCTCAATCCGCTTGGCGTGCCGAGCCGCATGAACGTCGGACAGATTCTGGAGACGCATCTCGGCTGGGCCTGCGCGGGCCTCGGCAAACAGGTCGCCCAGGCGGTCGACGCCTATTATCGCAGCAAGGACATCAAGCCTCTGCGCAAGACGTTGACCGAGATCTACGGCGACGATCGGGAACTTGCCGCGCTTGACGAGTCGAGCCTTGTCGAAGTCGGCAAGGACTTAAAGCGCGGCGTGCCGATCGCGACGCCGGTCTTCGACGGCGCGCACGAGAAGGACATCGTCGAGATGCTGGAGAAGGCGGGACTGGCCTCGTCCGGCCAGGTGACGCTCTTCGACGGACGCACCGGCGAGACCTTCGACCGCAAGGTGACTGTCGGCTACATCTATATGCTGAAGCTGCATCACCTCGTCGACGACAAGATTCACGCGCGCTCGATCGGCCCCTACTCGCTCGTCACCCAGCAGCCGCTGGGCGGCAAGGCGCAGTTCGGCGGTCAGCGTTTCGGCGAAATGGAGGTCTGGGCGCTCGAAGCCTATGGCGCCGCCTACACGCTGCAGGAAATGCTGACCGTGAAGTCGGACGACGTCGCCGGCCGCACCAAGGTCTACGAATCGATCGTGCGCGGCGACGACACTTTCGAGTCGGGGATTCCGGAGAGCTTCAACGTGCTCATCAAGGAAATGCGTTCGCTGGCGCTCAATGTCGAACTGACCAATGCGGCGCCGGAAGAGGAAGAGGAGCCGACGGCGGCGGAGTAAGTTCGCGTTTCCCTCTCCCGCTCGCGGGAGAGGGTGGCTCGACGCAGTCGAGCCGGGTGAGAGGGCCCTCATCCGTCAATGTTCGCATGACACCTTCTCCCGCAAGCGGGAGAAGGGGCGCGCCAAAAGATTTTCGACCGGCGGAAACCGCAGCCAGCGTTTCCATCCCGGTCCAGGAGAAGACCATGAATCAGCAAGAGGTCATGAATCTCTTCAATCCGGTCGTGGCCACTCAGGCCTTCGACCAGATTCAGATTTCGATCGCGAGCCCGGAGAAAATTCTTTCCTGGTCATACGGCGAAATCAAAAAGCCAGAGACGATCAACTACCGCACGTTCAAGCCCGAGCGCGACGGCCTGTTCTGCGCGCGCATCTTCGGTCCGATCAAGGACTATGAGTGCCTGTGCGGCAAATATAAGCGGATGAAATACAAGGGCGTCATCTGCGAGAAGTGCGGCGTCGAGGTCACTCACCCTCGCGCGCGTGCGGCGTGACCGCATGGGCCACATCTCGCTCGCCGCGCCCGTCGCCCACATCTGGTTTTTGAAGTCGCTGCCCTCGCGCATCGGCCTGTTGCTCGACATGACGCTCAAAGATCTTGAGCGCATCCTCTATTTCGAGTCCTACATCGTCATCGATCCGGGCCTGACGCCGCTCAAAGAGCGTCAGTTGCTGTCGGAAGACGAATATATGCGCGCGCAAGACGAATATGGCCAAGACACGTTCACGGCCATGATCGGCGCGGAAGCGATCCGCAAACTTCTTGAGTCGATGGACCTCGAAGCGATCGCCGCGTCGCTGCGCATCGAGATCTCCGAAGCGAAGACCGAGCTCAAGCCCAAGAAGCTGGCCAAGCGCCTCAAGATCATCGAGGCTTTCCTGCAGTCGGGCAATCGCCCCGAATGGATGATCCTCAAGGAAGTTCCGGTCATTCCGCCGGATCTGCGTCCGCTCGTGCCGCTGGACGGCGGCCGCTTCGCGACCTCGGATTTGAACGATCTCTACCGCCGCGTCATCAACCGCAACAATCGTCTGAAGCGGCTGATCGAATTGCGCGCGCCGGACATCATCATCCGTAATGAGAAGCGCATGTTGCAGGAGGCCGTCG
>JACOWC010000108.1 GCA_016177005.1 Methylocystis sp.
CGGCGATTTCCGTCGACACCAAGAAAAAGGAACTGGTCGGCGACTTCAAGAACGCCGGCCGCGAATGGCTGCCGAAAGGTTCGCCCGAAGAAGTGCGCGTGCACGATTTCCTCATTCCAGAACTCGGTCGGGCCGCTCCCTATGGCGTCTACGATATCGGCGACAACGCTGGATGGGTGAGCGTCGGCGTCGACCACGACACGGCAAGTTTCGCGGTCAACGCGATCAGGCGCTGGTGGCGGTCGATGGGCAGCGTTCGTTACCCACGCGCGAAGACTCTCACGATCACCGCGGATGGCGGCGGCAGCAATGGTTCGCGTGTGCGCTTGTGGAAAATCGAACTACAGAAACTGGCCGACGAACTCGGCCTCGCCATCACTGTGCATCACTTGCCGCCGGGCACGAGCAAGTGGAACAAGATCGAGCATCGGCTGTTTTCGTTCATCACCGGAAACTGGCGCGGCAAGCCGCTCGTCAGCCATCAGGTGATCGTCCAGCTCATCGCCGCCACAACGACAAAAGCCGGCCTGACGGTCCGTCGCAAACACTTATCCCGCGGGCGTAAAGGTGTCCGACGCCGAACTCGAAGCCGTCCAGCTCCTCCGCCACGAATTTCATGGCGAGTGGAATTACACGATCAGGCCAAGTGAGTTCCCTTTGCAGCGGTAATATTCCAACGGCTCCTAAGGCCCCGCGATCCGATGAGCGGCGACGATCCGTGACACTGTTGGCTGATTGACGCCATAAAGGCGAGCCATCTCGGCCCCCGATTTCCGGCCGTTGATGACGCTCTCAGCGATCTCGCGGCGCTTGGCCTCGTCGAGCTTCTTCTTCCGACCGCCGACGCGTCCCTCGGCCCAGTTCGGGGCAGCCGGGATAGGCCATTGCCGCCGCGAGGACATGAGTCCCGTTAAGGCAGCCCGCGGTCACAGCCACGCGATCCAGCCGGCGGCCGACCACGGGAGCGCCAGAGCAAGCGACAGCAATATGACGCCGACGATTAGTCGCGCCCAGCGCTGGCCGCCGTTCAACGGACGCCACTCGGCGGACTTGTCACCGCAACAGAATCTGCCGCCTTCCCTCATCGCTCACCCAGCGCAGCACGAAAGCTGCTTCACGTCCTTGGTGAAGGTCTGCGCGGCGAGCTTCAACCCCTCGACCATCGTCAGATAGGGGAAGAGCTGATCGCCAAGATCGTGCACGGTCATGCGCGAGCGAATGGCGAGCGCTGCGGTCTGAATGAGTTCGCCGGCTTCGGGCGCGACCGCCTGGACGCCGATAAGCCGGCCCGAGCCGGCCTCGGCGACAAGCTTGATGAAGCCGCGCGTGTCGAAATTGGCGAGCGCGCGCGGCACATTATCGAGCGTCAGCGTGCGGCTGTCGGTCTCAATGCCGTCGTGGTGGGCTTTCGCCTCGCTGTAGCCGACGGTGGCGACCTGCGGGTCCGTGAACACCACTGCCGGCATGGCGGACAGATCGAGGACGACGTCGCCATCGGTCATATTGATCGCCGCGCGCGTGCCGGCCGCGGCCGCGACATAAACGAATTGCGGTTGGTCGGCGCAGTCGCCGGCGGCGTAGATTTGCGGGTTGCTCGTGCGCATCGCCTTGTCGATAACGATGGCGCCCTGCGCATTGACCGCGACGCCAGCCGCCTCCAACGCCAAGCCGCGCGTATTGGGCGCTCGGCCTGCGGCGACCAGCAGCCTCTCGGCGCGCAGTTCACCGGCGCCGGTCGTGAGCACGAATTCCCCATCCGCATAGGCGACATGGCGAGCCTGCGTATGCTCCAGCACTTCGACGCCTTCGGCGCGAAATGCAGCCGTAATGGCGTCGCCGATCGCCGGGTCTTCGCGGAAGAAGAGCGTGCTGCGCGCCAGAATCGTCACCTTGCTTCCGAGTCGGGCGAAGGCCTGCGCCAGTTCGACTGCGACGACAGATGAGCCGATCACGGCGAGGCGCGGGGGGATTGTCTCGCTCGCCAGCGCCTCGGTCGACGTCCAGTAGGGCGTCTCCTTCAATCCGGGAATGGGCGGGACGACCGGGCTGGCGCCGGTCGCGATCAGGCAGCGATCGAACGCGACCACACGCTCGCCGCCCTCGTTCATCCGCACGATGAGGGTTCCGCCGTCTTTGAATCTCGCTTCGCCGCGCAGCATGGCGATGGCGGCGTTGCCTTCGAGGATACTCTCGTATTTGGCGCGACGCAGTTCATCGACGCGCGCCTGCTGTTGGGCGAGCAGTTTTCCGCGGTCAACGATTGGCTCGCTCGCCCCAATACCCTCATCGAACGGGCTCCGCCGGCGCAGATGCGCGATATGGGCAGCGCGGATCATGATCTTGGAGGGAACGCAGCCGACGTTTACGCATGTGCCGCCGATCGTTTCACGCTCGATCAGCGTGACTCGCGCGCCGCGCTCGACGGCTTTCAAGGCGGCCGCCATCGCAGCCCCGCCGCTTCCGATGACGGCGACATGCAAGGGCGCGCCTCGGCGCTCGGGCTCGGCGTCTCGATCGAGGATATTACGTGGTCCTCTCTTTGGCGGGCGGGCGGCGGGGGCGTCTTTTGCGACCAAAGCCTGATAGCCAGCCACCTGCACGGCGGCGGCAAGCGCGGCCGGATCGAGCGCCCCGTCGCCACCGACCCGCGCCGTCCCTTCGGCGTAGGACACCTTGGCATTACGAACGCCCGGCGCGGTCAGCAGCGCCTTTTCGACATGACTCGCGCAGCTTCCGCAAGTCATGTCGACGATCTGCAAAACGACGCTATTCTTCTCGCGCCCTGCTTCGTCCCCGAGGGGGCTCCCGCAACCGCTCTCTTGCGCGGGAAAGCGCCGCTCGCCAAGGGCGCTACGCAAGCGGGCAAGAAGCGGCGCGGCGTGGTCAATCGCGGCTGTCCACGATCGGGCGAGCGCCGACTTGAACGAAGGTCGCTGGTTCATAACTCACTTCTTCACTTGCGAAGGATAGCCGGCCCCTTCGGTCGCCTCGATGAGCGCCTCGACGCTTGTTTTCGCGTCGTCGTAGGTCACCACCGCCTCCTTCTTCTCGTAGCTCACCTCGGCCGATTGCACGCCGGGGACATTTGTCAGCGCCTTCTTGACAGTGATCGGACAAGCGGCGCAGGTCATGTTTGACACTGATAACGCAACCGTCTGCGTCGCGGCGAAGGCCGGGACGGTGAAGGCGACGGCAAAGGCGACCACTGCGGCGAGTTTTTTCATATTCGGCGTCCTCTCTCAGTAGAACAGCGGAAGCACGTAGGGGAAAACGGTCGACCCGGCGACGAGCGCCGCTACGCCCCAGAAGAGCACCTTGTAAGCAGCCTTAGCCTGTGGCGCGGCGCAGACTTCGCCCGGCTTGCAGGCTGCGGCCGGGCGATAGATGCGACGCCAGGCAAAGACGAGTGTGACGAAGCCGGCGCTGAGAAACAGCGGCCGGAATGGTTCGAACACCTTGAAATTACCGAGCCAGGCGCCGCTGAACCCGAGGCTCACCAGCACGAGCGGACCAAGGCAGCAAGCCGAGGCGAGGACCGCCGCGACGCCGCCGGCGGCCAGCGCCTTGCGACCGGCATCCCCGCCCGCCGTCGCTTGGCCGGACGCCGATCCTTTGGACCCTGTCTCGTCGGATATTGTCTGTTCGGACATGGAAGATTTCCTCGTTTCTTTCGAAGAGCCGCCGGATGCGACGCTCACTCGGCGCGAAGCCAGCGCACGAAGAGGAAGTGCACGGCGGCGACCGCCGCCGTCACCGCCAGCCCCATTGGCGTCATCGCCATCTGAATAAGGCCCAGACCTTCGCCATCGCACATCGCCTGAGCCCTTCGTCGTTCTACTTGCCAGCGCCGTCCCGCTGGATTAGTGAGACCCTAGGCCCTGTAGCCGCTACAGGGTCAAGAGGATTTTTGTTCGAGCGCGGAGACCCGACATGAAGGCGAAGGATGGGCTCCCGATCGGGGAAATGTCGAAACAGTCCGGGGTAAATATCGAGACGATCCGCTACTACGAAAAGATCGGCGTCATGCCCGCGCCACGCCGCAGCGCGAATGGCTACCGCCTTTACGGCGCCGACCATCTCAAGCGGCTGAGCTTCGTGCGGCGCAGCCGAGAGCTCGGTTTCAGCCTCGACGAAATCCGCGGCCTGCTTCGCCTTGTCGATGGGCACGCTTACACCTGCGCGCAAGTTCGTCAGCTGACGCTCGATCACCTGGCGGAAATTCGCCGCAAGATCGCCGATTTGAAGCGGCTCAAGCGGGTGATGGAGGAAATGGCGGCGCAATGCAGCGGAGACCGAGCGCCCGAATGCCCGATTATTGATGCTCTCTTCGCTGGGCGGCGCCCATGCCCGACATCGAAACGAACCGCGATCACCTTTTAAAGGAGCTATCCGGCGCCGTCCGCAGGATCCAGCCGCCGCAGCGTGGAAAAAACAAGGACAAGTGAAGATGGGGGCCGGAGCTGCGACCGTAGTTTACGAGCCTAGCGCCCACGTTCCCAGACAGCTGCCGTTGCCGAATGTCCGCTATCGAGAGCAGCTCTCAATACATATTGGTCAGAGGTTCTTCTCAGTTTGACCCTCAGCAGCCCTCCAGGACGTCCGATTTCAACCCTCGTGACAGCGCCGTGGCTCACAGCTCGAAGCGCGGGGTACGCGTCTTTTGGAGTCCAACGAACAGCATGTAGGCGAGGCCGAGCATCACCAACAGCGCTGCGGCGAGCAGAGCACCGTCCGTCAGGTAGAGTATGTACTCGTTGACGCTGGGAAGTGGCTTGCCGGCGCCATCGACCCTCGGCCCTACGGCGAAGCACGGCTGATGGACGCAACCACGCTCATGGGCGGTGAGCCTGCTCGCTAGGAATTCCTCGCGAAGAGGGCGCACGTCGTCCCAAGCGTGGATGCGGCTGTCCGCGTATCTCGCGCCGAAAACCGCCAAGCCCGCCACGACCGCGAGTCCAAATATGGTGACCATCCCCCACGAGATCGGCAGGCTCCTCTCGGCAACGACAATTGCGTGTCGTTCAACCGGCTCAAGCTGCAAATTCCGGAAAGCCCGCTGCGCGCCCAATTCGTCAAGGCGCGGGTGAAGGTGCGTTGCTATCCCGACGGAACCCACGCCATCTTCCACGGGCCGAGGTGCCTGGCGCGCTATGACGAAAAGGGCGTCCCGAGGGGAGAAAGAAAAGCCGCTTGAATCCGCTCGGCGGCCGCCCTGTGGAAATGTGGACAAGGCTCTCGCCTTGCCCACAAGTCCCACAGGAGAACAAAAGTAGAAGCAGCGGACAGATGATGTGCTACCAAATCCGGCCAACTTAATTCGCTATCGACAGTATATAAATGCGAAGCATGTCTTAGACGATACCATTACACAGCCGGCGAATCAGATAGAGTTCGTCCCGTCAATCGGATCGACTTTGCGATTAGCGCCATGGTCGCGCCTGGGGCTTCCTCCCCAAAGCGCGCCGGGCGGCGCGACTCTTGCTGTCATTATCGCCCAATCGCCGCGTGATCCATTTATCATCCAGGCGGACAGGCGCGGGCAAAGAGGCGGAATGACGAGCTCCATCCATCTTGAATCCTATCGCGAGGCGCTGGTTTTTCTCGCCACGGCGGGGGTCGTCGTCCCGCTGTTTCATCGCATCAAGATTTCGCCGGTGCTCGGCTTTCTTTTCGCCGGCGCGGCGCTGGGGCCGTTCGGCCTCGGCCGATTGGCGAAGGATCATGAATGGGCGCGCTATTTCACCATCGCCAATGGCGAGGGTCTTTCCGATCTCGCCGAGTTCGGCCTCGTTTTCCTGCTGTTCATGATCGGCCTGGAGCTGTCCTGGGAGCGCCTTGCGCGGCTGCGAAGGCTCGTCTTCGGACTGGGGCTCGCTCAGGTCGTGGTCTGCGCAAGCGTGCTCGCGGCCATGGGCTATTATTACTTCCGCGTCGAACTTGGCCCCTCGCTGTTGATGGGGCTCGCGCTCGCCATGTCGTCGACGGCGGTGGTTCTGCCGGTGCTCGCCGAGGCGCGGCGCTTGAACAAGACCTCCGGACGGGTCGCCTTCTCGGTGTTGCTGCTGCAAGACCTCGCCGTGGCGCCGGCGCTGTTTCTGGTTTCGGCGCTGGCCGAAGCCAAGAACGGCGGCTTCAGCGGCGAACAGGCGGCGTGGGCGTTTGGGCGCGCCTTCATCGCCATGGGCGCGCTGATCGTCATCGGACGGCTGCTGCTGCGGCCGCTGTTTCGCATGGTCGCGGCCGTTCAGTTGACCGAACTGTTCATGGCCGCCTGCCTTCTCGTCGTCATCGGCGAGGCGGCGCTTTCGGCGGCGGCCGGATTCTCGATGGGCCTTGGCGCCTTCATCGCCGGGCTTCTGCTCGCGGAGACGGAATTCCGACGCGAGGTCGAGGTGACGATCGAGCCGTTCAAAGGCCTGTTGCTCGGGCTCTTCTTCGTTTCGGTCGGCGCCGGCCTCGACATTGGCGCCGTCGCCGCCGATCCTTTGCCGATCTTCGTCTACGCCGCCGGGCTGATCGCGGTTAAGGGCGCGATCATCTTCGGCCTGGCGCGTCTCTTTGGCGTCGACTGGCGGCCCGCCACAGAGGCGGCGCTGCTGCTCGCGCCGGGCGGCGAATTCGCCTTCGCGCTGCTGACCTCGGCGATGGCGGTCGGCGTGCTGCCGGGTCACTACGGCGCCGACGCCATGATCGTCGTCACCATCAGCATTTTCGCCATTCCGTGGCTCGGGCGCCTGGGCGCGGCGCTCGCGCCGCCGGCGACCGAGTTGAAGGACGAGCAGCTTTACGCCGATCTCGCGCCCGCCGCCGAAATCGCCGAGAACCGCGTCGTCATCGTCGGCTACGGCAGGATCGGCGGGCTCGTCGGCGAAATGCTGAGGCGCCACGACATCCCCTTTGTCGCGATCGAAAGCGTCGTGTCGATCGTCACCGAGGCGCGGGAAGACGGCGTCGAAATCTACTGGGGCAATGCGACGCGGCGCGAATTTCTGATGCGTTGCGGCGTGGCGCAGGCGCGCGCCCTCGTCGTCACGATCGAAAACGTCGCCGCGGCTGAGGAGATCGTCCGCCTGGCGCATGACATTCGCGGCGATTTGACGATCGTCGCGCGCGCCCGTGACGCGCGCCACGCCACCGCGCTCTATAAGCTTGGCGCAACCGACGCGATTCCCGAAACGGTCGAAGCAAGCCTGCAACTCGCCGAAACCGTGCTCGTCGATATCGGCGTGCCGATGGGCTATGTCATCGCCTCGATCCACGAGAAGCGCGACGAGTTTCGCAAGCTGCTGCAGCCGTCCAATGAGGCGGCGCGCGTGCGGCAGGCGGAGCGCAACCGAAAGATCAGGCGCGAACATGCGCATCGGCGCATATCAGGACGCCCCGCGGAGGAAAGCGAGGAGGAGGCGTAGCGCGCGCTATGAAAATGCGTGGAAGTGAGCGAACATATTGATGCCCGCCGTACCCCTAGAACTGACATTTTCAGAAGCGATCGACTACCACAACTCGATGGGGAAGCCCCGCTCTCGCAAGGGCGAGTGGAAGAAAGTGGGCACGGCGATGC
>JACOWC010000171.1 GCA_016177005.1 Methylocystis sp.
TTGGCTCTCTTGGCTCCCTTGGCGCCTTCGCAAGAAGTCCAGAGCCGCTTGCGCGGCTGCTGGCGGCGCATTCCGCGGCGCGCGCCGCTCGCGACGATTCGCGCCATTCTCGCCAATACCACGCCCGGCGCAAAGGCCCGTAGATTGTCCCGCGCATCATGTCGGCAACAAGGCGCCGGCGCGGGACGCCAACCCCGATTGGCGGGCGGAATTTTTTGTCGCGTCCACGGTCGAGGCCCTTCACTTGCCGCGGCGCTTCGCCCATATCGGCGACGGCGTCGCCGAGTATCCGCCGACCATAAAGCGTTAAGTCACGAAGTGACGCGCGCTTTTGGCGGCGATAAGCGGATACTCAAGAAATGCGACGTATCGGGAATCAATGATTCCCGATATGAGCGCGGCTCGCGAAAAAGTCGAACCCGGCTTTTCGCGCAGAGCGCGCTCTGAACTTTTGAGAACGATCACGTTATCCGCTTTTTGGCGATTCCGCCCAAAGGCGGCGTGATCCAGGAGGTTGCCGATATGAAGTGTTCCCAAATGCTGGCTCTGATTTCGACGGTTTTCACGCTTTGTTTCGGCGCGGCGCCGGCGCTTGCGGATAACGGGCCGGATCTCATCTTCCGCAAATCGGTCGATTTCAAGCTGCTCACCCCGAACGACAAGCTCGCGACCTATGCGATCGACGATCCGATCATCGACGGCGTCGCCTGTTACTATACGGCGCATGAAAAAGGCGGCGTCGCCGGCATGTTCGGGGTGGCGGAGCAGTCGTCGGAGGTTTCGCTCGCCTGCCGGCAGTACGGTCCGATCAAAATCAAGGAGAAATTCAGCCAGGGCGATACGACGTTCAGCGAGCGGCGCTCGCTGCTGTTCAAGCGGATGCATATCGTGCGCGGCTGCGATCCCAAGCGCAATGTGCTCGTCTATATGGTTTATTCGGACAAGCTCGTCGAAGGATCGCCCGAAAGCTCGACCTCGACCGTCGCCATCCAACCGTGGACGGGCCAGAACGAGGCGCCGCAGTGCGGAGAGTTCGTGAAGTAGCGAAAAGCGCCTACTTCGCGCAGGCGATGACGGCGGCGTCGGGCTTTCTGGGAAGCTGCGCCGCCGTCGAGTCGATCGAGGCGGTCAAATCATCGGCGCGGCCGAATGCTCTGGCCGCGCCATGGCCATGCGCCGCGCACCAGGAGTCGGCGACGATCTTGCCGCAGTCGGCGTTGAGCGTGAGGCATTCCAGCAGGCCGTAGCCCTCCTGGTCGGAGATGACATAAGCGGCGCCTGGGCTTGCCTCGGCATATGCGCCGCCGGCGCCACCGGCGGCGATCAAAACTGCCGCGAGCAACGGCGCAAATGCGCGCCGACCGATCGGCGCCTCATATCTCGACATGACGAACAAACCCCGCGCGACCGCGACAGCCGGTTAGAGCTAGCGCATAGCGGTAAAACGCCGGTTAAGCCGCTCGCGGCCCAAGCGGACAGGCAGGCTCCAACCAGGCGAGCGCTTGACGCGGCGGCGCGCTTTGGCGCATGGTCGCCGCCATGACGCTTCGGCTCACCATTTGTCGCGAGTTCATTATCAGCTAGCGATCACGCTGGCCGGAGCCGTCACGTCTATCCAAATGACATGAAGCGACGCCCCGGCCGGCGGCTTTGCGGGGAAATTCATGTCGACGCCTGCGCTGAAAATCTACAATACGCTGACGCGGAAGAAGGAGGAGTTCCGTCCGATCAATCCCGCGCATGTGCGCATGTATGTCTGCGGACCGACGGTCTACGACTACGCCCATATCGGCAACGCCAGGCCGCTCATCGTCTTCGACGTGCTGTTTCGATTGCTGCGCCATCTCTATGGCGCCGAGCATGTCGCTTACGTCCGCAACATCAC
>JACOWC010000172.1 GCA_016177005.1 Methylocystis sp.
CGGTGCAGCGGCGGCGGGAATTTCCGACGCGCGTGACGCAGGCGATTCAGCTGTTCATCCAAAATCGCGTGGTGCGCAGCGTGCTCGCCGCCGACAAGCCGCTGGAGGCGCCGCTGGTCTTGCGCCTCTTGGACGCCATGCCGCTGCTGCGCCGCCTGCCGGCGCGGTTCATGGGGCTCGGCGTGCGGCCCGAGCACATCGAAACATAGCCGCCATCCGAATCTGCCTGTTCCGTCGGGAGTGTCATTCCCGGCAGGCCGCAGGCCTGACCGGGAATCCAGAGCAACTCCCAGATGCAACTCGCGGCTCTGGATTCCCGATCGCGCGCTTTGCGCGCGTCGGGAATGATGGGGTGGACGGCCCCGCCTCAACGGCATCAGAGTGCCAAGACGTGGTCGCCGGAGCGCCACAGAGAGGGAGGCCGTCCATGAAGAAGTTTATCAGAATCGGAGTCGATCTGGGCAAGCGGTATTTTCAGGTTCACGCGCTTCTTAGCGAGGATGGGCGGGCGGTCACGCGCAAGCTGCGGCGGGATGGTTTTCTTGCGTTTTTCGCCGAGGCGGCGCCCTGCCTGATCGGCATGGAAGCCTGCGGCTCGGCGCATTATTGGGGACGCGAACTGCGCGCCATGGGCCATGACGTGCGCCTGATCCCGCCGATTTACGTCAAGCCCTATGTCAAGCGCGGCAAGAACGACGCGGTCGACGCGGCGGCGGTATGCGAGGCGGTGTCGCGGCCGGACATGCGCTTCGTGCCGATCAAAAGCGCCGAGAACCAGGCGAGCCTGATGCTGCACAAGACGCGCGAGCTTCTGGTCAAGCAGCGCACCATGAGCGTCAATGCGCTGCGCGGACATCTCGCGGAGTTTGGCGTCGTCGGCGTCAAGGGCGTCGGCCATGTGGGCGAACTGCTCGAAAAAGCCAAGAATGACGCGACGCTTCCAGAAATCGCCAAGGCGGCCGTAAAGATTTTCGTCCAGCAGCTGGAGGCGATCAGCGCCGCGATCGTCGCGCTCGAAAAGAAGATCGCCGCGGTCCATGCGCGAAGCGAGACCAGCAGATTGCTCGCCGGCGTCCCCGGCGTCGGCAAGATCGTCGCCACGGCGATCGTCGCCAGCGTCCCGGACCCGAGCGTCTTCAAATCAGCGCGCGACTTTTCCGCCTGGCTCGGCCTCACGCCCAGGCAAAACTCCAGCGGCGGCAAGGAAAAGCTCGGCGCCATTACCAAGCAGGGCAACCGCTATCTGCGGAAACTCCTGACGCTCGGCGCGACCTCGCTGTTGCGCGTGGCCGGCAAACGCAACGGCGTTCTGCGCGATTGGATCCTCGCCCTCCTGGCCAGGAAGCCGGCGCGGCTCGCAACCGTCGCGCTCGCCAACAAGCTGGCGCGGATCATCTGGGCCATGATGACGACCGGCGAGGCCTTCCGAACCGAAATCATGGCGCGCGCAAAACAGCCGTCGATGGCGTAACCGTTCGAATCATCCAGTTTGGCGAGGGCGAAACATCGACGTGATGAACGACAGGGTCGGAAACGACGACGAAGGACACTCCGCACCGTGTCACGAGCACAAAGCTCGCGGGAATGATCAGGAGCCTTCGCAGTCGAACTTCATCAGGGCCAGCGGACATAAGCGCCGCGCCAAAAGGCCGGACATATGACCGAAACCCGCCACCCAGATTCACCGCGCCGAGAAAAACCGCTTGCCAAGCGGGGCCGTCCACATATGACATTCGTCCAGATGTGTCGTTACGCGCGCCTCGGCACGAGAATCGCACGAAAATCGTTGACATTGGTGCGCGTCGGCCTGGTCACGACGAGATCGCCGAGCTTTTCGAAAGCGGTATAGGCGTCATTATTGGCGAAGAGCGCCTTCAGA
>JACOWC010000109.1 GCA_016177005.1 Methylocystis sp.
CCGCTTTCCAGAGTTATGCTTCGTCGCGGTCCTTTAGCCTGAGCGTTTCCGGGGCGGTTTCGCCTTCGGCGCCGGCGCAAGCGCCGGTCTCTCCCGCGATGAAGTTCGACCTACCGACAAAATGTGGGCGATTCGCGCGATCGTCAATCCCGCCGACTGCGTCTTTTTTTTGCAGTGCGCTACGGCGCGTCGTTCGATTGGAACGCTTTAGATCACGCTGCGTTCAGGCGGACTCGCCTGAACGCAGATAACGTGATCGATTCCAAAAGATTAGAGCGCGCTTTACGCGAAAAACCGGTTCCCACTTTTTCGCAGCGCGCTCTAGTGGCGTTTAGGCGCCCGCATGCGATAGACGCCGTCGTCGTCGCGTTCAAAGGTTTCGTCGACCTGCGGATGACGGACCGGCCTGTTGCTATCGTCGGGCAACAAATTTTGCTCCGACACATAGGCGACATATTCGGTTTCGGCGTTTTCGGCGAAGAGATGATAAAAAGGCTGGTCCTTGCGCGGGCGGAGCTCTTCGGGAATCGACAGCCACCATTCCTCAGTGTTGGCGAAGACCGGATCGACGTCATAGATCACGCCGCGAAAGGGATAACGGCGATGTTTGACCACCTGGCCGATCGCGAATTTGGCGATGCTCTCTCGCGACATTCGAAAGCGCCCTTAACACGCTGTTTACTTGCTCTTTACTAACGCAGGCGGTGCGCGGCCGTCAATTGCGTCGCGCCGCCGGGCGATTCTAGAAGCCGTAAATTCTGGCGAAGTCGGCGTCTTTGGCGGCGACCTGTTTGGCGAGGTCAACGACGACCTTGCATTGCTTCCAGGTGGCGTCGTCCTGCATGCGGCCGTCGATCATGACGGCGCCGGCGCCGTCCGGCATGGCTTCGAGCACGCGCTTGGCGAACGCGACTTCCTGCGGATCGGGCGAGAAGACCTTTTTGGCGATGGCGATTTGCGACGGATGCAGCGACCACGCTCCGGCGCAGCCCAGCAAAAAGGCGTTGCGGAACTGCGCCTCGCAGGCCGGCGCGTCCGAGAAATCGCCAAACGGCCCGTAGAAGGCTTTGACGCTCGCGGAGGCGCAGGCGTCGACCATCTTGGCGATCGTGTAATGCCAAAGGTCCTGCTGATAGGCGGCGCGCAGACCCTGACCCGGCTCGGCGTCGGCGATCACTTTATAGTCCGGATGGCCGCCGCCGACGCGGGTGGTCTTCATCGCGCGGGAGGCGGCGAGATCGGCCGGCCCCAGCGAAATGCCGTGCATGCGCGGCGAAGCCGAAGCGATGGCGTCGACATTCTTGACGCCTTCCGCCGTCTCGAGAATCGCGTGAATGAGGATCGGCTTTTTTACGCCGTGGCGCGCTTCGAGCTGCGCCAAAAGCTGATCGAGATAGGCGATGTCCCACGGGCCCTCGACCTTGGGCAGCATGACCACGTCGAGCTTGTCGCCGACCGCGCCGACGATGTCGATCATGTCGTCGAGCGCCCAGGGGCTGTTGAGCGCATTCATGCGCGTCCACAGGCCGGTCGAGCCGAAGTCGGTCGCCCTGGCCATTTCGATGAAGCCGGCGCGGGCGGCCTGTTTGGCGTCGGTCGGGATCGCGTCTTCGAGATTGCCGAGAACGACGTCAACCTGCTTGACGAGTTCGGGGACCTTGGCGCGTAATTTCTCCAGATGCGGCGGCACGAAATGAATCATCCGCTCGACCTTGACGGGCGGCTCCCGCAGAGGCGCCGGAGCGCCGATGGCGAGCGGACGGTAGAATTGACTGGGCAGTTTCATTTCTGTCGCAACTCCGGCAAAAGCTGCGTCGAGTTAAGCCAGAGTGGGCGGAATGGCAATGCCGCGGCGTCCGCCGCGGTCGCCCGGCGGTGGCGGGCCGCAGACCCTGCTCAGCCGGCGGCGGCGTCCCAGAAAAGCTTGACGTTGAGCACGATGCTCGCCGTCGCGATGACCGCTGCGACGGCGGTGGTCAGCCGGGGGCTCAACGCCGCCTGACTCCGTAGACGCTACATCGTAACTTTTCGTAACAGCGCTTCGAGCCCCTCGGGGAAAATCAGATCATGCGAGACGGCGATCTCGTCGGCGCTCCACCAGCGCCAGCCGAGCACATGGATCTTTTCTTCCTCGGTCAGGTCGCGCGGCTTGGGCGCGAAGCGCTCTGTGCGGACGAGATAGAAGCGCTCGACCGCCTGATGCCAGTCGTCGCCGATCTCCATCGGAAACTCCCGCGTCGCGACGACCGGACCGGGATCGACAATCGTTAGGCCCGTTTCTTCAAAAACTTCACGACGCAGCGCCGATTCGAAGCTTTCGCCTTCCATGACCGCGCCGCCCGGCGTCGCCCAGAAGTGATGATGTCCGAGCGCAAGAAAATGCGGCGTCAATCCCCCCGCGTAGCGCATCAGCAGGACGTCATTCTCTTGATCGACGATCAACGCGCGGGCGGCTTCCCGCCGAGGCAGCGCGCGGCCGTCCCACGGCGCGGCGATCTCGGCGCGACCCTCCGGCGACGCCCAATCGACGAGCGACCATTTTCCGTCCTCATAGGCGATCCAATTTGGCGTCGCGTTGAGCACCGGATGGTCGCGCTTTTCATCGAGCCTCTTGCCGGCGGCGAGGCGCCAGGCGATGTCGAGAACGCCCGCGTGGGCGACGACAAGCACCGTCCCGCCGGCGCTTTCCTTCGCAATTTGGGTCAGGGCCTTGCGCACCCGCTCGGCGAAATGTTCCAGCGTCTCGCCTTGCGGCGCGGCGAAATCCGGCTTGCGCGTCAGATAATTCATGTAGATGTCGGCGTGCGTCGCCTGAACTTCGGCGTGCGTATGCCCCTGCCAAACGCCGTCGTCCTTTTCGCGCAAGGCCGGGGTCTTGGCGACGTCGAGGCCGCGCGCGCCGGCGATCGGCGTCGCGGTGGCGAGCGCTCGGCGCAGATCGCTCGAATAGACCCGGTCGAAATGCGCGCCGGCGAGCTCCTTCGCCAGGGCCGCCGCTTGTGCGCGTCCGCGGGCGTTGAGCGCGATGTCGAACTGGCCCTGAAAGCGCCTTTCGATATTCCAGTTGGTCTCGCCGTGGCGCGCGAGACACAGAAGCGTGCGGGGCATGTCGTTTCGGATTTAAGGCGAAGGAGCCGCAGTGCAAACCTCGCCCGGCGTCCAGACGTGCGGCCCCGGGCGTTCTAGAGCTTTGGCGTGCAAAAGTCAGTCCGCTTTTGACAGGTCCGCGACGAATAACCGCGGACGTTTGAGCGCGCGCCCAAATGCAGCGTGATTTAGAGCGCGCAAAGCGCGCTCTAAACTTTTGAAATTGATCACGTCATCCGCGTTTAGGCGATTCCGCCTAAACGCAGCGTGATCTAATGTCTCAGTCCGGTGGTGAATTCCCCGCTTCGCAGCCTGCCGGGCAGGGTTTCGGCGAACGCCGCTATCGCCTCCTCGCCATAGGTCGCCACCAGTTCGCGCAAGGCGGCGGACAGAGCGGCATGGGCGAAGGAATCGCTTTCGATCCCCGCAAGTATGGCTTCTGCGAAGGCTTCGGCGACATAGGCGAGGGCGGCTCGGTGCTGCTCTGCGCCCGAGTCGCCAAGCGAGGCGACGTTCAATTGGTTCATGCCGCCACTCTAAAGAAGCCGTTCGCGCCGCGCGAGGCGACGCTCGCCGGAAGGTTAATTTCGCGAATTGGCCGAAGGAGCTCGGCTCGCCAAAAGCAGACGCCGGTTTTTCGCTCAAGGCGCGCTCTGAACTTTTGGAATCGATCGCGTTATCCGCCTTTGGCGACTCCGCCCAATTGCAGCGTGATCTAAGGGCTTCCGTAACGATAGGTGATGTCGCGGGACAGTCGGGAGGCCTCCGCCAGATAGCGGGAAATCACGGTTTTGGCGTTGGGCGTGCAGACGCGATAGGTCAGCTCATAGCCGCGAAATCCGCGGTTGAACGACGCCATCAGCTTCTGGCGGCGCGATCCGCTCGGCGCGTCCGCGTCGAGCAGAGCGGCCATTTTCCCGCGCCATTCCTCGCCGTCGCCGGCGCCGCAGAGGTCGCGCAAGAAGGACAGCGCGCCGAGGACCTCCGAGAGCCTGGTGATCTGGGGCTCGTAGGGCGGCGGCGGCCGCTCGGGCCCGCTTGGCGTCGAACCTTGCGTTGCGGCCTCGCCCGGCGATTGCGGCTTCGTCTGCCCCTGCCTGGCGGCGTCCCGGTTGCGCGGCGGCGGGCGTTCGGACCGTCTAGGCTCTGGCGCCCGATGGCGGCGGGGACCGTCGAAGCCGCCGAAGAGGAAATCGAAGGGGTCTTGAGCGGCCGCATCGCTTGAAAAAAGCGTCGCCGCCGCCATCGCAGCGAGCGCCGCCGCTGCGCGCTTCGAGTGCGCCGTCATGGGTAGAGCCGCTCCTTGCGCCACGGTTCGCCCGGCTCCGCCCGGCTAAAGCGGACGCGGTCATGAAGCCGGAACGGCCGATCGGACCAGAATTCCATCGCGATCGGCGCGATTCGGTAGCCCCGCCAATAGGGCGGCCGGGGAATGGCGCCTATCGCATATTTGGCGGCGAAGGCGGCCACCGATTTTTCGAGCGCGAAGCGGCTCTCCAGCGGCCGCGACTGCTGGCTCGCCCAGGCGCCGATGCGCGAGTCGCGCGGCCGGCTGGCGAAATATTCGTCCGCCTCGGCGTCGCTGACGGCGACGACCGGTCCGCGCAGCCGCACCTGACGGCGAAGCGACTTCCAGTGAAAGAGTCCCGCCGCTTGCATATTGGCCTCGAGCTGGCGCCCCTTGGCGCTCTCGGCGTTCGTGTAGAAGACGAAGCCGTCGGGCGTCCATCCCTTCAGCAGCACCATGCGCGCGTCAGGCAGACCATCGGCGTCCGCCGTCGCCAAGACCATCGCCTCGGGGTCGTTCGGCTCTTTGCCTTTCGCCTCCTCGAACCATTGCGCGAACAATGTGAAAGGCTCGGCGGCGTCGACGAAGTCACCTGACGTTAACGCGTTCAAGCGAGAATCCTTTCTCAAGCCGAGCCAAAGGTCGGCGCTTCAAAGGTGGCCTTTTTGCAATTCCAGAGTTTCAGACATACCGCCGCTTGCGCCATTGCTCAAATGTCGCGCGGCGCATGGCTTATCGTCCTGTCGGCGACGGCCGGCGGACTCTCCGGCTGCTCGATCGCCGTGCCGATGGCCACGGAGCCCTCGGCCATGTGGAACGGCGCGCGCGTGACGACGGACGTCACAGGCGCGATACCGAAATCCCCGCCGAAATTGTCGCGCGCGCTCGATCCCGAAGATCAGCGCCGCGCCATCGCGGCCATGGGCGCCGCGCTCGATCCGCAGGGAAGCGGGGCGAGCGTGAAATGGGACAATCCGCAGACCGGCGCCAAGGGCTCCTTCACGCCAATCGGCCAGCCCTATCCTCTGGAAGGCATGATCTGCCGCGCCTTCCATGCCGACATCGCGGTGAATGAAACGCAGGAAAGCCTTCAGGGCGCGGCCTGTCGGGAGAAAACCGCCGAATGGGCGCTCACCGAAGTGAAGCTCTTGAAGAAAGGCTGAGATGTCGGCGCCCTTCGGCAGACGACTCATCGTGACGACCATCGCCGCGATCCTTGCGATTCCGGCGTTCTTTGTCGTCGCCCGCGCGATTACGGCATGGAAGCAGGGCTACGGCTGGGCGGAAATGGACTGGGACGACAAGGGCTATACGTCGATGACGGATTTCCTGCGCGCCGCCGACGTCGGCAAGCGGCCGGTCGACGTCAACGGCCAGTCCTGCGTCGAATATTTCCTCTATCGGGAAGGCATGACGGTGAAGATCGTCTGTCCGCGCGGCTGAAGCTAAATCAGCACGCCGGGGTTGAGGATGCCGTTGGGGTCGAGCGCCGTCTTGATCGCGCGCATGGCGTCGAGCGCGACAGGGTCTTTCGTCTCGCGCAATAACTCGCGTTTCAATCGCCCGATTCCATGTTCGGCCGAGATCGAGCCGCGAAGTTCGCGCACCACGCCATGCACCACGTCGTTGACCTTGGCCCAATGCGCAAGAAATTCGGCCTTGTCGCCGCCGACGGGCTGCGAGACGTTATAGTGGATGTTGCCGTCGCCCATATGGCCGAAGGCAACGGGCCGCGCCTGAGGGAAAGCTTCGCGCAGCCTTCGCCCGGCCTCCTCGATGAAATGCGGAATCTCGTTCACCGGCACGGCGATATCGTGCTTGATCGAGCCGCCTTCACGCTTTTGCGCTTCCGACATGCTTTCGCGCAGTTTCCATAACGCGCCCGCTTGATCGAGCGATTGCGCCAGCGTTGCGTCCTGCGCCAAGCCGGCGTCGAGGGCTGCAGCGAGAATCTGCGCCGCGCCGCGCTCCGCTTCGCCCTCCGCGAAGGCCGCAATTTCGACAAGCGCATACCAGTCGTGCGGCTGCGCCAGAGGATCGCGCGTCCCAGGAATGTGGCGCAGGACGAGCTCCAGTCCCACGCGCGACGCGATCTCGAAGGCGTTGAGCATCGGCCCCGCGCGGCTCTTGACGAAATTGAGCAGTTTCAGCGCTTGAGCCGGATCGCGAAGCCCGAGAAACGCCACGGCGCGCGAGCGCGGGCGCGGAAAAAGCTTCAGCGTCGCGGCGGTGATGACGCCGAGCGTTCCTTCGGAGCCGATAAAGAGCCGCGTCAGATCGTAGCCCGTGTTGTCCTTGCGCAGCGTCCCGAGGGTCGAGAGCAACCGCCCGTCGGCGAGCGCGACTTCGACGCCGAGCGCAAGGTCGCGCATCGACCCATGGGCGATGACATGAACGCCGCCGGCGTTGGTCGAAAGATTGCCGCCGATGGTGCAGCTTCCTTCCGACGCCAGCGACAGCGGGAAATAGCGGTCGGCGGCTTGCGCGGCGTCCTGCGCCTGCGCCAGCGTCACGCCGGCCTCGACCGTCATCGCGTCGGCGTCAGCGTCGACGGCGCGAATCCGATTGAGCCTTTCGAGCGAAAGCACGACGGCGGCGCCGCTTTGATCCGGGGTCTGGCCGCCGACAAGTCCGGTATTGCCGCCTTGAGGGGTTACGGGCGCGCCGGTTTCATTGCAAAGCGCAAGAACGTCAGCGACTTCGCGTGCGGTTCGCGGCTTGAGAACGCAGAGCGCGCGGCCATGATAGAGGTCGCGGGGCTCAGCGAGGTATGGGGCCATCGCCGTCGCATCGGTTACGACGGCCGCCTCGCCGACAATGGCCGCGAGACGGGAAACGAGAAGAGGCGCGTCAGACCGATTGGCTGTCACAGTCAGTAAGATGCGCCCTTTTTGTCGCGCTGTCCTTAGCGATAACGACGGCGACGATTATCCTTGCAGCGCGCGTAGACATAAGCGCGCATGGCGACCGGCGCGCTCGCGAGGACGATACTGCACAATGTTGCGGCGATAAGCGCATTCATCATGACGTTCTCCTTCCAGATCACGGAAATCATTCAACTTCCGGCTACGCTGGACTACCTCGCAAA
>JACOWC010000110.1 GCA_016177005.1 Methylocystis sp.
GAGCTGGTTGTATTTGGCGGTGCGGTCGGAGCGGGCGAGCGAGCCGGTCTTGATCTGGCCGCTGTTCGTCGCGACGACGAGATCGGCGATGGTCGAATCTTCGGTCTCGCCGGAGCGATGCGAAAACACGGTGGTGTAGCCGGCGCGATGCGCGGTCTCGACCGACGCGAGCGTTTCGGTCAGCGTGCCGATCTGATTGACCTTGACGAGCAGCGAGTTGGCGACGCCCTTGCTGATGCCCTCGTTGAGGCGCACGACATTGGTGACGAAAAGATCGTCGCCGACGAGCTGAACTTTCGCGCCGATCGCGTCGGTGAGCTTCTTCCAGCCCTCCCAATCGTCCTCGGCCATGCCGTCCTCGATCGACACGATCGGATAGGCGCCGGCGAGCTTGGCGAGATAGGCGACCTGTTCGTCGATCGAGCGCGTCACCCCTTCGCCTTCATAGACATATTTGCCGTCCTTGAAGAATTCCGTCGCGGCGCAGTCGGAGGCGAGATGCACGTCGACGCCGGGCTTGAAGCCCGCCGTTTCGATCGCCTTCATGACGAAGTCGAGCGCGGCTTCCGCCGAGGGAAGATTGGGCGCGAAGCCGCCTTCGTCGCCGACCGAGGTGCTGAGGCCCGCTTTCTTCAGCGCCGCTTTCAGCGTGTGGAAAATTTCCGCGCCCCAGCGGATCGCGTCGCGCACATTCGGCGCGCCGGTCGGCATGATCATGAATTCCTGGAAGTCGATGGGATTGTCCGCGTGCACGCCGCCATTGACGATGTTCATCATCGGCGTCGGCAGCACCCGCGCCTGCACGCCGCCGACATAGCGATAGAGCGGCAGCGCCGTCGCCTCGGCCGCCGCTTTGGCGACGGCGAGCGAAACGCCGAGAATGGCGTTGGCGCCAAGCCGCGCCTTGTTCGGCGTGCCGTCGAGCCTGATCATCGCCTCGTCGATGCCGACCTGATCCTCAGCCTCGAAGCCGAGCAGCGCCCCGGCGATTTCGTCATTGACATTGTCGACCGCCGCCAGCACGCCCTTGCCGAGATAGCGCGATTTGTCGCCGTCGCGTTTCTCCACCGCCTCATGCGCCCCCGTCGAGGCGCCGGACGGAACGGCAGCCCGGCCCGACGAGCCGTCCTCCAGCGTAACCTCGACCTCGACAGTAGGATTCCCGCGGGAATCGAGAATTTCGCGAGCGTGGATGTCGACGATCTCGGTCATTTCAGGCCTCTTATGATGCGGCGCGGAGCGGCGCGACTTCTTAGACCTATTGAAGCGTCCCGAAAAGCCTCAGCCGCAAAAAGCCTCCGCGTCGGGCGCGCGCTTTTGACGCGACGATGCTGCGCCGCGGCGACGGCGCAATGACGTCCATTGACTGTCGGGGACCCCTCCCTATCCTTGAGCTTAATCAATGGAGCGGGCGTTCGCCGCTAAACGCGACGAGATCGGCGGGAGGATCGAATGGCCCTTAGCACTATCCGATTCGCGCGCGGCCTTGCGGCGTTAGCCTGTTGCCTGGGGCTTTGGCTTCCAGCCGGCGCCTTGGCTCAGTCGCCGGAGCATGTCGCCGCCGCGGCGGCGACGTTGGAGAAATCCCCCGTCCGAGGCAATTGCGCGCCGGTTCAGGAGGATTTTCTCGGCTGGCCGGCAAACCTCATGCAGAAATGCGAATATCAATATGAGGACATGCCGGGCCTCGCCTATGTTCTTGACGTGAAGCCGGAAACTCTGGCCCGCTGGGTCGAGGCCGGATGCAGCGCGCTCATGGTCGGCGCCAGCCATTGTTTCGATCGGACGCTAAAATGCGCGTTCGACAGCACGGGCGCCGTTTTCGTTATCGGCGGCAATCTGATCGCGGCGCGCAACGGGGTGAAGAAGAATCGCTTCTATCGCAACGGCGTCGCGATCGTCGCGCCGAACAGCGGGGCGCCCGGCGCCGTGCCGATCGCGGAGCAGGAGCAGATCGCGCATATTGCGGAAAAGGACGTGTCGGCGATGCTCGACCGCGGCGGCGTCGCCTTCTGGAACACCATGCCCTACCAGTTCGCGGTCAAGGCCATCGAGCTCGGCGTGCCGGCGGAGATGAACACGCCGGACAGGCGCGAGAAATGGCTCGAAATCGTGCGCGTCGAAATGCTCAAAGCGCTGGACGCCCCTGAGAATCGTTTTCTCTCGGGCTGGATCTCGGCGCATCCAATCACGCTGCGCGCCGGAGAATGCCCGGACTCGCGCGATCCGTGAGCGGCTTGCGGCTTGACGCCGCTGACGCGGCGCCTTTGTTACGCGCATGACCAAGACGCATAAGGGCGCCGCGCTGCTCGGCCAGAAGGCCGCGCTGCCGGCTTCGCCAGACGAGGCGGAACTCGATCTCGTGCCGAACCCACATAAGGGCGCGACCTATCTCGTGCGCTTCACCGCGCCGGAGTTCACCTCGCTCTGTCCAGTGACCGGTCAGCCGGATTTCGCGCATATCGTCATCGACTATGCGCCCGCCGAATGGCTGGTCGAGTCGAAGTCCTTGAAGCTCTATCTCGGAAGCTTCCGCAACCACGGCGCCTTTCACGAGGACTGCACGCTGCGGATCGCGCGCGATCTCGTCGCGGCGATGGCGCCCAAATGGCTGCGCATCGGCGGCTATTGGTATCCGCGCGGCGGCATGCCGATCGACGTGTTCTGGCAAACCGGCGCGCCGCCGGACGGGCTGTGGCTGCCGGACCAGGGCGTGCCGCCCTATCGCGGACGCGGTTAACGCCGGGGCGGATAGGCCCGGACTGCGCTTGGATAGATGTTTATCGGCCCCTTGGCTCGATAGACGAGCGCGGAAATGATCCAGCTCGCAATCAGGATTCCGGCGATCGCAAAGCCGAAATCGGCCAGATTGTCATTAAGATTCTGAACGACGCCCCAGAAGCCGCCTTCCAAGCCGAGCTTGTCGACGACAAGTCCGAGCGCTTCCACGCCGCCGATGAAGATGGCGACGACCACTGACATCGCGGTGATTGTCAAATTGTACCAAAGCTTCCTGAGCGGATCGACGAAAGCCCAGCCATAGGCGCCGGTCATCAGCACGCTGTCGGTCGTGTCCATCAAAGCCATGCCGGCGGTGAACAAGGCCGGAAACACCAGCGTCGTCCAAAAGGACATGGCTTGCGCGGCCTGCGCCGCCGCAACGCCAAGAAGGCCGATCTCCGCCGCCGTATCGAAGCCCAGTCCGAACAGAAAGCCGACGAGATACATCTGCCAGGATCGCGAGACCAAGCCGAACACAGGACGGAAAAACCGGGTCAATAGGCCCCGCCCATTGAGTAGAACGTCGAGGTCTCGATCATGGACCGCCTCGCCATTTCGGGCGCGGCTGTAGGCCGACCAGATGCCTCTCAGCAGAAGCAGGTTGGCGAGGCCGATAACGACGAGGAAGAGAGCGGAGACCGTCGTCCCGACGGCGCCGCCTATGTTTTGAAACGCGTCGAGCCCGCCTTGCGCCGCCGCCGCCGTCGCGGCGATTGCGACGGACGCGACAATGACGATCGTGGAGTGGCCGAGCGAGAAGAAAAACCCGACCGAATAGGGCGTTTTGCCGTCCTGCATCAATTTACGGACCACATTGTCGATGGCGGCGATATGATCGATGTCGAACGCGTGCCGAAGTCCGAACATGAAGGCCAGAACGGCGGCTCCAATCAAACCGGGCCGGCCGGAGAACGCCGTCCAGGCCCAGGTCCAGGCTATAATATTGGCCGCGATAATAATTGCATATGTGATCGCAGCCTTGGCTTTGACGCCTTCTCTTTGGTCGTCGAAAGGATTGAGCGCCATGATCCCGCCCGGCTGAATGCAGGCACTTTAGCCGTAATCGCTTGCTTATCAAAGTTCTTACTGTTGACCAGTGGAAAGCGCGCCAATTCGCCGACCCGACGGCGATCGCGCGGTTTCGATTTTGATAGGATGCGCGGTCAGCGGAAACGCCGGGTAACGACATGCTGTTGGAAAAGAATATCGCCGAGTGGCGGCTCTGCGCGCCTTTGCTGCGCGAAGCGGGCTTCCACGACGGCGAAACGCTGTATCGGCAAGGCGAGGAGCCTGGCTGTCTCTATTGTTTGACGCGGGGCGTCGTCAGGCTTTCGCACGTCGCCGAAAGCGGGGCGCAGATTACGCTCGCCATCGCGCAGGCCGGCGATCTCTTCGGGCGCGTGTCGCCTCAAAGAGCGTCGGCGCACAGCGCGAGCGCCATCGGCGACGCGCGCGTCCTGATGTTCGCCCCTTCGGAGGTGGAGCGTCTCGTCGCGAAAAGCCCATCGTTCTCGAGCTTCCTCAGCTCAGGCCTGGAGGCGTCGCGGGAACGCGCCGAGCGCAGGCTGATCGACCGTCAGACCAAGACAGTCGCCGTGCGGCTGATCGAAACGCTGGACGAGCTTGCGCGCGCTTTCGGCGCGCCGTGCCCGCATGGCTATTCGCTCGAGATCAGGCTCACGCAGCAGGACATCGCCGATCTCGTTCATGCCAGCCGTCCGGTCGTCACGCGGATCATGAATGGCTTGAGGCGCCGGGGCGCGCTCGACTATCGGCGCGACCTGATCTGCGTCAATCACGTCGCGCTGCGATCCCTCGCGAAAGAAATGCCCGCCGATCTGTAATCAAGATGACAGACCGCCTCTGTGCCGCGCGCTAACCAGGGCGCGGCGGCCGGTCCGCGCCGCCAGCGCGGAGAAACCAAAATGAAACCCCTCACGGCGCGCCTGCATGGCTATCTCGACTATCTGACGGTTTTGATTTTTCTTGCCGCGCCAAGCGTCCTTGGTTTTGGGGGAATCGCTGCGCAGCTCTCCTGGCTGCTCGCGGGCGTGCATTTGGCAATGACTCTCGTGACGAGATTTCCGCTCGGCGTCTTTCGGCGGCTGGCGTTCGCGCTTCATGGCTGGGTCGAAAGGATCGTCGGCCCGGCGCTCATCGCCATCGCTTTTCTTCCCGACATATCCGCTGAAAGAACAGCCTTCGCCTTTTTCGCGGGAATGGGCCTTGTCATCATCGCCGTGGGATTGCTGACGGATTACGCGGAGGCGGGCTAGCGTTGCCCCTTCGCCAGCCTATCGAAGCCGATGAGTTCCTCGACCATCGCGCTGAGTTCGGCGAGCGGAATTTGCGTCGCGCGATCTGAGATCGCTGCGCCCGGATCAGGATGCGTCTCGACGAACAGCCCGGCGACGCCGATGGCGACGGCCGCGCGCGCGAGCGTCGCGACGAAACGCCGCTCGCCGGAAGAGGAAGCGCCGGCGCCGCCCGGCTGCTGCACGGCGTGGGTCGCGTCGAAAATGACCGGCGCGCCGGTTATTTCCTTCAGGATCGGCAAAGCGCGCATGTCGGCGACGAGCGCATTATAGCCAAAGCTCGTTCCCCGCTCGGTGACGAGAACCCCGCCCGCGCCCGCTGCGCGCGCCTTGTCGACGGCGTGGACCATGTCCCAGGGCGCGAGGAACTGCCCCTTCTTGATGTTGACGGGGCGACCGGTTGTCGCCGCAGCGACGATGAGATCGGTCTGGCGGCAGAGGAAAGCGGGAATCTGCAAGAGGTCGACGACTTCGGCGACGCGTGCGCATTGCCATGTTTCATGCACGTCGGTCGTCACCGGCAAGCCGGTCTTCTCCTTTATCTCGGCAAAGATCGGCAACGCGGCGTCGAGACCGACGCCGCGCGGCGCGTCGCCGCTGGTGCGGTTCGCTTTGTCGAAGGACGCCTTGAAGACGACGCCGATCGTGAGCCACTCGCCGAGCCGGGCGAGTTCGCTTGCGACGCCAAGCGCCATGTCGCGGCTTTCCAGCGCGCAGGGGCCGGCGATCAGCGTCAGCGGCAATTCGTCGCCGATCTCGACGCGGCGTGGGCCGTCTCCGATGATTACGCTTGTCACCCGCGCCTTGTCTCATGTTTTGACGAGCCGCGCGACCTCGGCGCGCAGCGCGGGCAAGACCTCGGCTTCAAACCAGGGATTGCGCTTCAGCCAGCCGGTATTGCGCCACGATGGATGGGGCAGGGGGAAGATCAGCGGCCGGGCGTTCTGAAATTCGCGCCAGCGCGCGACGATTTCCGAGACGCCCGCGCCTTTCGGCAGCGCGTGGCCGAGCCGCGCGAAATGATAGTCCTGCGCATAGCGCCCGATCGCGATGACCGCCTCGATGTGCGGCAGCGTCGCAAAGAGGGAGTCGTGCCAGCGGGCGCGACACTCGGGACGCGGCGGCAGGTCGCCGCCTGCGGCGTCATTGCCCGGAAAGCAGAAGCCCATCGGCACGATGGCGATGCGCGAAACATCGTAGAAGGTCTCGCGATCGACGCCCATCCAGTCGCGCAGCCGATTGCCGGAAGGATCGTTGAAGGGAATGCCGGTTTGATTGACGAGATTGCCGGGCGCCTGGCTCGCCAGCAGCAGCCGCGCGGCAGGCGAGACGCGCAACACGGGCCTTGGCGCGTGCGGCAGCGCCGCGCCTTCCGGCGTTTCCGCGCAGAAGCGGCAGGCGCGAATTTGCGCCGCGATCTCCTCGAGATTTCGGCCGGATGCGCGCCGGCTCATCTAGGGCGCAATGCTCGGGCGCGCCGAAACTTCGGCGCGCCAGCGCGCAAGATGCGGCAAGCCCTGAGGGATTTCGACCCGCGCGAGCTTTGTCAGATCCATCGCGACGATGGCGGTGATGTCGGCGATGGTGAAATCGTCGGAGGCGATGAAGCGCCGTGACGCGAGCTCCTGGTCGAGAAAGCGCATCATGTTTTGCGCGCGCGGCCGCTGATGCTCGGCCAATTGAGGCGCCTGCGGCGACTCAAGCCGCGCCATCGCCGGGTGGCTGTGACGAAAGGCCAGTCCCACCGGCGTGAACAGGCGGAATTCCACCCGGCGCTGCCACATCTCGACGAAGGCCTGTTCGCGCGCGTCCCGCCCGAAGAGCGGGGGTTCCGGATAGAGCGATTCGATGTAGCGGCAGATCGCGACGGATTCGGTGAGCGTCGCGCCGTCGTCGAGAACGAGCGCCGGCGTTTCCTCGAACGCGTTGACGGCCGAATAGGCTTCGTTCTTGTGTTCATGCGCCAGGAGATTGACGTCGCGAACAGGAATCGTGACGTTCTTCTCATTGAGAAAAATGCGGACGCGCCTGGGGTTGGGCGCGAGCGGCGTATTATAGAGCAGCATTCTGGTCTCGTTCTTGGCTTTCGCTAGGGGGAAATTCGCCGCGCTTATGTGGGGGCGCCGTCTGGCCTTTTCAAAATATGCGCATATCAGCGGCGGCTGGCAGTTTTGCAACCATGATTTAATATGGATTCCGGATGATCCGCTCGCTGGGACCGTGTCATTCCCGGCAGGCCGAAGGCCTGACCGGGAATCCATATGTGGACGGCCCCCGCTCACAAGGGGTTGGGAACAGATTTTTTCGATCGGATCGCTTG
>JACOWC010000176.1 GCA_016177005.1 Methylocystis sp.
CATCGAACAGGCCGGACATATGGACGCAAGCGATCCGATCGAAAAAATCTGTTCCCAACCCCTTGTGAGCGGGGGCCGTCCACATATGGATTCCCGATCGCGCGCGTTGCGCGCGTCGGGAATGACATCCGAGCCGTTGAAGCGGATGTCGTATCAGTGAGCGAGAGACTTCAATTCCTTGATGCCCTCGCCGACGAAATCCTTGCCGGCGGCCGCGCCGCTGGAGAGCGCGCGCTCGGCGATCTTGACCGCCGCGTCGGCGGCGGCGGCGCGCACTTCGGCTGAGGCCTGCGCCTCCGCCTGAGCGATCTTCTGCTCGACCTGCTTGACGCTCCGCTGCATGAATTCGTCGAGCCGGCGCCGGCCCTCGGCGGCGACCATTTCCGCCTCCTCCTTCGCCTGCGCGACGATGGCCTTGGCCTCGGCTTCCGCTTCAGCCCGCTTCTGCTCGAAGGAGGCGAGGAGCGCCTCGGCCTCGTGGCGCAGCCGTTCGGCTTCGGCGAGCTCGCCCTTGATGCGGTTGATGCGCGAGTCGATAAGCGCGGCGAATTTCGAATGCGCGCCGACCCAAAGCATCACGAGAACGAAGATCGTAAAGCCGACGGCGACGTAGAATTCCGCGTCAAAATGCATCGAGCGTCCCCTTTAGTTCGACGTCGCGTGATGCTTGGCGAGCGCGGCTTGGTCAATTTTCGCGCCGGTGAGCTTTTCGACGATGGCGGCGGCGGCGTCGACGGCGATCTGCTCGACATTGGCAAGAGCCGTCGTCTTTGCGCTCGCTATGCGTTCGTCGGCGGCGCGGATCTTCTCGGCGGCCTGCGATTCGGCGAGCGCGCGCTGCCGCGCGGTCTCCGCGGCGATCTTGTTTTGCGCGTCGCGGCCGATGGCTTGCGCCTCCTCGCGGCGGCGGCGTAGATTCTCGTCATTCGCGGCGGCGGCGGCTTGCGCCTTCGACTGCATCTCGCGCGCCGCGCCGAGATCGGCGGCGATTTTCGCGCCGCGGTTTTCGATGATGCCGCCGACGCGCGGCAGCGCGATGCGCGACATCAGCACATAGAGCACGCCGAAAATCACCACGAGCCAGAAAATCTGCGGCGCGAAATTTTCCGTCTGGAAGGGCGGAAAGGCGCCCTCGTGATGCGCCTCGCCGGCGCCGACGGTCTCATGCGTCGTCTGCTCGCCCTCGGCGGCGAAAGCGGAAGAGATAATCGCCATGGACATGATCCAGGTTGATCCAGGTCTCGGAACTCGGCCGCACGATCCTCGCGCGGCGCTTAAAGCGCTGGAAAACGAGCGCCCGGCCGCAAGGGCCGGGCGCGCAACGTCACGCCTTCAGGAACAGCAGGATCGCGATCAGAAAGGCGAAGATGCCCAGACCTTCGGCGAGCGCCGCGCCGATGATGGCGTTGGTGAACTGGGAGGCGGCCGCCGACGGGTTGCGCAGCGCGCCGTTGACGAAATTGCCGAAGATGATGCCGACGCCGATCGCCGCCGCGCCGGTGCCGATCGCCGCGAGTCCGGCGCCGACGAGTTGCATTTCTGACATGTTTTTCTCCTGCTGGATGGGGCGACGTTTATTGTTCGATATTTATCAGTGGCCCGGGTGAATAGCGTCGTTCAGATAGACGCATGTGAGAACGCTGAAGACGAACGCCTGCAAACAGGCGACGAGCAGTTCCAGCGCATAGAGCGCGACGATGGCGAGCAACGGCACCGGCGCGAGCGCCGCCCAGACGCCGGCGCCGAGCAGCATCACCACGAAGCCGCCGAATACGGCCAGCGTGATGTGGCCGGCGAGAATATTGGCGAAGAGACGGACGGAGAGCGACACCGGCCGCGACAGGAAGGAGAT
>JACOWC010000111.1 GCA_016177005.1 Methylocystis sp.
CTTCGGCGACGGTTTGACCGAAGCTGTGATGCGCGTCTCGGGCGGCCCTTCCTGCTCCTGCGCGGAGACGCTCGCCTCGAAAGGCCAAGCGAACGCAAATAAGGAAACTAATGTAACGAGCGCGCCGATCCTCATGCGCGAGCGTCCTCGCGCGCACGCATTCGCGCGGGCCGCCGCGTCGTACGTGCGCTGAACTTCTGGCGGATGACCAAGCCGAGATTGGCGGTGCGATCGTAAAGAATCGGCAACAAGATCAAGGTCAGCACCGTGGCCGAGATCAACCCGCCGATGACGACGATGGCGAGCGGGCGCTGGATCTCGGCGCCGGGCCCATGCGCGAACAGGAACGGGATCAAGCCGAAGGCCGCGATAGTGGCGGTGAGCAGGACGGGCCGCATACGCCGCCGCGCGCCCTCTAACACCGCTTCGCGCGTGCTGCGCGTGCCTTCGGCCACAAGCTTGTTGATGTAGGAGATAAGCACCACGCCATTGAGCACGGCGATGCCGACAAGCGCGATGAAGCCGACCGACGAGGGCACTGACATGAATTCTCCCGAAAGCCACAGGCCCAAAATGCCGCCGATCGCCGCGAAGGGCACGTTGCAGAACACCAGCGTCGCCTGCAGCACCGAGTTGAAGGTCAGATAAAGCAAGAGGAAAATCAGCGCCATCGCGATCGGCACGACGATCGCCAATCGCGCCGAAGCGCGCTGCTGGTTTTCGAATTGGCCGCCCCATTGATAGCGATATCCCGGCGGGGTCTTGACGTTTTTGGCGACGGCTTTCTTGGCTTCGTCGACGAATCCGACAAGATCGCGTCCCGTCACATTAGCGAGGACGGTGGCGAAACGACGGCCTTCCTCGCGAATGATTTGGATCGGTCCGTTCTCGACGCGCACGTCGGCGAGCTGCGACAGTTCGACGACCTTGCCTTCGGACGAAACCATCGGCAGCCGCGCGAAGTCGACGGACGAGCGGCGCGAGATTTCCGAGCCGCGGATGACGAGGGGCGTGCGGATCGGCCCTTCCAGCACGATGCCGACCGGCTGACCGTCGACCCAGACGCGCAGCGCGTCCTGAATTTCGCCGGCGTTGAGGCCGAAGCGGCCGGCCGCGAGCCGGTCGACGCGCGCCGTCAGATAGCGCATGCCGTCATTCTGCAGGCCGAACACATCGCGCGCGCCCCTGATCTTGCGCAAGGTCGCCGCGACCTCGCGGGTGAGGCGGTTGAGTTCGTCGATGTCGTCGCCGAAAATCTTGACGACGACGTCGCCGCGCGCGCCGATGATCATTTCTTGAACGCGCATGTCGATCGGCTGCGAAAAGGCGTAGGAAATGCCGGGCATGCTATCAAGCACGGCGCGAATCTCGCCCATCAGCCAATCTATATCCTTGCCGCGCCATTCGCTTTGCGGCGCCAGCGTGAGGAAATTATCGGTGTCGTTGAGGCCAACCGGATCAATGCCAAGTTCGTCGGCGCCGGCGCGGGCCATCATTCCCTTGACTTCCGGCACGCGCTCCATGATCGCGCGCTGAATCCGCATGTCGGTTTCCGCGGCCATATTGACGCTGATCGTCGGATGTTTGCGGATGGTGATGACTGGCGTGCCCTCGTTCATCACCGGCATGAAGGTCTGGCCGATGCGCGTATAGGCGGTAAAGGCGACGACGAGGCCAACGACCGCGACGCCGCCGACAATTAAGGGCTTGTCGAGCGCGCGCTTGAGCAGCGGCTCATAGATCGCTGCGATCTTGCACACCAGCCAGGGCTCGTCCGAATGCCCCGGCTTCAGCAACGTGGCGCTGAGCGCCGGCACGACGGTGAGCGACAGCACGAGCGCCGACCCGAGCGCGAAGGCGATGGTCAGCGCCACCGGCGCGAACAGCCGTCCCTCAAGCCCTTCGAGGGAAAGCAGCGGCAGAAACACGGTGACGATGATGACGACGCCGGACGTCAGCGGGACGGCGACCTCACGAGTCGCCTCAAACGTCATGAAGATGCGATCCGAGAGACCAACGTCATGCGCATGCGCCATGCGATGTTCGACGTTCTCCACGACGACGACGGCGCAATCGACCAAGAGGCCGATGGCGATCGCGAGGCCGCCAAGCGACATGATGTTGGCCGAGAGGCCCCACCAGCGCATGATGCCGAACGTCGAGAGCGCGGCGAGCGGCAGAATGACCGACACGACAATCGCGGCGCGAAGATCGCCAAGGAACAAGACGAGTAGGATGACAACGAGGACGATCGCCTCGATCAGCACTTTCTGCACGGTCCAGACCGCTTTGCCGATCAATTCGCTGCGATCGTAGAAGATTTCGATCTTGGCGCCGTTCGGCAGGGTCGGCTCGATTTCGGCAAGCCGCGCCTTCACGCCATTGACCACCATGCGCGCGTCGGCGCCGCGAAGGCCGAGCACGAGACCCCACACCGCCTCGCCTTCGCCGTTGCGCACGACGACGCCGTTGCGCGGCAGCGCGCCGTTGCGCACTTCGGCGACGTCGCCGACGCGGACGATGCCGGTGTCCCGCGCGGCGATGACCACGGACCGTATCTCCTCGAGCGATCGCAGGCGGCCTTCGGCGCGCACCAGCAGCGCTTCCTCGCCGTCTCGCACGCGCCCGGCGCCGTCGTTCTTGTTGTTGTTGGAGAGCGCCGACTGCAGCATCTCCACGGTGACGCCGCGGGACGCCATGGCGGCGGGGAACGGCGCGACTTCAAACGTGCGAACGAAACCGCCGAGCACATTGAGGTCGGCGACTCCGGGCAGGCCGCGGATCGCGGGGCGTATCGTCCAATCGAGCAGCGTGCGTTGCTCCGTCGGCGTGAGATCGCCGCCGACGATGGTGAACATCACCATCTCGCCAAGCGGCGTGACGATTGGCGCAAGGCCGCCGGAAACGCCGTCCGGCAACTGATTTTGCGCCTGCGCCAGACGCTCGTTGACCTGCGCGCGCGCCCAGTAGATGTCGGTTCCTTCTGAAAATTCGAAAGTGATCAGCGTCACCGAATAACGCGTCATCGAGCGCATGCGGACAAGATTGGGAATGCCCTTCGCCGCGAGCTCGATTGGCACGGTGACGCGCGACTCCAGCTCCTCGGGCGTCAATCCCGGCGCGCGCATGGCGACCAGCACCTGCACCGGCGCCACGTCCGGAAAGGCGTCGATCGGCAGCTTGAAATAGCTGACCGCTCCCCACGCGGCGAGGCCGAGCGCGCCGAGAAAGACGAGCAGCCGCTGTTGAAGCGCGACGCGGATCAGTCTTTCAAGCATTGCGCATCGTCACCTTTCGGCCTCGGCGAGTTCGGCAAGCAAGGTCAGCAGGCCCCGCGTCGCCACGCGCTCGCCGGCTTTGAGCGCGCCCTGGACCGACGCGTATTGCGGCGTTTCGGAAAGCAGCGTCACCGGGGTCGCGACAAATCCTTCGGGCGTTCGTACGAACACCCAATTGTGGTTTTTAAAATTGACAAGCGCATCGGAGGAAACGCGCCACTGCGTCACGCCGCCGCCCGCGACGCGCAAGATCGCCTGCACGGCCTGGCCAGGACGCAACACGCTGCGTCCCGGTCGAAACTCCGCCACGGCCGTGACCGACTGCGTCGCCGCATCGACGGTGCGGCCGATCCGAATGAGTCGGCCGTCGATCCCCGCCGAAGGCAAATGGACGCGATCGACATTGTCGAGCGCCGCGGCGCGGCCAAGAGGCACTTGCAGATTGATCCAGATAGGATCGAGCCGCGCAATGGTGACGAGCGGCGCCGAGGCCTGCACGCGCTCGCCCGTCGTCCCATGGCGCTGGAGAATGGTTCCGGCGATCGGCGCGCGCACGACGAGCGAACTCGCCAGTTTTCGGTCGCGCTGAAGCGCCTCGATCTCCTGATCGGTCATCCCCGCAAGCGACAGAATTTGCCGCCGCTCTTCCAGCGCCGAGCGCGCCTGAGTCGCTTCGGCGCGCGTCACGATCAACCGGCGCTCGGCGATGATGTGTTCCTTGAACAACTGCTCGTCGCGCCGTAGCTTCTCGGCCGCGAGATTCGCATCCGAGACGGCGTGCAGAAAAGCGCGCTGCGCCTCGACGAGCTCCGACGACTTCAATGTGGCGATCGGCGCGCCCTGCTTGACGTCCTCATCGACCGCAACCAGCAGGGTCTCGACGAGGCCGGCCGCCGGCGTGGCGACAATGCGCAACTGCTGCGGCGGCACGGCGACGACGCCGGGCACCACAAGCTCGCCCATGCCCGACTCCGACTCGACAGGCTGAGTTTCGACGCCGGCGACGCGCATCTGGTCCTCGGTGATCTTCACCAGGATCGGCTGGACGTTGTTCTGAGTCTCGGCGCGCGGAGTCTCGGCGCGCGCGCCTGGCGCGGCGGCGGCGCTGAACGTCAGAAGGCCGCCAAATGCGAGAAGGCGAAGGAAAGGAACAGGCGCGCGCCGCATGTGATTGATCATGAACCTTAGCTTTGGGCCGTCAGCGCGCTTCCGCTATCGAAGCCAGCTGCGTCGTTCCAGAGGCGAAACGGCGCGCGTCGAGGCGACGCGCGCGCGGCGGACGCCAAATTTTTCCGGCGCCATTACGGCGCTGATTTTGCCCGGACCCCTCGACTTGCTCAAGGCATTTCGGACGCTTGGCGGCGTTTTTCCAGAAAAACCCGCAATGCGCGTTCGTTGGGGCGTTCTGGCGGTCGCAAATGACGACGCCGGTTCTATAATCACGGCAGAAACATGGCTCTAGCCCTGAGGACCACATGCGTCATCCTTCGACCGCCGCCATTCGGCTCGCCGATTACTGTCCTGCCGATTTCGCGATCGACGCCGTCGAACTCGACTTCAATCTGCATCCGACACATACGCGAGTCGTCGCGCGACTGGCGCTGCGCCGCAATCCGGCCGGCGATCCCGGCGCGCCGCTCGTCCTTGACGGCGACGATTTGACGCTGCTGGACGTGAAGCTCGACGGGGCGACGCTCGGCCCTGGCGACTTCGAGGCGACGCCCGATCGTTTCACTCTCGCCAAAGTCCCCGACGCGGCTTTCACGCTGGAAATTGTCACCGAGCTCAATCCGAGCGGCAATACGCAGCTGTCGGGGCTCTATCGCTCCGGCTCGGCCTATTGCACGCAGTGCGAGGCGGAAGGCTTTCGCCGGATCACCTATTTTCTCGATCGGCCCGACGTGCTGAGCGTCTATACGACGCGCATCGAAGCCGAGAAGAGCGAAGCGCCAATCCTGCTGTCGAACGGCAATCCGGTGGCGCAAGGCGACATCGCCGGAACTAATCGCCATTACGCCGTCTGGCGCGATCCGTTCCGCAAGCCCTCTTATCTCTTCGCGCTCGTTGGCGGCGATCTGGGCGTCGTGCGCGACAGATTTACGACAATGTCTGGACGCAATGTCGGTCTCGCCATCTATGTCGAGCACGGCAAGGAATCGCGCGCCAGCTACGCGATGGACGCGCTGAAGCGCTCGATGCGCTGGGACGAAGAGAAATTCGGCCGCGAATATGATCTCGACGTGTTCAACATCGTCGCCGTCTCGGACTTCAACATGGGCGCGATGGAGAACAAAGGCCTCAACATCTTCAACGACAAATATGTGCTCGCCTCCCCCGACACCGCGACCGACGGCGATTACGCCGGCATCGAAGGCGTCATCGCGCATGAATATTTCCACAATTGGACAGGCAATCGCATCACCTGCCGCGACTGGTTCCAGCTTTGCCTTAAAGAAGGTCTGACGGTTTTCCGCGACCAGGAGTTTTCCGCTGACATGCGGTCGCGCGCCGTTGAGAGAATCGGCGACGTCCGCGGCCTGCGTCTCGCGCAGTTCCCCGAGGACGCTGGTCCGCTCGCGCATCCGGTGCGCCCGGGGGTCTATCACGAGATCAACAATTTCTATACGGCGACCGTTTACGAGAAAGGCGCGGAAATCATCCGCATGCTGAAAACGCTGATCGGCGAAGAACATTTCCGCCGCGGCATGGACCTCTATTTCGAACGTTTCGACGGGACGGCCGCGACAGTCGAAGATTTTCTTTCCTGCTTTGCCGCGGCGTCGGGCCGCGACCTCACTCATTTCGCGCTTTGGTACAGTCAGGCTGGCACCCCGGTCGTCACGACGTCGGGCGACTATGATTCGATCGCCAAGACATTCACTGTGAAACTTCGTCAGGAGACGGCGCCGACGCCGGGTCAAAGCGAGAAGAAGCCCGTCGTCATTCCGATCGCGCTCGCGCTCTTTGGCGAAAACGGACAAAAGCTCGATCTCAATAGCGAAGACGCAACGCCGACTGAACGCGCCCGCGGCTTGATCGAACTCGACGCCGCCGAGCGCGTCATTCGTTTTCGCGACGTGCCGTCGCGGCCGGTCGTTTCGCTTCTGCGCGGCTTTTCCGCGCCCGTGCGCCTCGAGCCCGCGCCAGCGCGCGAGGATCTCGAGCGCCTGCTGGCCTTCGACGATGACCCCTTCAATCGCTGGCAGGCGTCGCAAAGCCTCGCCTTGCGGGCGGTTTTCGGCCGGCTCGAAACCGGCGTGCTCGATGCCCGGGGGCTCAGCGAGGCGTTGCGATCGCTGCTGACCAAGGCCGACGACGATCCGGCGTTTGTCGCACAGGCGCTGTCGTTGCCGTCGGACATCGACCTCGCACGCGAAAAGGCGAGCGACGTTGATCCTGACGTTCTGTTTGAGGCGCGCATGACGCTTCGCGCCGAAATCGGCAGGTCGCTCGGCTCGGAGCTCGATGCGATCTATGCGCGCTTTGCCGACGCAGGCGCCTATGCGCCGGACGCTGCGAGCGCGGGCCGTCGCGCCCTGCGCAACGTGGCGCTCGACCTCCTGGCCGCAGGCGACGCCGAAAGAGGTCGCGCGCTGGCCATGACGCAGTTCGAGGCTGCGGGGAACATGACCGACAAGCTCGCCGCGCTCGCGACATTGGCGCTTCTCGGCGGCCATGCGCGCGAGGAGGCCTTTGCCCGCTTCTATGCGCAATACGCCGGAGACGCGCTCGTCATCGACAAATGGTTCTCGCTGCAGGCGATGATTCCGGAAGCGGCGACGACGCAGCGCGTGTCAGGCCTTATGGCCCATCGCGAATTCTCACTGGCCAATCCCAACCGCGTGCGCGCGCTGATCGGCGCCTTCGCCAACGGCAATCTCACCCGCTTTCATGCGCTGGACGGCTCGGGGTACGATCTGCTGACCGGCGTCGTTCTCGAA
>JACOWC010000112.1 GCA_016177005.1 Methylocystis sp.
CGAAACGTCGGGAGCGCGGCGCAGGGCCTGCAGCAGATGCGCGGCGCCCATGACATTGGTCGCGAGCGTGCCGAGGGGATCGACGTGCGACCGGCGCACAATCGCCTGCGCGGCAAGATGAAAAACGATTTGCGGGCGGGCTTTTGCAACGGCGGCCTCGACCGATTCGAGATCATTCAGGTCACCGAAAGTCGAATTCAGACATTTGCCGACTTGCGCCATCTCATAAAGGCTTGCATCGCCTTCAGGCGGCAGCGCGAAACCGTAGACTTCGGCGCCGAGTCGTTCGAGCCAGAGCGCAAGCCAAGCGCCCTTGAAGCCGGTATGGCCGGTCAAAAGAACGCGCCTGCCGGCTAAGGTCTTCCATTTGTCCACGCTTTATTCCCGCCAGTCCAGCTTCATATTCCCTCGATTTTGCGCTGGCCACATTCGACGCCTCAGCTCCAAACTTTCCATGGCGCGCGACCGGCGTCCCACAAAGCTTCGAGGCGATTCTTGTCGCGCAGCGTATCCATCGGCTGCCAAAATCCCTCATGCTTATAGGCGCGCAATTCTCCTTCCGCCGCCAAACGCTCCAGCGGCTTTTCTTCCCAGGGCGTCGCGTCGCCGTCGATATAGTCGATTACGGAGGGATCCAGAACAAAAAATCCGCCATTGATGAAGGCCTGGTCTCCGGGCGGTTTTTCGATGAATTTGGTGACGGCGTCGCCTTCCAGAGACAAGGCGCCATAACGGCCGGGCGGCGTCACGGCGGTGAGGGTGGCTTTGCGCCCATGCGCGCGATGAAACTTGATCAACGCGCCGATATCCACGTCGGCCACGCCGTCGCCGTAGGTGAAGCAGAAAGGCTGTCCCTCTTTGAGGTAGCCGTGAACTCGTTTGAGCCGTCCGCCGGTCATCGACGATTCGCCGGTGTCGACCAGCGTGATCTTCCAGGATTCGCTTTTACGACTATGAAATTCGACCCGTCCGGTTTCGCCGTCGACGGTAATGTCGGCGTTATGCATGAAGTAATTCGCAAAATATTCCTTAATCATATAGCCCTTATAGCCGAGGCAGACGATGAAGTTGTTCACGCCATGGGCGTGATAGATTTTCATAATATGCCATAATATTGGTCGGCCGCCGATCTCGATCATCGGCTTTGGGCGAAGATAAGATTCGATGGTCCAATATCGCATGAATTACGGCTATGCGCGGGCTTCGACGGGCGCTTCTGCTGCGCCGCGCCCGACCGCGGAAAGCTCTCGACTGCGAGAACTTTCAGGGAACGCTTGGCGTGCAGTTTTGAACAGATCGCGCGGCATCCACGCTCTTCGCCTCAACCCATAAAGCTTCCATCTCGTCGAGCGACGCCGCCTCGGGCGAGCGTCCCATCTCGGCAAGGCGTCGCTCGATGTGCCGGAAGCGCCGCTCGAATTTCGCGTTGGCGCCGCGAAGCGCCTGTTCGGGATCGACCCTGGCGTGGCGCGCGAGATTGGCGACGACGAATAAAAGATCGCCGATCTCCTCTTCGAGCGCCGGCGACGCTTGCGCGCCGGGGAGGGCGAGCTCTGCGGCGACCTCGTCGGTTTCCTCGCGAATTTTATCGAGAACCTGCCGTGCGTCGTTCCAGTCGAAACCGACCGCGGACGCCTTTTGTTGCAGCTTCAGGGCGCGGGTCAGCGCGGGCAGGGCGAGCGGCGCGCCCTCAAGCAGGCTCGCCGGCGGCGCGCCTTGTTTCGCCGCTTTCTCGCGCGCTTTGATCTCGCTCCACTGCGCGGTCACGCCGTCGGCGTTAAGCGACTCGCCGTCGCCGAAAACGTGAGGATGCCGGCGAATGAGCTTGTCGCAGATCGCGTCGACCACATCCTTGAAGGCGAAGGCGTTCCGCTCTTGCGCCATTCGGGCGTGGAAGACGACCTGCAGCAGGAGGTCGCCCAATTCGTCCTTGAGATCGGCGAGGTCGCCGCGCTCGATGGCGTCGGCGACTTCATAGGCTTCCTCGATCGTGTAGGGCGCGATCGAACGGAAATCCTGCTCGAGATCCCATGGACAGCCGCTGCCGGGCGTGCGCAGCGCCGCCATGATTTCGATCAGTCGGGCGACGTCGCCGTCTGGCCGGGCGGACATAAGGTTTCCCCAAAGAAAAGCGCCGCGGCCCGAGGAGGATCGCGGCGCGTTGATTGCCTGAGACCAACTCAATCCAGGGTGATGGACAGCGCTTCTCTGCCTTTCGCCGTGTCGACGACCTGCATCGTGACCGGCTGACCCTCGGCCAGGCGGTTTACGCCGGACGGGCCCAGGATCGAAATGTGCACGAACACGTCCTTGCCGCCGTCGTTGGACTGCACAAAGCCGAAGCCTTTCGTCTCGTCGAACCATTTGACCTTGCCGGAGACCGGAACGGCGGTTGACGGATCCGGCGCCTGACGACGGGGCCGGGGGCTGTCAAAGCCGCCTCCGGCGCGCGGCGGCGGCGCGCGCTCGGCGGCGCCGGCCAGATCGACATCGAGAATGCGCGCCACCTGCTGGCCCTTGACCGAGCTCGTGACCTGCACCTGCAATTTTGCGCCAGGCGGCAAAGCGTCATATCCCGCCGCCTGCACGGCTCCGATATGGAGAAAGGCGTCGCCGGTGCCATTGCCAAGCTCGACGAAGCCGAATCCCTTATCGGGCTTGAACCACTTCACGATGGCGTCGACGGCCGGCTCATTCGACATCGGCGGCGGCGCGTCAGGAAATCCGCCGCCTCCAAATGGTGAACGCGGCGGCCGGCTCGGCCGCGGCGCGTCATACCCGAACGGGGCGTCGTCATCGAACCCGCGTTTGCGGGGGCCCCGAAAGTCTCTACCTTTGCTCATGTCTACCTGCTCGTCTCCGCCAAAAACGGCAAGACCGCTATGTCAACCTTGTGCGCCCAGCCGTTCCCGATCGGGTCGCAAAACGCGCCCGTTCCGAAACGACGATGATGTGCCTCTTGAATGCCATATAGTCCCGCGCAGCGAGCCTTTTACCAGAACTTCGCCCCGGAAGGCCAGCGAATTCCTTGGGCCGGCCCAAAAATCCAAACAGCCGCCATAGTTTGACCGCCGCTCGCCACATCGAGCTTGGCCGGAATGTATGCGTTTGCAGCACCTTAGATGAGCGCTGCCACAAAATTTTGACGCAGGACGATGGCGCGTCAGCCGCATTGTCGACGCAAGGCCTCCCTGAGAAGGCGGCCCCGCGTTCGTCGGCCGGCGAGCGGGATTGCCCGGGCAGCGCAAGCAGGAGACGAGGGCTCAGAGCGACAGAACCCTTCACCCGCGATTCGCATAATCGATATTATGGAACCAAATCCCATGCCCGAATCGCGGCGCCTACGACGTCAGACTTCCAGCGTCATGCCATCAAACGCCGGCGTGACATTTTCCGGCAGCGTCGCGGCAAGCGCATCGTAATCGAGATCGACGTGCAGATCGGTCAGCACCGCACGCTTCGGCTTGAAATGCGCGATGAAGTCCAGCGCCTGTCCGACGGAGAGATGCGTGCCGTGGCGCTGATGGCGCAGCGCGTCGATGATCCAAAGATCGAGCCCTTCGAGATATTGCGCGCTCTCGGGCGGAATGGCGTGAAGATCGGGCGTGTAGGCGACATCGTCGAAGCGAAAGCCGAGCGCGTCCATGTCGCCATGGTCGAGGCGGAACGGCGTCGCGACGATCGCGCCGCCGGGGCCGTCGACCGCCACGGCGCGCCCGAGATGCAGCCGATGTTCGGTCAATAGCGGCGGATAGAAACTGCCCGGCGGCGTCTTGAAGATGTAGTCGAACTTCCTGGCGAAGGCGCGTGAGGTCGGCTCATCCATATAGGCCGGGATGCGCCGTCCGCTCATAATGACCAGGCCGCGCAGGTCGTCGACGCCATGCGTGTGATCGGCGTGGGGATGCGTATAGAGAACCGCGTCGAGCCGCTGGACATTCGCGTCGATGAGCTGCTCGCGCAGATCGGGACCGGTATCGACGAGAACTTGCGTCCGCGCGTCTTCAGGTCCCCGCGCGACGAGAATCGAGCAGCGCCGCCGCCGGTTCTTCGGGTTGTTCGGATCGCACTTTCCCCAGCCCTGCCCGACGCGCGGCACGCCGCCTGACGAGCCGCAACCAAGAATCCGGATTTTGAGGCTCACGCGACGGCGTCCAAAGGCGGCATTTTCGAAAAGAGCCGCAGCGCGTTTTCGGTCGTGGCGATCGCAAGTTCGGCGGCGCCGATCCCCTTGATCTCGGCAAGAACGCGCGCGGTGTCGGCGACGAAGGCCGGCTCATTGCGTTTGCCGCGATGCGGGGTCGGCGCGAGGAAGGGCGCGTCGGTTTCGACCAGCATCCGCTCCAACGGGACGTCGCGGGCGATTTCACGCAGATATTCGGCGTTCTTGAAAGTCACGACGCCCGAGAATGAAATATAGAGCCCGAGTTCAAGCGCCGTTTCGGCGAGCGCGCGGCCGCTCGTAAAGCAATGGAGCAGGGCGGGGAAAGCCCCCTTCCCCATCTCGTCCTTCAAAATGGCGGCGCAATCGTCGTCGGCGTCGCGGGTATGAATGACGAGCGGCAGTCCGGTTTCGCGGGCGGCTTGAATGTGAATCCGGAAAATGCGCTGCGCCACGTCGCGCGGCGCATGGTCATAGTGATAATCGAGCCCGGCTTCGCCCAAGCCCACGCATTTTGGATGCTGCGACAGGGCGACAAGCGCCTCGACCGTCGGCTCGGCTTCTTCATGCGAATGATGCGGATGCGTCCCCACGGTGCAAAAAACATCCGGATAGGCTTCGGCGACCGCCTTCACGCGTTCGAACCGCGACAGATGCGTCGAAATCGTAATCATCCGCGTGACGCCACGCGCCTTTGCGCGAGCGATTGTCTCCGTAAGCTCGGGCGCGAAATCGGGAAAATCCAGGTGACAGTGGGTGTCGATCAGCATCAGTCTCGGTCAGGATGGAGCAGCAATGAATCGCCTCGGCGCAGTCGCTCGGCGGCGATCCGAGAGCCTGGCCGATGCGTTGGGGGCCAATGCCGCAATATGGCTCGGCCGGCGGAAAACACAAATATTCACTTGGCGCTCCTTCGCCGCGCGCAGGTGCGGCGCTATATTTTTGTGGGCATATCGAGCGATCCGGGCGTTGTCGCACATCGCCGGACGTTTGTGGATTTGGGAGGAAATCGTTGACGCAATCATCCGCCCAGGACGGCGATGGACGCCCGCCGGCGACGATCAAGGACGTGATCGACGTGCTCGGAGAGATCGACGACGCGACGCTGTCGGCGATCATGGATTTGCGCCCGACGATCGCTGACGTCGAGGAGGCGTCGATGTGGATGTCGGGCGATCGGGACGTGTTCGGCGCCGGCGCGCCGCTTAAGGATGTGGCCGGCGAAATCGTCTCGCTTCTCGGCGGCGACGACGAAGAGAGCCTGCCGCCGGTGATATGAGCCTCGCCACGCCACCGAGGAGCGACGGCGCGCGCGCCGTCAGGCTGTTTCTGTGCGGCGACGTGATGATCGGACGGGGCGTCGATCAGATCCTTCCCGCGCCCTGCCCGCCCAAGCTCTATGAGGAATATGTTTCATCGGCCGAAGACTATGTTCGTTTGGCCGAAGCGGCGTCGGGCCAGATTCCGCGGCCCGTCGATTTTTTCTACGTCTGGGGCGAGGCGCTCGCCGAGCTTCGCGCCCAGGCGCCCGACGCAAGCATCGTCAATCTCGAAACGAGCGTGACGCGCAGCGAGACGGCCGAACGCAAGGCGATCAATTATCGCGTCAGTCCGCAGAACGCGGAATGCCTTCGCGCCGCCGGAATCGATTGCTGCGCGCTGGCGAACAATCATGTTCTCGATTGGGGGCCGTCCGGCCTCTCCGACACGTTCGATGCGCTCGCGCGTCTCGGCGTCGCTTTCGCCGGCGCGGGACGCACGATCGACGACGCGCAGCGGCCGGCGATCCTGGACATTCCTCGCAACGGACGGGTCGTCGTCCTATCCTTCGCCCTGCCCGACAGCGGAACGCCCTTCGACTGGGCGGCGACGCGCACTTCGGCGGGCGTCAATCTCCTGCGTGACCTTTCCCCGGCAAGCGCCTGCCTCGCCCGCGATTTAGCGCGAAAGGCCGCGCGACCCGGCGACATTTTGGTGGTTTCGATCCATTGGGGCGCGAACTGGGGCTATCGCATTTCGAACGCGCAAAGACGATTCGCCCATTGGCTGATCGAAGAGGGCGGCGCCTCCGTCGTCCACGGACATTCGTCGCATCACCCCAAGGGAGTCGAGGTCTATCGCAACCGTCTGGTCCTTTATGGCTGCGGCGACTTCCTGAACGACTATGAAGGCATCAGCGGCTTTGAGAGCTATCGCGGCGATCTTTCGCTCATGTATTTCGCGGATATCGACGCCGCAAGCGGCGATCTGCTGCAACTTCGATTGGTTCCGTTGCATATGCGGCGCATGCGTCTCGAACGCGCGTCGAGCGCCGACGTCGAATGGCTTGCGCTTATGCTCGATCGCGAAAGCGCGCCATTTGGCGTTCGGGTGCGGCAGGCGGACGGCGCGCTGTCAGCCTCCTGGTCCAGCGGCGACGGGACGTCGCGACGCTGGTGAATGGCTCGGCCACAATTCCTATTTGAAATCGGTGAGCAAACAGGCGGAGATTGATCGATGGCCATCGTCCTTAATCACACGATCGTGCCGGCGCGCGATAACGACGCTGCGGCGCGCTGGTTCGCGCGAATTTTCGGGCTGCGCTACGACGGCCCCAAGGGCCATTTCGCGCCGGTGAAGGTCAATGATTCGCTGACGCTGCTGTTCGACAGGGACGATTCCTTTGGCGTCGGCCATTACGCTTTTCACGTCGGCGACGATGAATTCGATGCGATTTTCGGGCGCGTCAAGGAAGAAGGCGTGGCCTTTGGCAGCGCGCCCGGCCGGTTCACTGACGGCCAGCTCAACGACTGGAACGGCGGCCGCGGCGTCTACTTCAAGAGCCCCGACGGCCACGTGCTCGAACTGATGACCGCGCCGCAGTAGCGAGGGTCTACGCCGCACGCGCCTCCTAAAGAATCGCCTGCATCGGCAGGCGTGGCGCGCTCGCCGCAGAACCCCTGCCCGCTCAGGCGGCCGGATCTGCGACGAGCTGCGACGAGCTTACTGCTGCGCGGGCGGCGGTTCGGCCGCGGGCTCCTCGGCGGGCGCCGCCGGCTTCGGCTTCGGCTTCGGCTTGGGTTTCGGCTTGGGCTTGGGCTTCGGCGCCGGCTCGGGAGTCGCCGCTGGCTCTGGAGCGGCGGCTGGCGCGGCTTCCTGCGGCGGCGGCGGCGGCGGAGGCGGCTCAGCGGCCGTCGGAGCGGGCGCAGGCGCGCTCTCCGGCACAGTTCTCTCCGGCACAGTTGGAGTCTCGACGGCCGCCGGCTGGTCGGCCGGAGGCGCCTCCGGCGCGGCCGAGACGTCCGGTTGCGCCGGCGCTTCCGGTTCGGCCGGGGCGGCGGGCTCTTCGGCCGGCACGCCTTCCTCAGTTGGAGCCGCGGGTTTGAACCGGCCTTCGATCGCCGCTTTCAGATTGGCGACGCCTTCGGTCGGCGCCGCGTAGATGCCCAATCCAAAACCGATCGCGCCGGAGATGACCGCCGTCAGGATCGTTGAAATGCCACGCGCCATTCCGTGAGTTCCTCTGTGAGAAAAGAGACGTCTTGAGATACGACGCAACGAAGGCGGATACTGATGCGCGAACTCGATCGAGCGGCGCGATGGGCGGCTCCTTCAAGTGAAGCCCCGATTCGACATAGTCGCACGCCAGGACTTTGACCGGCAAGCCCGCAAAGACTTTGACCGGCAAGCCCGCAAGGACCAACGCCAATCATGTCGCCGCCGTCCCTATTTGAAACGCCTGATTGTGGTGAGCGCGTGGCGAAAGCAAGGGGCGTCCGGCGTCACTTCTGGCGGCAGTCGAAACCAGCGGTCGGCTGTTCCCCGGAGGGGAGTGGCACGGTGGTTGGCTTGGCGAGCGGGCACCACGTTCCAAGATTGACGACATAGGCGCTCGCCCAATCCTTTTCGCTCCTGTAACGGGACAGGTCCTCCGCCGCCTTCAGACTGTCGGCATAGTGAATGACGACGGCCCACGCCGATTTGCGGCGATAGAGAATAATGTCCGACTCGGCTGGCGCGAGCCCTTTCGCTTTAATCGCTTGCTGATTT
>JACOWC010000113.1 GCA_016177005.1 Methylocystis sp.
CAAGCGCTATGGCGAAGGCGGCGTCAAAGCTCTGACGCGCTTTGAGAGCGGCGGCGGCGCCAGCCGTCTTTCGCCAGCGCGGGAAGAAGCGCTGAAAGCTTGGATCGCCGCGACATTGCCGCGTTCGACGCGGCAGGTCGGCGCCTATATCGAGCAGGCGTTCGGCGTCGTCTATGAGAGCCGCGCGAGGTTGATCGCCCTGCTGCATCGGCTCGGCCTCGAATATCACAAGCCGCAAGTCATCGGGCGCAAGCTCGACGCCGAGAAGCGGCAGGCGTTGATCGCGGGCTACGACGGCCTCTTGAATTCGCTCGGCCTGGACGAGGCGGCGCTGTTCGTGGACGCCGTGCATCCGACGCACGCCGCGCGGCCTGTCGGATGCTGGGCGCCGGCCAAGGAAAACTTGGCGATCGAGCAAACCAGCGGACGCCGGCGTCTCAACATCCACGGCGCGATCGACCTGGAGACCGGCAAGACCGCGATGATCGATGTCGAAACCGTCGACGCGGCTTCGACAATCAGGCTTCTGCAAGCAATCGAGGCGATGTATCCGCTGCTCGTGATGATCCATGTTTTTCTCGACAATGCGCGCTATCGCCACGCCAAGCTCGTGCAGGAATGGCTGGCGCAGCCGGAGCGCCGCATCAGGCTGCATTTCGTCCCCGCCTACTGCCCGCATTTGAACCCGATCGAGCGGTTATGGGGTCTGATGCACAAGCATCTGACGCACAATAAAACCTACGCCACATACCGAGAGTTCGCCGAGGCGGCGCTCACGTTCCTACGCGAAAAAATCCCAAAGAACTGGCCGCACTTCCGCGATTCGGTCACCGACAACTTCCGCGTCATCAACCCAAAGGATTTTCGGGTTCTGACCTGAGCGGGGTATATGTGTTTCCCCGCTCATTTCCTGCCTCGCTCCTCGATTTTAATAATTCGGCAGCCGGACGCCGGCGGTCACCGGCAGACCCAGACTCTTGCCCGCTTTGATCATCGTTTTGTCGAGGCTGTAAATCGTTTCCGCGCCATGATTTTTTGCAATCGCCAAGTGGAAGGCGTCGCCGGCCCGCAAGCCCGTGTCATGTGATTTGAGAAACTCTCGCGCGAGGCTGAAATCTTCGACGTTCGGCAATAGGACGACGAAAGACTCATCGATGATCTCCTCAAATTGATCATCAGCCCGCATGGCCGCTTTGGCTTCGAGCCCGCCCATGCGCACCTCGCGAGCAAGCAGAGAAGAAAACTCGACCCGCGTCCAGTGGCTGACCGTCAATTTCTCCATCGGCAGCCCGCCGACGAATCTCGCGATCTTCTCGCTCGTGGCCTCGGGCAGGACGAGCGGGACGAGGAAAGAGGTGTCGAAATAGAGCATTCGCAGGGCTTGGCCTTTTACAGCCCTTCATCCCGCAGCTCGCGCAAGAGCTCAGCGCTCGGCCGCCGCAACGACGGCATGGCCGCTCGAAATTCGGCCAGCTCCTTAAGGCGGAGAGGTTTCTTTGTCGGCGTGGTGGGCAAGATATGGGCCACGGCGCGGCCTCGGCGGGTGATCACCACTTCCTCGCCGGCCTCCACCTTGTCCAGCAATTCGCTCAGATGAGCCTTCGCCTGGGCCAGGTTGACCGTAACCATTGAGGCACCCTCGTCTGGTCATCAAATTGGTCATACTATAGCCTGCCGAGCGACGGTTGCCCATGGATTTTCTTCTTGGCGGAATTTCGCAGCATTACGCAGGGCTGATCTGCGATTGCACAGAGAACGTTTGTTCCCAGTTCCCCTCCCTCCGCCAGCGTATCGGCTGTTTGCTCTGTGGCGGCAACCAGCATCAAAGCGCAGACAACCAGCGGGTCGAGTTTTACGACGGCGGCGCATCGCCACACCCGTGGGGACCTCAGTTCTGGTTGGCGCCCATGACCTGCCAATTGGCCGGCACGCTGGCGACCAGCGCCGAGGATGAAATGGCTGTTCCCCCGGCGCCAATGAACGATGCAACTGTCGCGTCGCTCGTATTTCGCCAGAGAATGTCACTTCGCCCATCGGCGTTAAAATCCCCGAGCGCCGCGACGCTCCACGGTGCGCCGAGCCGGGTGAGGAATGTGGAGGACGCAATTGCAGCGCCACTTGCGCTGGTGAGCGATACTACCGTATCGCCACTCGAATTCCGCCACAAAATGTCGCTGCGCGCGTCCCCATTGAAATCGCCAACGCCAGCCACAGACCAAGCCGCCGGCGGCAGATTCACGACAAAAGCGCTGGAGGCGATCGCCGTGCCGCCTGCATTCATCAGCGATATCACCGTGTCCCCGGTCGATAGATTGCTCCAAAGGATGTCCGCGCTGCCGTCATTGTTGAAATCGCCGACGCCGACAAGCGACCAGGGCGCGGGAAGCGTGACGATCAAGACCGAGCTGGAGATGGCTCCGCCGTTGACCAGGGAAACCACCGTATTTCCGTTGCCGTCCCGCCCAGAATGTCGGTCTTGCCTCAAGGAGAATCGGCTGAACAAATCGGATTTCCATTTGCTGGCGGAATTTGTCGACCGAGACGAAATCGATGCGGAAATAACGCAAGCGTTGGACTTGATCGTTGACGCGTCGAAAAGAGCGAAACCGAAGGGCTGAACATCGGCGGCGCAGTATGTTGCATGGGACGCAGCACATCGCGGGGCCAGCCACGTTAACTGAATTCCATCCCTCCCTTGATGACCCTTGCCTGGGAGGGAAGCGCAGCGTCAGCCGCGCAGGGTGGGGTGACGAACACGGACAGCCGCTTGAAGCCCCATCCGGTTATAGCCCGCCGCTTTGCGACGGGCATCCCGTTGGACGTCCTCATGGCGAACCACCCTCCCCGCAAGCGGGAAGGATTCACTATTTCTATGACGCTGAGTAATCAACCATCGGCTTTGATCCGCGAATTCTTCTTCGTATCCGGCGTCGTCGCGTAGACAACGAGCGAGACGAAGATCGCCGCGCTCGCATACCAGTAGAACCAGCTCTCATGGCCCTGCGCCTTGAACCAGAGCGCCACATATTCCGCCGAACCGCCGAAGACCGACACGGTCGCCGCATAAGGCAGAGCGACGCCGGTGACGCGGATCGCGGCGGGAAAAAGTTCCGCCTTCACGACGGCGTTGATCGAGGTATAAAGCGCAACGATCAGCCAGGCGCAGCTGACGAGCGCGAAGGCCGTCCATGAGTCGCGCGCGTTCTGAATGGCGGTCAGCAGCGGGACCGTGAAGATCGTTCCGAGCAGGCCGAAGGCGATGAGCATCGGCCGGCGGCCGATGCGGTCCGACAGAGCGCCGTAAAGCGGTTGAAGGCACAGCGCGAAGAGAAGCGACCCCGCCGCGATCCAGGTCGTCTGCCGATCGCTCAAGCCCGCCGACAGCTTGAGAAACTTCTGCATGTAGGTCGTATAGACATAGAAGGCGATCGTGCCGCCGAGCGTCAGCCCGACGACCGTCGCGGTCTCCCGCTTATGCGCAAGGAGGGCGCGTATCGAACCGCGCTTCTCTTCGTGGCGGGAGGCCTTGAACGCAGGCGTTTCCGCAAGATCGCGGCGCATGAACAGCGCCACAACGGCAAGCAGCGCGCCAAAGGCGAATGGGATGCGCCAGCCCCAGTCGCGCAACGCCTGCTCATCGAGCGCGATATATTGCAGGACCAACAGCACGCAAAGCGCGAGCAATTGCCCGGCGATCATCGTCACATATTGAAAGCTCGAATAGAAGCCGCGCCGCTCGGGATGCGCCATCTCGGCGAGATAGGTTGCGCTCGACCCATATTCGCCGCCGAGACTGACGCCTTGAACGAGGCGCGCGAAAAGCAGCGTCGCCGGCGCGCCCACGCCGACCATTGCATAGGTCGGCGCGAGAGCGATGAGGAGCGAGCCAAGGCACATCATCAGCACCGAGAGCATCAGCGCGGCGCGCCGGCCGCGACCGTCGCCGATGCGCCCGAAGATATAAGCGCCGATCGGCCGCATGAAGAAACCGAGCGCGAAGACGCCGGAGGCCGACATCATTTGGGCGACGGCGTCGTCGCCGGGAAAGAACGAGTCGGCGAAATAAAGCGAAAAGGCGGCATAGACGTAGAAATCGTACCATTCGACGAGATTGCCGACGGAGCCGATCAATATCGCGCGCAGTCGCGCCGCTTCGGTCTTGAGATCGATCGCAGCGGCGGCGGCGCGCATCTATCCTTCATACCAACTGGCTGGCGATATTCACCATGAGCGCGAGGATGACAGTGTTGTAGAAAAAGGCCACGATGCGATGCGTGGCCACCAGCAGTCTCATCGGCGACGAACAGGTTTCTATGTCGGCCGTCTGGAATGCGACGCCGATCACATAGGAAAAATAGAGAAAGTCGACGTAGTGCGGCGTTCTGGTGTTGGGAAAATGCAGTCCGCCTCTTGCCGCCGGCGGCTCTTGCGAGTCGCGCTCTTCCTTGAAATAAAATTCATGCGCATAGTGAAAGGCGAAGGTCAGGTGCAGGAACAGCCAGGAATCCAGCACCGTGACGATCGTGAGCAAAACGGCTGCGCCCTTTTCCCAGCCTTCCATTGACTTCACCGAACCAAGCTCAATAACCACCGCTCCGAAAGAGGCGGTGGCGATCGCCGTCGTGAGCAACAGCATCACGAAGCGGCCCTCGTCCAGACGTTGGGCGCGTTCGCGGATGGCGTCGTGAGTGGCGCCGGCGATGAGCAGGTAGACGAGAGCGAAATAGCAAAGAGCGACGGCGTTCCATGCGACGAGCGCGCGCGCCACCGGCTGCATCGCCCGCGGCAGAAGAAATCCGACAATGACGCCGAGAGCGAGACTGAGAAAGAGCTGCGGACGCGCGCGGACAATTCGAAAGGGCGCCATGATCGCCGAGGCGCGCCGCGGATTGTTGGACAGTCCTTGTCGGCGCACCGGCGCGATCGTCAGTTGCGCCGCGCCGCGACGAAACGGGCGGCTTCGGCGAGGATGTCGGTCCCCTCGCGAAGCCCAGTTTCGCGCAGCGCCGCCGTCGCTTCCGCGACGAGCGAATCTCGTCTTGCGCGCGCCGCGTCAAGACCGAGAAGGCCAACGAGGGTCGCCTTGCCGCGTTCAGCGTCCTTGCCGGCGCGCTTGCCGAGCGCGGCGCTGTCGCCTTCCGCGTCGAGAATGTCGTCGGCGATTTGGAACGCGGCGCCGAGCGCCTCGCCGTAGCGCGTCAGCGCCCGCGCCTGCGACGCCGACGCCGCGCCGAGGATCGCGCCGGCGTCGACCGCAAAGCGCAATAAGGCGCCGGTCTTCATCGCCTGCATCTGCAAGGTTTCCTCAAGCGAAAGCGGCGTCGCCGCGGTTTCGGCGGCAAGATCGAGCGCCTGTCCGCCGACCATGCCGCCAAATCCCGCCGCGCGCGCCAAAGCCAGCACGAGAGCGGCGCGCACGCCGGCGTCTTGATGCGTCTTCGCATCGGCGAGGACGTCGAAAGCGTAGGTCAAGAGCCCGTCGCCAGCGAGGATCGCCGTCGCCTCATCGAAGGCTTTGTGAGTCGTCGGGCGGCCGCGGCGCAGATCGTCATCGTCCATCGCCGGCAGATCGTCATGCGCGAGAGAATAACAATGAATCATCTCGAGCGCGCAGGCGGTCCGCAACGCTGCTTCGCCGACGACGCCGAAGAGTCGCGCCGATTCGATGACGAGAAAGGGCCGCAGCCGTTTGCCGCCGCCAAGCGACGAATAGCGCATCGCTTCGACAAGTCGGGCGGGACGGGCGATTTCGCCCGCAAGCGGCGCCGGCGCAAGCAGCGCGTCGAGCGCGTCTTCGGTCGCCTCGGCGGCGGCGTCGAGACGGCGGCGAAATTCCTCAGCGCGAGCGGCTGCATCCATGAGGCGATGTCCCTTAAAGCAAACGACAATGGCTGCTAGCAAATTTGCGGTCCGATCCCAAGGGCGAGGGCAAGGGCGAGGGCAAGGGCGCCGCGCGCGCCAGTGTGGCGAAAACTGGTCGAGATTTGGTCTTTTCCTGAGCGGTTAACGCTTGAACGTCGAGGGATGTTGTATTTTTGCGACAGCCATTGCAGACGGCTTTCATTAAGCTTTGCGCGACGCCAATGCGGCTTGCGGCTAACCCAAGCGACCGTGGAGCCGCGGCGTCATACAGAATTCGCGGCGCGCATATGAGCGGACTGGTCAGGCGCCGCCTCGCCTGGATGCTGACGATCCGGCGTCACCTTTAAAAGGAGAAACGCATGAAGAAAGTTCTGCTGCTGACGACCGCACTCATCGCGGCCGCGCCGCTTGCGGCGTGCAACACTCCCGGCGAGCGCGCAGCGGGCGGGGCCGTCATCGGCGGACTTGGCGGCGCGGGCATCGGCGCGCTCGCTTCCGGCGGACGCGCGGGCGGCACGCTTGCAGGCGCGGCGATCGGCGCGGCGAGCGGCGCCGTCATCGGCGCGGCGACTGCTCCGCCGCAGCGCTGCGCAAGATGGGGCTGGGATTATTACGGCAATCGCGTCTGCGTCGCCTTCTATAATTACTGAGAACGCGCCACAATTTTTCCAAACCGCAGGCTTGTCGCCTGCGGTTTCTCTTTTGCGCATTCGCCGGTCGACGGCCGTCTCGCGCGCGCAACGCTTCTTGAACTTCAAGGCCGAACCGCTAATTTTGAAGCGAGCGGCGCGTCTGGAGAGACATCATGCCGGCAGGGCTAACGAGACTGGTGATTTTGGGGGCGATCGGCTTGTTCATCGGCGCGGCGATCGTCGGCTATTACGCCGGCTGACGACGGAAGGCCGCGTAAACTTCGAGTCCAGCGATTTGGCGCGTTGCGCCATGCCCTCGTCCGGCGAGACTTCTTAACGTTTTGTCGGGCCGTGGCCGATGCGTCGATCTGCGGCGGCGGTCGGCGCCGCATTGATTTTCGTGATGATTCCCCTGCCGCGCGCCGATTTTCGCGGCGCAATCACGGCGCCGATGTCGCCGCAACATGGGGATCGAACGTCCATGTCGTCAGACGCAAGCCGCCGCCGATGCGCTGACGGCGGTTTGCTGTGAGCCCGTAAACGATAACAATTGATTAACCATGTTGCTCTAAGCGAGTGCAGTTCGAGGCTGGATCAGGAGAATCAGCGATGGCGATCAATATCAGGACCAAGCTTGGAGTCATTCTGGCGATTGGGGTTCTCGCCGGCCTATCGTCGGCGTTGCT
>JACOWC010000173.1 GCA_016177005.1 Methylocystis sp.
ACGCTCTCTTTGACGGCGTCCCTCATCTCGCTGACCTCTTTGCGCAAATCTTCGAGCTCGGCCTCGCGCATCGCCTCCATGAATTGTCCCTGAAACTCAGAAGCCATGCGGCGCATCTTTCCGGTGAACTGGCCGAGCGTGCGCAATACGCGCGGCAAGTCCTTTGACGGAATCGCAATAAGGGCGACGATGGCGATGACGATGAGCTTGCCGGGTTCGAGATCGAACATATCGTTACCTGCTCTCGCCCCCATCCCAACCCTCCCCCGCTCCGCGGGAGAGGGAGCAGGAGCCGCCCTTCATCCGCGCTTTACGCTGCTCGTAAGGGTCCCCTCTACCATCCGAAGTCGGCTGGCGCCGACTTCGGGGTCGATGCGCCGCGGGGGAAGGACAGGGAGGGTGCGCTAGATCTTCGTGCTATCCGCCTTGTCGCTCTCCAGAGCGCGACGCTCGCTGGCCGGACCATCGAGCGACTTTTTGGCGTCGTCAGCCGCAGCCTCGTCTTCCGACATGCCCTTCTTGAAGGCCTTGATGCCCTTGGCGACGTCGCCCATCACGTCGGAAATCTTGAACTTGCCGCCGAAGAGAATGAAGACGACCGCGCCGACAATGATCCAGTGCCAGATCGACAGACCGCCCATGGCGCGCTTCCTTCCTAAAGAGAAAACCGGGACGACCGGCGTTTGCCCGGAAACTATGCGTCCGCCGAGTTAAAAACAAGGACGGGAAGCGCGGCTGGCCGCGTCGTGAGCTACAGTCGAAAGCGAGGAAGGTTCATCGCCTGACTGCGCCGAGGCCCGGCGCCGTCACAGCTCGTCGCCTTCCGGCTCCTCCGGCGCCTCGGGCTCGTCCGGAAACTCCATGTCGAGCAGCGCCGGCGCTTCGTCCTCAAGCGGCTCCTCGTCATCGCGCAAGGCGGCGTCGTCCGAAGGCTGCGGCACGCCGAAACCCTTCGGCAGGCGGCCGTCGAACAGCCCGGCGCCCTTGAGTTCCTCGAGCCCCGGCAGATCGCCGATCTGCTCAAGACCGAAATGCATCAGAAAGGCGTCGGTCGTGCCATAGGTGATCGGCCGGCCCGGCGCCTTGCGGCGGCCGCGCAGCCTGATCCAGCCGGTGTCGAGCAGCACGTCGAGCGTGCCCTTGGAAATGGCGACGCCGCGAATCTCTTCGATCTCGGCGCGGGTCGCCGGCTGGTGATAAGCGATGATCGCCAGCGTCTCCAGGGCGGCGCGGGAAAGCTTCCTCTCCTCGACCTGCTCGCGCGCGAGGATCCAGTTGAGGTCGGCGGCCGTGCGGAAAAACCACTTTTTGCCGACGCGGGTGAGATTGACGCCGCGACCCGCATAATGGGCGCGCAGGCGTTCAAGGACGCGGTCGAGATCGGCACCCTCTTCGAGACGGCGCGCCATTTCGGCTTCGTCGAGCGGCTCGGCGGAGGCGAAGAGCAGCGCTTCGATGATGCGCTCCGCTTCGCGCAGCCGGGCCTCATGACGCGCAAGCTCTTCGTCGCTGTTCACGTCAAACAGTTCGATTTTCTCCGCAGCCTGCGCCACGACGCGTCCTCCTCAAAATTCCGGGCTAAGACGCGCCCGCAGACTCTTCCGCTTGCTCAGGCGCCCGCCGCCGCACCCAAAGCGGCGCGAAGTGCCGATCCTGCCGTATGTCGAATCGCCCTTCCCGCACCATTTCGAGCGAAGCGGTGAAGGCCGAGGCGCGCACCGTGCGCGCCGTCTGCATGTCGACACAGTAATGCAGCAAAAAATCGTC
>JACOWC010000177.1 GCA_016177005.1 Methylocystis sp.
GCAGCAGCGGAAAGGTGACGTAGTACCAGAACTCGCAGGCGAGCGACCATAGCGGCCCGTTGGTGCCGAAATAGTCGAAGCCGATGCCCTGCAGATTGATAAAGCTCATCAGAAACAGAAGCGCGGAAAAATGGCCCTTGAACAGCGGCCAATCATAGACGCCGCTGCTGGCGAAAAGCCATCCGCCGAGCGAATCCAGAACAAGCGTGAGCACGACGGCAGGGCCCACCACGAGATAGATTCGCGAGACGCGATGGATGAAATATTCGCGCAGGAAGTCCTGGTTCTTGCGCAGATGCGCCAGCACCGCGCCGCCGACGAGATAGCCGGACATCACGAAGAAGGCGAGCACGGCCTGATGCCCGAGTTCGAAGGCGGAGTAAAACCACCAGACATAGACGAGCGGGGGGTGCGGCGCGCTCATGATGTCCGCTTGGTTAATGAACATGTTGTTCGTGTGGACGGCGAGCACCACGAGCGCGCCGAGCCAGCGGCTCGCCTCGATGAACTGCGACAGAATAAACGGCATCGCCCCGGTTCGCCCCCCTCGCTCGGCCGCGCCCGCGTCTCGGCGTTATAGCCGCTCGCCGTCGGCTTCGCCAAATCTCGGCGGACAGGAGCAAGGGTCGCATTCGCCGTCATAATCCTCTATAAGCGCCGCTGGCGTCGCTTTAAGACGGCCTCCAGCGCCTGTTGAGGCGTTGATCTTGCGGAGTTTTGTGAAGTGGAACGGTGGTCGCCAAGCAGCTGGAGGAATTTGCCGATCGAGCAGACGCCGGTCTACCAGGACCAGGCGGCGCTCGCTGACGTCGAGCGCCAGCTTGCCGGCTTCCCGCCGCTGGTCTTCGCCGGCGAAGCGCGCAATCTCAAGCGCTACTTGGCGGACGTCGCCGCCGGCAAGGCCTTTCTGCTGCAGGGCGGCGACTGCGCCGAAAGCTTCTCGGAACATTCGGCCGACAATATCCGCGACTTCTTCCGCGTTTTCCTGCAGATGGCGGTGGTGCTGACCTATGCGGCCGCCTTGCCGGTGGTGAAGGTCGGGCGCATTGCCGGCCAGTTCGCCAAGCCCCGGTCCGCGCCGGTCGAAAAGCAGGGCGACGTCGAACTGCCGAGCTATCGCGGCGACATCATCAACGATCTCGCCTTCACGACGAAGGCGCGCGAGCCCGATCCGCAGCGCCAGTTGCTCGCCTACCGGCAATCGGCGGCGACGCTGAACCTCATCCGCGCCTTTGCGGCGGGAGGTTTCGCCAATCTCGAAAACGTCCATCGCTGGATGCTCGGCTTCGTCAAGAACAGCCCGCAGTCCGAGCGCTATCAGAAGCTCGCCGATCAGATCACCGAGACGCTTTCCTTCATGCGCGCCATCGGCCTCGATCCGGAGCATCATCCGGAGTTGCGCGGCACCGATTTCTATACCTCGCATGAGGCGCTGCTGCTCTGCTACGAACAGGCGCTAACCCGAATCGATTCGACGACCGGCGACTATTACGCGACCTCCGGCCATATGCTCTGGGTCGGCGACCGTACGCGGCAGGAAGACGGCGCGCATATTGAATTCGTGCGCGGCGTCAAGAACCCGCTCGGACTGAAATGCGGTCCAAGCCTCAAGCCCGATGCGCTGCTGCGCCTGATCGACGCCCTCGACCCGGAGAACGAACCCGGCAGGCTCACGCTGATCTGCCGCTTCGGCGCCGACAAGATCCAGGATGCGCTGCCGGCG
>JACOWC010000072.1 GCA_016177005.1 Methylocystis sp.
CTGTTCTATGTCACCTGGCTGTTCCCGCCGCTGCTGCTCGTGTCGCTGTTTACGAGCGACAAGCGCTGTCTGCACGACATGATTGCGGACGTGATCGTTTTGCGGCGCTCGTCTTAAAATTTGCGCCTTCGACCCCGCAAATCTGACCTTGGCGCGCGCCGCGCGGGCGCTCTAGATTAATTTCGTATCCAGGATCACAAAGCGTGACGAAAGAGCCGCGCGACGCGCCGCAATTCTACCTGACCTCTCCGGCGCCGTGCCCCTATTTGCCGGGCCGCGAGGAGCGGAAGGTCTTTACCCATCTGATCGGACTTCGGGCGCCGGCGCTCAACGACACGCTGACGCAGTCGGGGTTTCGCCGCTCGCAGACCATCGCCTATCGCCCGGCGTGCGAGCAGTGCCGCGCCTGCGTTTCCGTGCGGGTGAAGATCGACGAGTTCACCCCCTCGCGCGGCATGCGGCGCGTCCGCAGGCGCAACGCCGATCTTGTCGCCGAAACCCGTCCGGCGCGCGCGACGCAAGAGCAATACGCCTTGTTTCGCCGCTACGTTGGCGCCCGCCATTCCGACGGCGGCATGGCCGACATGAGCATGGTTGATTATCAGATGATGATCGAGGACAGCCATGTCGACACAAGGCTCATCGAGTATCGGCTGGCGCACGCGAATGGCGAAATCGGCGCGCTCATCGCCTGCTGCCTGACCGACCGGCTCTCCGACGGGCTGTCGATGGTCTATTCCTTCTACGAGCCTGAACTGGAGCACCGCTCGCTCGGGGCCTTCATGATTCTCGATCACGCCGACCGCGCCCGCGACTTTGGCCTGCCGCACGTATATCTTGGCTATTGGGTCGAAGGTTCGCGCAAGATGGAATATAAGTCCCGCTTCCTTCCCCAGGAGCGTCTGGGCATGAGCGGATGGGTCCGCGTGGGCTGAGCGCGGCGCCCCGCCGCGCAGCGCAGCAGGCAGGCCACAAAATCGCCGGACTATTCGCGCCTTGTTAACGCCGAAGATGCACAACTCGATCAAAACAGCCGGCGCGGTCCTCTAGGCGGCGCCGTCTTTCGGCTTGACCGCCGGGGCGACTCCCGGCGATGCGATTGGAGCGATCTGTGCGAGAATCCGCATTTTTGCAGCTTGTCCGCGGCGTTGCGCTTGTTGTCGGGGCAGTCGCTCTCGCGCCCGCCTGCGCCGCCTTGGATCAGGACGGACAGGCCGAGTGGGCGCAACGCTACGACGCCGACGCCCGCCTGACCGTCTCCCGTTCGACGACCCCGATACTCTCGACTCAGACAGTGGCGGCCACTGAAGCGGCGATCGAGCGCTTTCGAGAGATGGTCGCCAATGGCGGCTGGCCGCAGGTGCCCCCCGGTCAGCAATTGCGGCTCGGCTCGAACGGCGCGGCCGTCTCGGCCTTGCGCCGTCGGCTGATCGCCTCCGGCGACATCGGGCCCGAAACAGGCGCAAGCCCGGTGTTCGATTCTTACGTCGAGGCGGCGGTGCGCCGCTTCCAGGCGCGTCACGGCATCATTGCGACGGGAATTGTCAATCAGCAGACGATCAAGGCGATGAATGTGCCGGCCGAGATCCGGTTGCGACAGCTTGAGACCAATCTTGTGCGTCTGCGCAGCTTTTCCCGCGACCTCGGCGCCCGCTACGTCACCGCCAATATTCCGGCCGCGACGGTGGAGACCGTGGAAAACGGCGAGGTCGTCACCCACCACGTCGCCGGCGTCGGCAAGATCGACCGCCAGTCGCCGGTGATGCAGACCAAGGCCATCCAGGTCAATTTCAATCCGTTCTGGACCGTCCCCGCCTCGGTGATCCGCAAGGATCTGATCCCCAAGATGCAGGCGGACCCCAACTATCTCAACGCCAATCACATCCGCGTCTACAACAAGGACAATCAGGAGCTTCAGCCCGAGCAGATCAACTGGCGCTCGCTCGACGCGCTGAACTTCCGCTTCCGGCAGGACATCGGCGGGGATTTCAACTCGCTCGGCGTGGTGCGCATCGACATCGCCAACCCCTATGGGGTCTACATGCATGACACGCCCGCGAAGGGCGTTTTCGGCGACGATTTCCGCTTCGTCTCCTCGGGCTGCATCCGGCTTCAGAACGTTCGCGACTATGTCGCCTGGCTCCTGAAGGAAACGCCGGGATGGGACCGCGACCACATTGACCAGGTCATCGCTTCCGGCGAGCGCGTGGACGTCAAGATCTCGCCGGCCGTTCCGGTCTACTGGGTCTATGTCACGGCTTGGGCGGCGCCGGACGGCGTCACCCAGTTCCGCGACGACATCTATCAGCGCGACGGGCTCGGCGTGGCCACGGCCGGCGCCGAATCGGCCGGGCCGACGGTCGTGCAGGCGGCGCGTCCGATGGCCGGCGAAGGTTTGTTTCAGGGCGACGACGACAGCTACTTCGAGGAGCGCCCGCAGCGATAGAGCGCTTCTGAGCAGGTTCTCATCGAAAAAGTCTGTCAACTTTTTCGGAACCTGCTCCAGCGCCGGCGCCTATTGCGTCGCGGCGTCGCTGCGCGAGGCGCGCCAGGTTCCGCCGCAGAGGTCGGTCGACGACGACCACGCGCCGGAGCCCTTGCCGCTGCGAAGCGTGCCGTGGAACCGAACGACTCGCTCCCCTTCGCCGGTGAACCTTGCGACGATCGTCCCTTCTTCGTCGACATAGCCCCAGGCGGAGCCGGCGGGGCCGGGCGCGTCCGCAATCTTATTTTCGACGATCTCAACGGATGGCGGGATGAAAAGCTGGCACTCGCCGACCGTCGTCGTGGCCTCGATGCTCCATCTGCCGTTCGGATCGGCGACCGGGCCGGTCAGCGCCTGTTCGTTCTCCGGCTTGGGCTTTTGGCCGCGCGGCTGTTTGGCCTGCGCTCCCCCAGCCGCCACGCAGGCTGCAAGCGCCAACGCGATTATCCTCATTTGGCCTCCGAAAGCGCGCGTCGCAGCGCGCCATGCATATCGCAGCCCGCGTAGATAAATTCGGTCACGCCGGCATGGCGCAGGCGCTCCTCGAGTTCGCCCGGCCGGCCGGCGAGACAAAGCCGAGCTCCCGCGCCTTTTAGCGCGATCGCCGCGGTTTCGGCCGCGTCTCCATAGATTCTGTCGGAAGAACAGATGCACGCGAGTTTGGCGCCAGACTCGCGGTAAGCGTTGACGATCTCGGTCGTCGATTCGGTTTCCGGGCCGAAAACCGCTTCGACGCCGCCGGCCTCGAAAAAGTTCTTGGCGAAATTCGCCCGCGCCGTGAAGGCGGCGACCGAGCCGAGATTCGCCAGGAAAATCTTGGGTCGATCGCCCGATGCGGCAAGGTGAGCGTCCGATTCTTCGCGCAGCCGCTCAAAAGGCTCGGCGAGACGACGCGGCGCGAGCGCGGCGCTCTTTGGCGCGCCGGCCGGCGGCTCGACGCTTTCGGCCGCTGCGTCATAGGGCGCGAGGACGTCTAGCGCGCTCTCGTGAATGTCGGGAAACCGGTTTGCGCCGATAAGCTTGTCCTTGGCGCGGGCCATATTCTTGGCCCGCTGCTCCGCGACCTCCGCGACGCGCGCCTGGAAGGCTCCCGTCTCCAGCGCCCTGGGGAGCCCGCCTTCGGCTTCGATCTCTTGAAACAGCGTCCACGCGCGCTGGCACAGCTCGTCGGTCAGCGCCTCGAATCCGCCGGCGCCGTTCGTCGGATCGTCGACGACATCGATATGGGCTTCGTCTTGCAGAACGAGCTGCGTGTCGCGCGCCAGGCGTCGCGCAAATTGGTCAGGAGCGCCCAAAGCCTGAGTGAAGGGAAGCGTCGAGACGGCGTCGGCGCCGCCGACCGCCGCCGAGAAGACGGCGAGCGTCCCGCGCAATATGTTGTTCCAAGGGTCGCGACGCGACATCATCCGCCAGGCCGTCTCGGCGAAAACCAGCGCCGGTTTGGGATCAAGGCCGCAGGCTTCTTCGACGCGCGCCCAGAGGCGTCGGGCCGCGCGGAACTTGGCGACGCCCAGCAATTCGTCGGCGTCGGCGCTGAATCGGAAGGCGATCAGGCCGCGCGCCGCATCGAGGTCGACGCCGGCGTCGGCCAGCGCCCGCAGATAGGCGAGCGCCGACGAAAGCGCGAAGGCGAGCTCCTGCGACTCGGTCCCGCCGGCCGAATGCACGACGCGGGCGTCCGCGACCGCGGTCGCGTAGACGAAGCCGGCGCCGGCGGCGGCCTTTACGTCGCGCGCGAAGCTCCTGGCGGCTTGCGCCCAGGGCTCGGCGGCGAATCCATGCCGCGCCTGCGCCCCAAGCGGATCGAAGCCCATCGACACCCGGGTGAGCGAAGGTTCGATATGTTGGCGGTCGATGAAACGCCTGAGCGCCTGCGCGGCGCCCGGCGCGCGTGGCGAATAGTCGAGCGTGACCGGAATGCCGTAGTCGAGGCGAACATTGGCGAGCGCATGGGCGATCGCGTCGTCGTCGTCGCCGACGAGACCGCCGCCATAGGCGCCGATCGAGCCGGCGAAGACGAGATGCAGGCCGTCGGCGCCGCCATCGAGGTCTTGGAGGGCCAATCGGTTGGCGGCGTCAGAGTCGGCGACGTCGACGCGGGCGAGAATGGCCCAGCGGCCGGGGTTTTTTCGCAGGGCCGGGAAGGGCGAACCTGCGGCGCCGGCATAGAGCGGCTCAATGGAAAGACCGTCATAGGTCTTGGAGACGAGCGTTTCGAAGGACGCGCCTTTAAGCGCGCGCTCGACGAGGATGCGCCATTGGGCTTTTGTGGCCTGTGGAAAAGCACCCGCCAGCGCCGTCTCCTGTCCCGTCATGTTCGCCGTCGCCCTCCGTTGTTTCGCGCGGCCTTTTCGCATGAACCCGTCCGCCGGGCCACTGCAAATCCGCCGACGGCGAAGCGGGCTTTATTTTCGGGGCCAAACGCCTTAACCAGTGCCGATCGCGCTTTGGGCGGATTGCCGGCGCGTGAGGGCGGAATAGCCGGAATTAAGGCGGGCGGTCCGGCCGCGCGGCGAAATGAGAGGCGCGGATCAGCGTCGCCGCGTCAAAGCGCCGCGTGCGCGTCAATTATCGCCAAGGCGGCGAAGAACCCTGAAACGGAGGGACTCGTGACAGACAATGTGCAGGATAAGAGCCAGCTCGTCGACGAGATCATAGAGGTGATCGCGGCGGAAGGCATGGTCGACCGAAGCAAGATCACTCCCGACGCGTCGATTGAGAGTCTCGACCTCAAATCCGTGGACATCGTCATGATTCTCACGGCGCTCGAAGAGAAGTTCAATGTCTATATCCCGATGGATGGCACGCTGCAGGAAGCCAAGGACGTGAAAAGTCTGATCGAGGCGATCGCCGACCATATTCAGAAAGAACGCGAGAAGCAGTAAATGGCGTTCTCGCGAGCGCGCCCCCAGGGGCGCCGCGTCGTTATCTCCGGCATGGGCGCGGCCTGCGCCTCGGGCGTCGGCGCTCAAAAACTCTGGGAAGCGGCGCGCGACGGCGCCGGCCAGATTCGTCCGCTCAAAACCGAACGCCCTTACGACGGCCGCATCAAAATGGCCGCGCAGGTACCCGACTTCGATCCGGCCGAACACATCGAAGCCAATGTCCTTCCCTTCTGCGATCCTTTTACGCAGTTCTGCATCGTCGCGGCCGACGAAGCGATGGCGCAGGCGGGTTTTAAGCGCAAAGACATCGCGGGGCCCGGAACGGCCGTCATTATCGGGTCCGGCATCGGCGGGATGACGACGATCGAGGACGGCATCTATCGTTACTATGTCGAGGGGACCCGGCCCGAGATGTTGAGCGTCCCGAAGCTCATCCCGAGCGCCGCGCCCGCCACGCTCGGCATACGCTATTCCTGTCTCGGTCCGACCTTCGCGATCGGCAGCGCCTGCTCGTCGGCGACGCAGTCGATCGGACTTGGCATGCAGATGATCAGACAGGGCCTTGTGGACAAGGCGATCGTCGGCGGCGCCGAGGCTTGCGTGATCAATGCGACGATCCGCGCGTGGGAAGGCCTTCGCGTCTTGACGCCGAGTCTGTGTCGTCCCTTCTCGAAAGGCCGCAACGGCATGTCGCTTGGCGAAGGCGCGGCGGTCTTTATTCTCGAAACTGAGGACTCGGCGCGGGCGCGGGGCCACGCGCCCTTATGCGAACTCGCCGGTTACGGCACGACGAGCGACGCCAAGGATCCGGTGCGCCCCGATCTCGAAGGCGCGTCGAGCGCGATGGCCCTGGCGCTCGAAGATGCGGAAATGGAGCCGCAGCAGATTCACTACGTGAACGCGCATGGCACCGCGACTCACGCCAACGACATCACCGAAGCGCAAGCGATTTTGCGCGTGTTTGGCGATTATGGGCGCGAGGTGCCGGTGTCGTCGACCAAGCCCATTCACGGACATGCGCTCGGCGCGAGCGGCGCCCTGGAGCTCGCGATCACCATACGGGCGCTTCGCGAACAAATCGCGCCGCCGACCATCAATTTCCTGGAGCGAGATCCCAAGTGCCCGCTCGACGTTGTCCCCAATGTCGCGCGCCAGCATAAGATTGACGCCGCAATGTCGAATTCTTTCGCTTTCGGGGGGATCAACGCGGTGTTGATCGTGCGTCATGCCGCTTGAGCCGCCGCTCGCTCTCGGGCCCTTCCGGCTGCGCGTCGATCCGGCGCGCGCCGCGGCCTATGCGCGGGAAACCGGCGGCGACGGCGCCAGCGTGCCGCTCGCTTATCCGGCGGTCTGGCTCGCCGAGCCCTCGCTTTTTTCGGTGGTGCGCGACCTTTGCGCCGAACTCGACGTCGTGCCCGTGCATGAGTCGCAGAGCTTCTCCTATGATATGCCTCTCGTCGCCGGAGAGAGCTATGATTTGCGCGTCACCATGACCCGCGAGGAAACGCCGCCGCGTCTGATGCTGACGGCGATCGTCTCGGCGCGCCGGATTTGGGAGCGCGTCATGAGCGGCGGCGTCAAGGTCGGCGATACGCTTCCTGAAACGATCATCGGTCCCTTCGACGCGCCTTCGCTGGCGCGCTACGCCGAGGTTTCGGGCGACGCCAATCCCTTGCATCTCGACGATGCGGTGGCGGCGGCGATCGGCCTCGCCGCGCCGCCGGTGCATGGCATGAAGCTCCTCGCGGCTTTCGAACCGATGCTGAGAGCATGGCGCGGCGACATGATCATATCTTCGCTTGCCGGAAAGTTCGTGCAGCCGATCCTGCGCGGCGACGCCGTCAGGCTGTCGGGGCGCGTGCTGCGCGCGACGGAGGACGAGATTTTCGTCCGTCTCACGGCCTATGGCGCCGCGCGAGCGCCAGGAATTATCGGCGAAGCGACTCTGCGTTTTCGCCCTCCCCTTGAGGGGGAGGGTCGGACGGCGAAGCAGTCCGGGGCAGGGTAAAGGATGCGCGTCGAGAAAAACGCCCTCACCCGGTCGCCTTCGGCGACCGACTCCCCTCCTCAAGGAGGCGGCGGGATGCGCCTCCTCATCACCGGCGCGTCGAGCGGCATCGGGCGCGCGCTGGCGCTCGTCTATGCCCACGACGGCGCGAGCCTTGTCCTGCTCGGGCGCGACGCCGAGCGGCTCGAGGCGACCGCGCGCGCCTGTCTCGACGCCGGCGCGCAAGAGGCCGAGACTTACGTCGCCGACGTGCGCGATCGCGAATCGATGGCGGGGATCGTTCGGGCTGCCTATGACAAACGCCCGCTCGACATTCTCGTCGCCAACGCCGGCGTCGCGACGGGGCTGTCGCCCGGCCAGATTCTTGAAACGCCCGAGGCCGTTCGGGCGATGCTCAAGATCAACGTCGAGGGCGTCTTCAACACGGTCGAGCCTGCGATCGCCCCGATGTGCGCCCGCAGGAGCGGAAGGATCGCCATTGTCGGCTCGATGGCCGGCGTGCGCAGCCTTCCCTATTCGCCCTCATATTGCGCCGCCAAGGCCGCCACGCACATGTGGGCGGATTCGCTGCGCGGCTCCCTGGCGCCGCACGGCGTTTCGGTCAGCCTGATCGTGCCGGGCTTCGTCAAGACTCCGATGTCGGCGCGCACCAAGTCCTGGCAGCCTGGCGCAATGTCGGACGAGCGCGCCGCTCTCATAATCAAGCGCGGACTGGATCGGCGCCGGTCGGTGATCGCCTTTCCGCTGTTCATGTATGCGGCGATGCGTTTGTTCGCCCTTTTGCCGCCCGCAGTCGTCGACGGGGTGATGCGCCGCTTTCATGTGGACGTGCCGGAAACGCCAGAACGAGAGATTTCGTGACCGCCCTTGCCCTTCTCGGCTGGGTCGCGGCCGTATACTGGATCATCGCTGTCGCTCTGCTGGTCGCCTCCGTCGCGGCTACGATCGCGCAGCCTTGGCTCGCCGCCCGCCGCGCCACGCGGCGAGACCAGCCGGCGGTCTCTATC
>JACOWC010000054.1 GCA_016177005.1 Methylocystis sp.
TCGTCGGCGCCCTGCTCATCTTCACCGGCGTCGCATTCCTCACTGGCGGCGTGCAGGAGATGTCCTATTGGCTACTGGAGCTGTTTCCGGGCCTCGCCAAGCTCGGATAAGCGAAACGAAAGATCCGCTTTACGACGAGCATCGTCTGCCGGAGATCGACCGGCTGCGCGGCCTCGTCATCATCCTTATGGCGCTCGATCATATGCGCGACTTCTTCGACGCGGATGCGATGCGCTTCTCGGCGACGGACCTGGATCACACCTATCCTTTTCTATTCTTCACGCGCTTTATCACGCATTTCTGCGCGCCGACCTTCACCGCGCTCGCCGGCGTCGGAGCCTATCTCTATGGCGTGAAGGTCAAAGACTCCGCGACGCTTTCGAGATTTCTCGCAGCGCGCGGCCTGTGGCTCATTCTGCTTGACGTCGTCGTCATCAGTCCGATCTGGAGCATGGGTTCGGGACGCATCGTGCTCGGGACGCTCTGGGCGATCGGCTGCGGACTGCTGGCGCTCGCGGCGCTCTCGCGATTTTCGCAGCGAACCGTGCTTCTCGTAGGCGTCTCAATCATCTTCGGCCACAACCTCCTCGACGGCGTTCACGCCGCCGACCTTGGCGATTTCGGGCTGTGGTGGAATCTTCTGCACGAACAGGGCAAGCTGCCGCTCGATGCGCCCGGCGGCGTTATCTATCCCGCGCTTCCCTGGATCGGCGTCGCCGCGCTCGGCTATGGAATCGGTCCGCTGTTCCTCGCGCCCGCGGCGTTGCGCGACCGCGCGCTCTATATCGCGGGCGGCGGAGCGCTGACGCTTTTCGTCGCGCTGCGATTCTCAAATCTCTACGGCGATCCGCATCCCTGGAGCGCGCAGCGCGACGCGACATTCACCCTGCTCTCCTTTCTCAACGTCACGAAATATCCGCCCTCGCTTCTTTATCTTTTGGCGACGCTCGGCGGCGCGGCGCTGGCGCTTCCAGCTCTTGAGTTGATAAAAGGATGGATCGGATCGGCGTTAACCGTCTTCGGCCGCACGCCGCTCTTTTTTTACGTCCTGCATCTTTACGTTGGGATCGCCGCCGCGCTGGCCTTCGTCGTGGCGCAAGGCTATTCACTGACGGAGATCGCCGACTGGGCGAAAGCCGGAGGCCCTCCGCCAGAATTCGGCGCGGGCCTCGCGGGCGCTTACGTCGCGTGGATACTGGTCGTTTTGGCGCTTTACCCGCTTTGCCGCTGGTTTGCTCAGGTGAAGCGCCGGCGCCGCGATCTTTGGTGGCTGACCTATTTGTGACGAGATCGCATCATATTGACGCATCGACTCGCAATTAAGGTTTTGGCGCAAGGCGCCTTGGTGGTCGCGCTGTGCGCTTGTATAGAGAAGCGCGACCGAAGAGCGCCGACTCCCGCGCCTATGAGGTCTTGTCGCCAAAAGGCGGGAAAAAACAGAATGCTCGAAAAGCTGGTCGCCTTTTGCCTCCGCTGGCCGTGGACAGTGGTTCTGCTCACTCTCGGTCTGACGGCGGGCGGCGTATATGTCACTGTCGAACGATTTGCGATCGACACCGAGACCGCCAATCTTTTTTCTCCGGACATCGCCTGGCGGAAGAACGAAGCGGCGCTTTACAAGGCCTTTCCGGATCTTCTCGACGTCATCGTCGTCGTTATCGACGCCAAGACGGGCGAAGAGGCTGACGACGCCGCGAAGCGTCTCAACGGCGCCCTGCAGGGGCAGCCGCTGTTCTCGCGGGTATGGCGTCCTGACGAGCACGAATATTTCCACAAGAACGGCCTGCTGTTCCTGCCAGTCGCCGACATCGAAAAGCATGTCGGCGTCATGATCGGCCAGCGCGACGTTCTGCAACCGCTTGCCGAGGATCCGAGTCTGCGCGGTCTGTCGACCGTGCTCGTCGGCAACTTCAAGTCCGCTTCCGGCAGCGAACGCGCCTTCAAAATGTATCTCGGCGGCGTCGAGGAGTTTTCCGCCGCCATTGAGGCGGCGCTCGCGGGAAAACAGCCGGAGGTCGACTGGGGCAAGCTGTTGGCCTCCGGCGGAAGCGCGCCCGCCGCGCCGGAACTGGACAAGCGACGCATCGTTATCGCCAAGCCGATCGTCGACTATACCGACCTGGAGCCGGGAGGCGACGCGATCGAGCTCGTGCGAAAGACGGCCGCGGATCTGCATCTCGACGAAGAGCATGGAATCAAGCTTCGTCTGACAGGTCAGATCCCGCTCGCCGCCGACGAATTCGCCACCATTTCGGAAAACATGGCCTTAAACACCACCGGCACGCTCGCCGTGGTGACGCTCATTCTCTTCGCGGCGCTGCGTTCGCCAAAGCTCATCCTCGCGGTGCTCATCACCCTGCTCGCCGGTCTCGCGATGACGTCGGGGCTCGGCATTTTGATGATCGGCAGCTTCAATCTCATCTCGGTGGCCTTCGCCGCGCTGTTCATCGGGTTGGGCGTGGACTTCGGCATCCAGTTCGCGACCCGCTACCGCGAAGAACGGCACAATGACGACGATCTCGAACGCGCGCTGCTCTCGGCGACCCGCGGCATCGGAAGCTCGCTCACCCTCGCCGCCGTGTCGCTGCTTGCCGGCTTCTTCTGCTTTCTGCCGACCTCGTTCAGCGGCGTCTCCGAACTCGGACTCATCGCCGGCGTCGGCATGATCGTCGCCTATATCGCAACGCTCACTTTCCTGCCGGCGGCGATCAAATTGCTGCGCCCGCGCGCGGAACATGTGCCGATCGCGACGGCGTCGCTCGCCGCCGTCGACCATTGGATCGCGCATCACCGCCCTTTCGTTCTGATCGCCACGGCGATGGTCGTGCTGGCCGGCATACCCGCGCTCATGCATCTGGTCTTCGACTCCAATCCGATGAATCTGCGCGACCAAAAGGTCGAATCGGTCGCGACCTTCCTCGATCTCTCCAAGGATCCGAAAACCGCGCCGAACAAGATCGAGGTGCTGGCGCCGTCGCTTGAAGCCGCGCGCGAATTAGAAAAGAAGATCGCCGCGCTGCCTGAAGTCGATCACGTCGACTCGATTGATTCCTTGATCCCCAAGGAACAGGACGACAAGCTGGCGCTCGTCGACATGGCGGTGTCACAATTGCGCGCCGTGCTGAGTCCAAAGATGAAATCGCCGCCAAATGACGCCGAGACCGTCAAAGCGTTGATCAACGCCGCCAAGGCGCTGCGCCGGGCGACTGCAAAGAAACCCGTGCCTGCCGTGACGCGCTTTGCCGACGGCCTCGACGCTCTTGCGAAAGCAAGCCCTGAGTCGCGCGCAAAGGCGCGCCAAGCGGTGTTTGGCGGCTTTGACAAGATGCTCGGCGAAATCCGTCAGGCGCTGCAAGCGCAACGCGTTACGATTGACACTCTGCCAGCGGATTTGCGTCGCGACTGGATTTCCGACGCGGGCATTGTCAGGGTCGAGGCGACGCCGAAAGGCGACAGCAACGACCGCATCATCATGACCAAATTCGCAGAGGCGATCCAGGCGATCGTGCCGGATGCGAGCGGCCCCCCGGTGATCGTGTCGGAAGCGCAAAAGACCATTACCCGCGCTTTTCTTGAAGCTGGACTCTACGCCTTCATCGCCATCTTCATCATCTTGGCGGTGGCTCTGCGCAATCCGATCGACGTCGCCTTGACATTGGGCCCGCTGGTGCTCGCAGGCGTCATGAGTCTTCAGGCCGCCGATCTGCTTGGCATGTCGCTGAATTTCGCTAACATCATCGCGCTGCCGCTGATGTTCGGCGTCGGCGTCGCCTTTCATATTTACTATGTTATCGCTTGGCGAAAGGGCGTCGTCGACATGTTGGCGTCAAGCCTCACCCGCGCGATTTTCTTCAGTTCGCTGACGACGGGCACCGCCTTCGGCAGCTTGATTTTGTCAAGTCATCCCGGAACGGCGAGCATGGGCCAACTTCTCGCCATCTCGTTGTTCTTCACTTTGCTCGCCGCGTTCATTATCGTGCCGGCTTTTCTCGGTCCGCCGCGCGAACCGAAAATGGACTCGACCGACGCGGCTTGACCGTGTCGGCGTGCTAGCTTGAGCGAATCGCATTTATCGCAACAAACAGAGGTCTGGCGTCATGAGAAAAGTGATTCTACGCGTCGCTATGGCGGCGGCCCTCTGCGCCCCAACGGCGGCGCACGCCGTCGACGCCATTTACGGCGTTTGGGTTCGCGAAGGACATCCCGACGACAAGCTGGAATTCTACGACTGCTCCGGCAAGCTTTGCGCCAAGGCAACCGAGCCCATGCCCGATGGCTCGCCGGCGCCGCAGGTGCTGAAGAACGCCGCCAAAACGACGCCCAACCATTGGGAGGGCGACATAAATGATCCCGAAAGCGGCAAGACCTATATCGGCAAGATCGCGCTCGAATCGCCGACCTCGCTGACGATGACGGGCTGCCTCGTCGCTTTCCTCTGCCAGAGCGAGACCTGGACTAAAGTTTCCGGCCCCACCAAGCCTGCGGCCGACGTTAAGCCCTCTGCGCAAGAGCCTGCCGCAAAAGCGGCGCCCGCGCCGGAGGCCAAGGAGCCGGCCGCAAAGGAGGCCCCCGCGCACGAGCCGGCGGCCAAGGAGACGTCGAAGCCGGCGGCCAAGGCGGCGCCAAAGCCGGTGAAGGGCAAGACGTCCGCTACGCCCCCCCAAGCGGAGTAGCGACGGGGTTTGGCGCGCCGACGCGGTGGGCCTTACCGATACGTAACTTGACCCTCGCGCCGCCCCGCGCGAGCTTCGCATTTACTGCTTTTCGCGCGTTGACGGCCAGCGCGCCTCCTCGCCGCCGCTCCAGAAGGCTTGCGAACCGACGCGCGTCAACCTCAGGCGAGCGTAAGGGACCGCAGGCGCAAGAGCGACAGGCCTTCCCCACGCCTCCACCGGCGCTTAAGGAAGGGGACGCTTAGGCCGTTCCCGCCGTCGCTCTGGAGACGTCTGTCACTTGACCGCGCCCGCTCAGTCTCACTCTGCTCGCCCGGCGCTGGCGGCCGCGATGCTCGCTGCGGCGCTCGCCGGCTGTGATCTGAAGTGGGACAAGCCAGATCTCTCGGCGCCGCCGCCGGCGCGATTCGTGGAAGCGAAGCCGCATCCGAAGCCGCCGATCTCCCGCGGAGGGGATTTCGCAAGCAAATTTGGTTCTGGGGAGCTGACCCAGCTCGTCGAGCGCGCGCTTGACGACAACCTCGACCTCGCCGCGGCGATCGCCCGCATCACCCAGGCCGACGCTCAGGCGCGCGTTTCAAGCGCCGCGCAATGGCCGTCGGTCTCCTTGACGGATATCGCCCGCACGACGCGGACTCCCGGCACGACGATCAATGTCGGCTCCGCGAGCGGCGGATTTAATCCGGCGACCTCCAGCACCGGCACAACTTCGACTGCTCGCGCTCGAAATTTCGGCTTTTTCCAGCTTGGCCTTACCGCGAGCTATGAAGTGGACTTCTGGGGCAAGAACGAGGACGCCTCCAACGCGGCGCGCATCCTCGCCAACGCCTCGCGCTTCGATCGCGACGTCGTCGAAATCTCGACAGTCGCCGCCGTGCTGAACGCCTATTTCCAGGTGCTCACCGCGCAGGACCGTCTGCGCATCGCCCGCCAGAACGTCGCGATCGCGCAGCAGGTCATGGACGCCCTCAACGCGCGGCTCGAAGTGGGCACGGCGACGGTGCTCGACACTGCTCAGCAGGAAACGATACTTGCTCAGCAGCGCGCATCCATTCCGCCGCTCGAACAGACGCTGCGCCAGACGCGCAACAACATCGCCGTGCTGCTGGGACAGACGCCTGAAAGCATGACGATCAAGGGCGGCTCGCTGACTGCGCTGAAATATCCGCGCATTGCGCCGGGCCTGCCATCCGAGGTTCTCCTGCGCCGCCCGGACGTGGCCGAGGCGGAAGCGCGACTCGCATCGCAGGAATTTTCCGTACTGCAGGCGCGGGCGGCCTTTTTCCCGTCATTGACCCTGACCAGCCTCTATGGCTTCCAGAGCGCGCTGCTGTCGACGCTGCTGTTGCGGCCGGACGCCATCGCCTTGCAGCTCGCCGGCACGCTCACGCAGCCGGTGTTCGACGGATGGAGCCTGCAGGGCCAATATGACCAACAGAAAGGCCGCTATTCGGAACTCGCGGCGCTTTACCGCAAGCAGATCCTGACCGCTCTGTCCGATACTGAGAACGCGTTGATTGCAATACGCGAGACGGACCGCCAGATGAAGCTCCTGGGCGTCGCCGTGTCTGCGGCTCGGCGCGCCCTCGACGCCGCAGAGATGGTTCTGCGGGAAGGGACAATCGACATCGTGCAGCTGGCGCAGACGCAAACCAGTTATTTCCAGACGCAAGACCAGCTCGCCGTCGCGCGTCTCTCCTATTTTCAGGCGGCGACGAGCCTTTATCAGGCGCTCGGCGGCGGCTGGTCGCCTACGACCCGGGAAATCGAGATCGCACGCTCCAACGCCGCTTACGAAGCCGAGAGAGGACCTTGGCCATGACTCGCGTCAGCCGAAGAGTCCTGCTTGCGGTCGGCGCGCTCGCGCTCGTCATGACCTTGGCCTGGACCTATCAGGCAGGCAAGCTTCCCGGTTTCGCCGCCAAGGACCAAGGCCCCGACGGGGCGCGCTCCGGCGGCCCGCGGGGCGACCGTATGGTTACGGTGACGGCTGCGAAGACGCGTCTCGACGACGTGCCCGTGACCATCGACGCCGTCGGCACCGTGCAGGCGCTCAACACGGTGACGATCCGCACGCAGGTGGATGGACGACTGTTGCGCCTCACTTTCACCGAGGGGCAGGACGTCCGCAAGGGCGACATGTTGGCCGAAATCGATCCGGCCCTCTATCAGGCGCAATATGATCAGGCGGTCGCCAAAAAAGCTCAGGACGAGGCGAATCTCGCCAACGCCCGAGTCGATCTTACGCGCTATGAGAGACTCGTCGTCGGCAACTTCGCCTCAAAGCAGCAGCACGCCACTCAGAAGGCGACCGTCGCGCAGCTCGAGGCGCTGGTGCGCGCCGACAAGGCCGCGATCGACAACGCCAAAACGACGCTCGATTACGCGACGATACGCTCGCCGATCGACGGACGGGCCGGCATCCGTCTCGTTGACGTCGGCAATATTCTGCATGCCTCCGATCCGACGGGCATTGTCGTCATCACCCAACTCCAGCCGATCTATGTTGTGTTCACTTTGCCTCAGCAGGCGCTGCCGTCGGTGCAGAAAGCGCAGGCTCGTGGAAGGGCTGCGGTCTCGGCCCTTGGTCCGGACAACGCTACGCCGATCGAAACTGGAGAGCTGAGCGTCATCGACAACCAGATCGACCAGCAGACGGGGACGGTGCGCATCAAGGCGACCTTTGCAAATCCAAAGCTGTCGCTCTGGCCCGGCCAATTCGTCAATGTGCGGCTGATGCTCGACACCTTGAAGAACGTGGTCGTGGCGCCGAGTCCGGCGGTGCAGCGTGGGCCGAACGGCGCTTTCGTCTATGTGCTGGGTCCAAACAATATCGCAACCATGCGCGAGGTGACGACGGGCCGACAGGATGAGAAAATCGCGGTCGTCACGTCGGGGCTTCAGCCCGGCGAGGTCGTCATCACCAGCGGCTTCTCTCGCCTGTCGCAAGGCGCAAAAACTCAAGTCATGGACACGCCTTCGGCTGCAAGCGCCGACGCTGACGGCGCCGGCGGCGAAGACGAAAAGATGAACGTATCCGCGCCCTTCATCCGCCGGCCGGTGGCGACGTCTCTCTTGGCGTTCGCCGTGCTGCTGTTTGGCGTAATGGGGTATATGCGGCTTCCGGTCTCGCCGCTTCCGCAGGTCGATTTTCCGACCATTCAGGTGACGACGCAACTCCCCGGCGGCAATCCCGATACGATCGCATCGCTGGTGACGGCGTCGCTCGAACGACAGTTCGGCCAGATCCCCTCGCTGACCAGCATGTCGTCGCAAAGCTCTTTCGGGCTTTCGCAGATCACGCTGCAGTTCGCTCTGGACCGCGACATCGATGCGGCGGCGCAGGACGTTCAGGCGGCGATCAACGCCGCCGCCTCGACGCTGCCGCGAAGTCTTCCCTATCCGCCTGTCTACGCCAAGGTTAACCCCGCCGACACGCCAATCCTGACGCTGACGCTGCGCTCAAAGACCGCCACGCTGCGCGATTTGAGCGATCGCGCCGATACGCTGATCGCGCCGCAGCTCTCGCAGGTCTCCGGCGTCGGTCGCGTGACGGTGCAGGGCGGCGTGCGCCCGGCCGTGCGCATTCAAGCCGATCTCGCCCGCCTCGCAGCCAATCGCATCAGCATGGAGGATCTGCGCTTCGCCATAGCATCGGCAAACATCGCCGGCGCCAAGGGCTCGCTTGATGGCGGGCGCCAGTCGTACACGCTGGACGCCAACGATCAGATTTTGCGCGCACATCAGTACAACGACATCATCGTCGCTTGGCGCAGCGGCGCGCCGGTGATGCTGCGCGACGTCGCGCAGGTCGTCGACGGGCTGGAGAACGCGCGCGTCGGCGGCTGGCACGATGGCGAGAAGACGGTGGTTCTCGACGTGTTGCGCCAGCCCGGCGCCAACATCATCAACACCGTCGAGTTGGTCAAGAACGAACTGCCGCAGATTCAGCGGGCGCTCCCCGCCGGCATGTCTCTGGAGATCGTCAACGACCGCACCGTAACGATCCGCGCCTCAATTTTGGAGGTGCAGTTGACGCTTGTCATCGCCGCGGCCCTCGTCGTGCTTGTGGTGCAGATGTTTCTGCGGAGCTGGCGCGCCACGGTCATCGCCGGCGTCAGCCTGCCGCTCTCGATCATCGCCACATTCGCACTCATGTGGGCTGCGGGCTTTTCGCTCGACAATCTGTCGTTGATGGCGCTGACCATCGGCACCGGCTTCATCGTCGACGACGCGATCGTGATGATCGAAAACATCGTGCGCAACATCGAAGACGGCAAGGCGCCGCGTCAGGCTGCGCTCGACGGCGCGCGCCAAATCGGCTTCACGGTGGTGTCTCTCACCGTCTCGCTCATCGCGGTGTTCATACCGCTGCTGTTCATGACCGGCATCGTCGGGAGGATGTTCCGCGAATTCGCGCTGACGCTGACAATGGCCGTCGTCGTCTCGGCGGCGATCTCCCTCACGCTGACGCCAATGCTTTGCGCGGCGCTGCTGCGGCTTGCGCCGCCGCCGGGGCGATCGCGATGGGAGGAGCTCTCTTCGGCGCTTGATCGCGCTTATCACGCGTCGCTCGATTGGGCGCTCAAGCGCGAGACGTTCATGCTTGCGATCACCGTCGCGACGCTCGCGCTCACGATCGCGCTCTACATCGTCATCCCGAAAGGCTTTCTGCCGCGGCAGGACACCGGGGTGCTATCGGCGGTTCTGGAAGCTTCGCCCCACGCGTCCTTCGACAACATGACGGCGCTGCAAGCGAAGATCGCCGCGGAGTTTCGCCGCGACCCGGACGTGAAGGGCGTGACGTCGGTGCTGGGCGTCGGCCCCTTAAACGCGACGACCAATGTCGCGCGGCTCACCGTGATGCTGCAGCCGCGTAGCGAGCGCCGGGACAACGCCGACAAGATCGCCGACCGCCTGAAGGCGGCGGGCGAAAAAACCCCGGGCGTCACGCTTTACGTTCAGCCGGTTCAAGACATCCAGATCACCACGCGGCCGAGCCGGTCGCAGTATCAATATACGCTGACCTCGGCCGACGGCGGGGAATTGCGGAGCTGGTCCAACCGATTGCTCGACCGCCTGCGCATGACGCCAGGCTTGCGCAACGTCGCCGCGGAAACCCAGGACGGCGGTCTGCGCACGCTCATGCGAATCGACCGCGAGAAAATGGGGCGTCTCGGCATTTCGGCGCAAAATGTGGACGACGCGCTGAACGACGCTTTTGGGCAGCGGCAAATTTCGATCATTTACACCCAGTCGAATCAATATCGCGTCATTCTCGAAGCCGCGCCGCAATATCTGCGCGATCCGTCGGCGTTGGAGAAGCTTTATGTCGCGCCGCTTGGCGGCGGACCGCAAACGCCGCTTGCGGCTTTCGTGCGCCTGGAAAATCTCTCCGCGCCGCTTTCCGTCGCCCACCAGGATCAGTTTCCAGCCTCGACGATCAGTTTCGATCTTGCCGAGGGCTATTCGCTCGGCGACGCGGTGAAAATGATCGCCGACGCAGAAGCCGCGATCGGCATGCCGTCGTCGATCGTCGGCGTCTTCAGCGCAGACGCCGCAGAGTTCAACAAGTCGCTGGAAAGCGAACCCTGGCTCATTCTCGCGGCGATCGTGTCGATCTATGTCGTGCTCGGCGTTCTCTACGAGAGCTTCGCCCATCCCTTCACCGTCCTGACGACCCTGCCGTCGGCGGGCGTTGGCGCGCTGCTCGCTCTGCTCGCCTTGCACATTGAAATGTCGATTGTCGCGCTGATCGGCGTCGTGCTGCTGATGGGCATCGTCAAGAAGAATGCGATCATGATGATCGACTTCGCGCTTGACGCCGAGCGCGACGACGGACTGTCGGCGCATGACGCGATCGTGCGCGCCTGCCATCTGCGCTTCCGCCCGATCATGATGACGACGCTTGCGGCGCTATTCGGCGCTCTGCCGCTTGCGCTCTCACACGGGCCGGGAAGCGAGTTGCGCATTCCGCTCGGCGTCGCGATCATCGGCGGCCTGCTCCTCTCGCAGGCGCTGACGCTCTATACGACACCCGTCATCTATCTCGCCGTGGAGCGTCTGCGCGTTCGGCTGTCGCCGCCGGCCGAGCCGGGGTTCGCTGAGGAAAACGAGGTCGTCGAGCTGCCGAAAACGCCAACGCGCGAGGCCGCCGAGTGAACGTCTCCGCGCCTTTCATCAAACGGCCGGTCGCGACGACGCTGCTTGCGGCGGCGCTGTTCCTCCTTGGCGCCGTCGCTTATTTTTTCCTGCCTGTCGCGAGCCTGCCGGCGGTCGATTTTCCGATCATCGGCATTGGCGCATTGCGGCCCGGCGCCGATCCGCAAACAATGGCGGCGTCCGTAGCGGCGCCGCTCGAACGGCGCCTCGCCACCATCGCGGGACTGAACGAGCTGACATCGGCTAATTCGCTCGGCTCGACGCAGATCATCGCCCAGTTCGACATCTCGCGGCCGCTCGACGGCGCGGCGCGCGACGTTCAGGCGGCGATCAACGCCGCGATCACCGACCTGCCGTCCGATCTGCCGACGTTGCCGACCTATCGAAAGGCGAGCCAATCCAGCATGCCCGTGCTCGTGCTGGCGATGACCTCCGACACCTTGCCGACAAGCGCAATTTTCGACGCGGCCGATTCCGTGATCGCGCAGCGCGTTTCTCAGGTTCCTGGCGTCGCTGAGGCGCGACTCGCCGGCGCCGAGCAGCCGGCGATCCGGGTCCAGGTCGACAGCGCGCGGCTCGCCGCAATGGGGCTCGGCGTCGACGCCGTCGCCAATGCGCTCAACGCCGCCAACGCCCATTCCGCCGTCGGCGCGCTCGGCGGCGATTCGCGCGAGGTCACGCTAGCGACGACCGATCAGCTATCGACGCCCGAAGACTATCGCAACATCGTCATCGCATCGCGCAATGGGGCGGTCGTCAAGCTCGGCGACGTCGCCACGGTCGAGCTCGGCGTCAAGAACCGAAACGCCGCCGGGTGGTTCAACGGCAAGCCCGCCGTCCTCCTGATCGTCACCAAACAACCCAACGCCAATGTGATCGACACGGTCGATCAGATTAAGGCGCTGCTGCCGCGGCTTCAGGAATGGATTCCAAGCGGCGTCAAAATCAATGTCCTCGCCGACCGCACGCAGACGATCCGCGCCAGCATTCATGACATTCAGCGCACACTGGCGATCTCCATCGTTCTGGTGATGATGGTCGTCTATGTGTTTTTGCGCCGCTCGACTCCGGTCATAGCGGCCGGCGTCACCGTGCCGCTCTCTCTGGTGGGCACCTGCGCAGCGATGTGGGTGGCCGGCTTCTCGATCGACAATCTGTCGCTGATGGCGTTGACGATTTCAGTCGGCTTCGTCGTCGACGACGCCATCGTCATGATCGAAAACATCCAAAGCAACTCTGAGCGCGGTCTGGGCCGCCTGGAAGCCGCGCTGGTGGGCGCAAGACAGATCGGCTTCACCGTCGTTTCGATCAGCCTGTCGCTCGTCGCCGTTTTCATTCCGCTCCTTTTCATGGAAGGCGTGATGGGCCGGCTGCTGCGCGAATTCTCCTGGACGCTGACGTTCGCGATTGCGATTTCGACGGTCATCTCCCTTACGGTGACGCCGATGATCTGCGCGCGACTGCCCGCGCCCCGTGAGAAGACGCCTTCGCGCTTCGACCGGATCATCGAGGGCGGTCTCGACCGGGTGGTGGACTTTTACGCGCGCAGCCTGCGGCCAGTGATCGATCATCCCTGGGCCACGCTCATTGTCGTGGTCATCTCGATCGCCTGGACGGCCCGTCTTTACGAGACGATCCCAAAAGGCACGTTGCCGCAGGACGATATCGGCCTGATCAATGGAACGACCGAGGCCTCTGGCGACGTTTCGTTCACCGAGATGGCGCGTTTGCAGCGGCTCGCTTCCGAAACGCTGCTCGCCGATCCCGACGTCGTCAATGTCGGCTCCTTCATCGGCGCCGCGCATTTGACGGCCTCGATGAATCAGGGACGGCTGTTCGTCGCCTTGAAGCCCGCCGACGAGCGGCGCGCGTCGAGCAAGGAAGTGATCGCGCGCCTGCGCGGCGAATTCGCGAAAATCCCTGGCCTTAGCGTGTTTATGGTGCCTTCACAGGATTTGCGAGCGGGCGGTCGGCTGAGCAAGGCGCAATATCAGTTCACCCTGTCGAGCCCGTCTGTCGAGATTCTCGAGGCGTGGCGCGACAAGGTGCTGGAACGGCTGAAGAAGGCGCCGGAACTCATCGACGTGACGTCCGACCAGGAGCGCGGCGGCCTCCGCGCCAATGTCGTCATCGATCGCAACGCGGCCGCTCGCATGAACGTCCAGATCGCCGCCATCGACGCGGCCTTGAATAGCGCTTTCGGCCAGCGGCAAGACGCGATTGTCTATACCCAGCGCAACCAGTATCGCGTCGTCTATGAGACGCCGCCTGAACGCCAGCGGGACATTCGCGACCTTGCTGGAATCTATGTCGCCTCGACGACCGGCGATCAGGTTCCGCTCACTGCGCTCGCGCATATCGAACGCAGCGCGACGCCGCTCGTCGTCCATCATCAGGGCGTCGTGCCGGCGACGACGATTTCCTACAATGTCGCGCCCGGCTACAGTCTCGACGCGACCGTCGCGGCGATTGAAAAGGCGATCGCGGAGCTCAATCCGCCGGGCGGTCTGCGCGCCGAATTCGCCGGCGACGTAGCGGACTTCCGTAAGATGGCGGCCGGAATGGCGGGGCTGATCCTCGCCGCCCTGCTCTCAGTCTACATCATTCTCGGCATTCTTTACGAAAGCCTCATCCATCCGATCACCATCATCTCGACCCTGCCATCGGCAGGCCTCGGCGCGCTGCTGTCGCTCGAACTGTTCGGCGTCGAATTCACCATCATGGCCTTTATTGGCATTTTACTGCTGATCGGCATCGTAAAAAAGAACGGGATCATGCTGGTCGACTTCGCCTTGCAGGCGGAGCGCGAAGGCGGCCTGTCCGTGCATGACGCGGCGCTCGAAGCGGCGCGCGAGCGCTTCCGCCCAATTCTGATGACGACGCTTGCGGCGACCTTCGGCGCGCTGCCGCTCGCCTTTGCGACCGGGATCGGGGCCGAACTTCGGCGTCCGCTCGGCATCACCATCGTCGGCGGATTGCTGCTCAGCCAGGCGCTAACGCTTTATACGACGCCGGTCATCTATCTGCTGATGAGCAAGCTTCGGCGCAAAAAACCGGCCACGCCGGCGCATGAGCGCGTCACGCCGCTCAAAGCCCACGGCGCTTGAAGTTAGAGCGCGGCTCGCGAAAAAGTGGACGCCGGTTTTTCGCGCAGCGCGCGCTCTAAGTTTTTGGAATCGATCACGTCATCTGCGTTTAGGCGATTCCGCCCAAATGCAGCGTGGTCTAGTGCGCCGGCGTCTGCGGCGTCTCGAAGAAGAAGCGCAGCACCTGGGCGGCGCCGCAATCCTCAATCGGCACATGCCAGAACTTCGAATCGAGATCGGGGAAGCGCTCCATCGGCAATTGAATCTGCGTCAGTCGCGCGTGATTGTCGAAGCCGCGCAGCATGGCGCGTTCGAACAATTTCAGGAGCTGCGCTTCGCAGTCTGGCACTTCGGTTACGGTGAGAATCGTGTTGTTGGCGAGGGGGAAGGCTTTTTCGAACAGCTGTTCCAAATTTACCGGCGCCATGTTCGCGTCTCCGACGCCCCGTGGGGCTTCGACCATCCGGCGTTCCTGATGCTCCAACCTTTCACGCGTCGCGCTGAAAAAACCAGCGCCGCTAAAAGGTCGTCTACAGTAGTCCACAGGAAAGCTCGGCCGAGCCTTTCAGCTATTTAAGGCGGGTTTGTGGAAGCGGCCAGTTCTCCCCATCTGTCCTCGAAAATCAGATTCTCCAAAGGAAGCCGCGACGCCCAGCGCTTGACCTCGAGTTCTGGCGATCTGTAGGCCTTCGCGACATAGCCGACGCAGAGATAGGCGATGATCGCTATCTCACTGGGAATATTGAAGATCTGGCGCAGGTCGTCTGCCCTGACGATGCTCACCCACCCCACGCCGACGCCTTCGGCGCGAGCCGCAAGCCATAGATTTTGCACGGCGCAGGCGGTGCTGAGAATGTCGGTGTCGGGCTGCTGGCTGCGCCCGAGCCCCGTCGCGCCGAAGCGGGCGCGGTCGCAGGTGACGCAAATATTGAGCGGCGCCTTCAAGATGCCTTGCAGCTTGAGGCTCCGGTAGAGCGAACGCCGCTCCGGCTCCAACGCCTGTTCCTCCGCGTCACAGGCGCGCAAAAAGGCCTCGTAGGCTGCGCGCCGCTTCTCGATATTTCTGACAAGGATGAAGTTCCATGGCTGCATGAAGCCGACCGACGGCGCGTGATGCGCGGCGTCGAGGATTCGCAGCAGCACTTCGCGCGGCACATCGTCGGGAAGGAATTCATCCCGAACGTCGCGGCGCGCATGGATGACGCGATAGATCGCCGCCCGCTCGGCCTCGCTAAAAGCGGCGACCGGCGCCAGATCGTCCCGCGGCTCATCCGGCGACTTCGGCGCATCAGCCGCCATCGACGCTCTCCAGCGCTGCGGCGAGCCGCGCCCAGGCGGCGTCGCCGCCCGGCAGACCAAACCGCAGCCAGTGCGGTTTTTCGGCGAAGGCGCGCGTCAATATCCCGAGCGATGCAAGATGGGCGAACCGGCGCACGGCCTGCGGATGCGCCGCCAGCCGAAACAAGTTTGTCCCGCCCACGATCTGAAAGCCCGCCCGCATCAGAAGCGCGTCGAGGCGCGCCGCGCCCCGCGCGCTCGCTTGCGCGGCGTTCGCGCGCCATGACTCGTCGGCAAGCGCGCGGGCCCCGATGGCGAGCGCCAGACCCGACACGGCCCAGGGTCCGAGCGCGGCGCGAAGCTTCGCCGCGCGGGCACGTGCGCAGATCGCGAAGCCAAGCCGCACGCCGGGGAGGCCATAGGCCTTTCCGAAGGACCGCAGCACGACGAGGGCGTTGTTGTTCGCCAAGCGCGCCACGCTGCGTTCCGGCGTGAAGTCCATAAAAGATTCATCGACGATCAGCAGGCGGCCACGCTGCGACATCGGATTGGCCACGGACAATATCTCTCCGGGTTCGAGGAGCCGTCCGTCGGGATTGTTGGGATTGACGATCACGCCGACATCGGCGTCCGCAAGCGCATCCAAAGTTTCCACAACATCGACCTGCGCGCCCGAAGCGGTCCAGCAAACGGCGTGCTCCGCATAGGTGAAACCGAGGATCGCGACTCGCGTCGCCGGAAAAACGCGCGGCAGCAACTGGATGAAAGCTTGCGCCCCGCCGCCCGCGACGATTTCGACGCCGGCCGGAGCGCCATAGCTCCGGCGCGCCGCGCAGTCGAGCGCGGCGAAAGCGTCATCGTCGGGAAGTCGCGTAAAAACCTCGTCGGCGAGCGGCGGCGGCGGATAGGCGCGCGGATTGACGCCCGTCGACAAATCGATCCAGGGCTGCGGCGCGTCGGGATAGAGACGGCGCGCGGCGTCGAGTCGGCCGCCATGCGCGACGATCGGCGGCGCGCCGATTGCAGAATGCGCCGTCATCGCGCCATCTCCCATAGCGCCTCGAGATTGATATGGCGCGCGCAATGCGCCGCAAGCGCATCGAGCGTTTCTTCGATCGACTCCTCATAGCGCAGCGGCGACGGCGGCGCGCCGAGCATGCGCAGCAGCGACCCGCGCAAAGAATCATCGGCGAATATCCCATGTGCATAGGCGCCGACGACAAGGCCGTCGCGCGAGATCGCGCCATCGATGCGTCCGTCAGCAAGTCGCAACGCAGGCCGCTCGCAATCTGGACCGGAGGTTTCGCCGACATGCATCTCGTAGCCGCAAAAAGGCGCGTCGAAAATCGGCGCATAACCGCTGACTGGCGTTAGCGTCTTTTCTCCGGTCAGCGCGGTCTCAACGTCGAGGAGACCCAACCCTCGCGCGTCGCCGGCGGCGCCCTCGACGCCAAGCGGATCGCGAATGACGCGGCCGAGCATCTGATAGCCGCCGCAGACGCCGAAGACGCGGCCGCCGCGACGCACATGCGCGAGAATGTCGATGTCCCAGCCATTGGCGCGCAGCGCCGCGAGGTCTGCGATCGTCGCTTTCGATCCCGGCAGGATGACGAGTTGCGTCTCCGGCGGCAGCGGTTCGCCGTCCTTGAGGAAAATCACGCGCGCGCCGGGTTCGGCCTTCAGCGGATCGAGGTCGTCGAAATTGGCGATATGCGGCAAGAGCGGAACGGCGATGACGACCCCGTCGCCAAGACCATGACTTTGTCCGCGCAACCCGAATGCGTCTTCGGCCGGCAGCCGCGCGGCGGCGTCGAAAAACGGCACGAGACCGAGCGATCGCCATCCGGTCCGCTGTTCGACAAAGCGCAGGCCATCGTCGAACAGCGATGCGTCGCCGCGAAACTTGTTGACGATGAAACCCTCGATCATCGCCGCATCATCATCGTCGAGCGCCGCCTTGCAGCCGATGAGTTGCGCGATGACGCCGCCGCGGTCGATGTCGCCGACGAGCGCCACCGGCGCGTCGACTTCGCGAGCAAAGCCCATATTGGCGATGTCGTTCCTGCGCAGATTGACCTCGGCGGCGCTACCGGCGCCTTCGACAATGACGATGTCGCTTTCCGCCTTCAGCCGCGCATAGCTTTCGAGCAAAGGCCGCATCAGGCGAGGCTTTAAATCCTGATAGTCGCGCGCCTTCGCCTGGCCGACAACGCGTCCCTGAACGACGATTTGGGCGCCAGAGGCGCCTTGCGGCTTGAGCAGCACGGGATTCATGTCGATACGAGGCGTAAGGCGCGCAGCGCGCGCCTGCAAGGCCTGGGCGCGGCCGATCTCGCCGCCGTCTATGGTCACGGCGGCGTTGTTCGACATGTTCTGCGGCTTGAAGGGCGCGACCTTGACGCCGCGATTGGCGAAGGCGCGCGCCAGTCCGGCGACGAGGAGCGATTTGCCGACGTCGGAGCCCGTGCCCTGGATCATCAGCGTGCGGCTCATGAAGCGAGGAAAGCCATCGCCGCATCGATGTCATGCGTGGTGGCGGCGTCGCCGCTCACTGGGCGCGCAATCATGACGACTTCGAGACCGAGCGCGCGCGCCGCCTCGATCTTGGCGTAGGCGAGCGCGCCGCCGCTGTTCTTGGTGACCATCATCTCGATGCGTCTGTCGCGCATCAGCGCGATCTCATCTTGCAGCGCGAAGGGACCACGGCCGAAAATCACTTCGCATGAAGGCGGCAGATCATGCGCGTCCGGCGGTTCGATGACCCGCAGGACATAGTCGTGCTGCGGCGCGACGCGAAAATCGGCGACGCCCTGCCGGCCGATGGCGAGAAAGACCCGGCGCGGCGCCGCGCCGAGCGCGCGCGCGGCCGCTGGATTGTCCGCGACCTCAGTCCAGCGGTCGCCCTGCGCTGGGATCCATGGCGGGCGCGTCAGAACAAGCAGCGGCGCGCCGGCGGCGGCGCAGGCGGCGCGGGCGTTGGCGGAAATTCGCGCGGCGAAGGGATGCGTCGCGTCGACGACATGCGAGATTCGCTCTTCAACGAGATAGCGCGTCAATCCATCGACGCCGCCGAAGCCGCCTGTGCGAACCGGCAGATCATGCGCGAGCGGCGCGCTGGTGCGGCCGGCAAGCGAAATGACGCCTTCGAGTCGCGGATCGGCGGCGATGCGGGTCGCAAGAACGCGCGCTTCGCTGGAGCCGCCGAGCACGAGCGCGCGGCGACGGAGCGCGGCCTCGTCATTGCGAGCGGAGCGAAGCAATCCAGAATCGCGGCTCGAACTCTGGATTGCTTCGTCGGCTTCGCCTCCTCGCAATGACGACGGTTCCATGACGACACGCAACTGTTGAACGCCTCACTCTGCGGCAAGCTTCACGGCGGCCGGGTGGCGGTATTCGGCCATCAGCCGCTCGCGCTCGGCGTCAACGGCCGCGATATGGCGCGCCTTGACGTGGCCGAAGCCGCGAATGTGCTCAGGCAGGCGCGCAAGCGCGACCGCGCCGGCATGGTTTTCCCGCGTGAGCGAAACGGAAAGCTCGTCAAGCAGCGCTTCATAGTCCGCAAGCAACCTTCGCTCGACCACGCGGTCATGGTCAAAGCGAAAGACATCGAACCATGTGTTGCGCAAGCTTTTCATCTTCGCGAGCACGCGCAGCAGCTTGAACATCCAGGGTCCGAAGGTGAATTTGCGCGAGCCGCCGAAGTCAGTCTTGCGCTGGAGCGAGGGGAAATTCGGCGCGAGATGCAATTCGAGCCGCAGGTCGCCCTCAAAGGTTTCGCCGAGCTGGCGCTGGAAGGCGCCGTCGGTGTAAAGCCGCGCGACTTCGTAATAGTCCTTCGCCGCCATCAGCTTGAAGAGGTAGCGCGCGACCGCCTCGGTCAATTCATGCGAACCCGGCGCCCGTGCGGCTTCGAGCCTTGCGATCTTCTCGACGCGGGCGCGATAGCGGGCCGCGTAAGCCTTGTCCTGGTAGTCGACCAGAAAAGTCGCGCGCTGTTCGATGATCTCCTCGAGCGTCTTCGATCTATTGCGATTGGGCTGGCGCAGCGACTCGACGACGGCGAGCACGCTGTTGAGATCATGCGCGGCGCGTCGGCCCCAAAGAAAGGCCGAATGATTCATCGGCACGGATTCGCCGTTCAACTCGATGGCGCGCAGGAGCGCGGCGTCCGACAGCGGCAAATAGCCCTTCTGCCAAGCGTAGCCGAGGATGAAGATATTCGCGGCGATCGAATCGCCAAGCAGCGCCTGAGCGAGCGCCGTCGTATCGATGAAGGTCGACTCAGGGCCGCCGGCGCGGCGGATCGCCTGCTTGATGTCCTCTGACGGCAGAACGAAGTCGGGATTGCGTTCGATGTCGCCAGGAAACACCTCGGCGCAATTGACGAGCACCGCCGTCTTGCCGTGTTCGACGGCGGCGAGCACCTGCTTGGCGCCGGCGACGACGAGGTCGCAGCCCAGCATCAGATCGGCTTCGCCCGCGGCGATGCGGATGGCGTGCACGTCCGCCGGCGTGCGGCCGATCTTCACATGGCAATAGACCGCCCCGCCCTTCTGCGCGAGGCCGGCCATATCGATGACGCCGACGCCTTTGCCCTCAAGATGCGCGGCCATGCCGAGAATCGCTGAAACGGTGACGACGCCGGTCCCGCCCAACCCCGCAATGAGGACGCCATAGGGCAAGGCGCCGATCTCGGCGATGCGAGGCTCCGGCAGCGCGGGCTGGCCGTTGGCGTCTTCCTTCGAGGGCAGCGGCGCCTTTTTCATGCGCCCGCCATGTACGGTGACGAAGCTTGGGCAGAATCCTTCGAGGCAGGAAAAATCCTTGTTGCAGGCGGACTGATCGATGCGCCGCTTGCGGCCGAACTCGGTTTCGACCGGCTGCACCGCGACGCAGTTCGACGCCGTGCCGCAGTCGCCGCAGCCTTCGCACACGAGCTCGTTGATGATCACGCGCGAGTCGGGGTCGGGCATCAGCCCGCGCTTGCGCAAGCGACGCTTTTCCGTGGCGCAGGTCTGATCGTAGATCAGCACCGTGACGCCTTGCGTCTGCGCCAGCTCCCGCTGCACCTCGTTCAAGACGTTGCGATGATGAATCGTCAGGCCCGGCGGCCAGCCGATCGTCGGCGCATATCGGCCAGGTTCGTCCGTGACGAGCGCGATCTTCTTCACGCCTTCGGCCGCGACCTGCCGCGCGACGGCCTCGACCGTCAACTCGCCTTCATGCTTCTGGCCGCCCGTCATGGCGACGACGCCGTTGAAGAGAATTTTGAACGTGATGTTGGTGTTGGTCGCGACCGCGAAGCGGATGGCGAGCGACCCAGAATGATTGTAGGTGCCGTCGCCGAGATTTTGGAACATGTGCTTGCGCGTCGAAAACGGCGCCTCGCCGATCCAGTTCGCGCCTTCGCCGCCCATATGGGTGTAGCCCTCGGTCGAGCGGTCCATCCACTGCGCCATGTAATGGCAGCCGATGCCTGTATAGGCGCGCGAGCCTTCGGGCACATGGGTCGACGTCGAATGCGGACAGCCGGCGCAGAAATGCGGCACCCGAACGGTGACGTCGGTCATCGTCCGGCGGCGATCCTGCAGTCTTTCGAGCCGGCGCACGCGCGCCTCGAGATCCTCAAGCGGATGATATTTCAAAAGACGACGGCCGATGGCGATGGCGATGTCATTGGCGTCGAGCGCGCCCTTGACCGGAAACAGCCATTCGCCGCGCTCGTCCTTCTTGCCGATGCAGAGCGGCTGATGCGACGCGCCGTAGAGTTCCTCGCGCAACTGCACTTCGATCAGCGAGCGCTTCTCTTCGACGACGATGATGAGGTCGAGGCCGCGCGCGAATTCACGCAGACCTTGCGGCTCCAACGGCCAGGGCGCGGCGATCTTGTATAGGCGCAGACCGAGATCATTCGCCTTCACTTCGTCGAGGCCGAGATCGTCCATCGCCTGGCGCACGTCGAGATAGGACTTGCCCACCGTGATGACGCCGATCTTCGGATTGGCGCCGCCGGACGTGATGATGCGGTTCAGGCGATTGGCGCGAATGAAGGCGAGCATCGCGTCGCGCTTGCTCTCCTGCAATCGCTCTTCCTGAGCGAGAACCGGATCGCCGGGACGGATATTGAGACCGCCCGGCGGCATGAAGAAGTCCCGCGGCGCGATCGGCCGAACGCGATCGAGCGAACCGTCGATCGAGGCCGTCGACTCGACCGTGTCCTTAAGGAGCTTCAAGCCGACCCAAACGCCCGCAAAGCGCGACAGAGCGAAACCATAAAGCCCGTAGTCGAAGATTTCCTGCACGCCGGCCGGCGACAGGATCGGAATCATCACGTCGACGAAATGATAGTCCGACTGATGGGCGGTGGTGGAGGATTCCGCCGTGTGATCGTCGCCCATAAGCGCCAGCGCGCCGCCGTAGCGCGACGTGCCGGCAAGGTTGACATGTCTGAACGCGTCGCCGCTGCGGTCAACGCCGGGACCTTTGCCGTACCACAGCGAGAAGACGCCGTCATATTTGCCTTCGCCGCGCATCTCGGCCTGCTGCGCGCCCCAGATGGCGGTCGCCGCGAGATCCTCGTTGAGTCCCGGCATGTATAGAATATCATTGGCGTCGAACAGCGCCTTGGCCTTGTGCATTTGGGCGTCGACGCCGCCCAGAGGCGAGCCGCGGTAACCCGTCACAAATCCGGCGGTGTTCAGCCCGGCGCGGCGGTCCGCCTCTTTCTGCATAAGGAGCAGACGCACGATCGCCTGAGTGCCGGTGATCAGCACGCGCGATCGGTGAAGGTCAAATCGGTCTGAGAGCGACGCCTCGGCGAAGGCGGAGCCGGTCATTGCGTCGCCGGCGGCAACTTCCGCCATTACTGCTCTCCTGCGCGAATTCGGCGAAGCGCGCTTGGGACTCCTGCGCTCACACGCTAAAAGACAAGGATCAACCCGTGAACGAATCCGGTTTAACGACCCAGCCGGTTGCGGCCTCCAGCCGCGCAGCGCCCGGCAGGCGCCGACTCTGCACCGTCCACCTTATGCCACAGGAAAGCGCCTTTTCAAGGACGGAAATCCTGGCGTGCACAGGCTCGGAGCGGGAGCCTGCGCCGCGTTTTTGCCGCCTTCGCCGCCTAAGCGCGAGACTCGCATGAAGCTGAAAATCAACTCGATTCTTATCCTTATCACGACAGTGACGGGAATTGGGACGGCGACTGCGCACCCTCACGTATGGGTCGCGGCGCGAAGCGAAGTGGTGTTCGCGCCGGACGGCAGGATTGCAGGCATTCAACACGCCTGGGAATTTGACGAAATGTATTCGGCCTATGCCGTGCAGGGGCTCGGCAAGGACGGAAAGCCGCCGACCCGCGAAGAACTTGCGCCGCTCGCCAAGACGAATGTCGAGTCGCTGGCCGAGTTTGAATATTTCACCTTCGCCAAGCACAATAGCGCCAAGCTCGCGTTCAAGCCGCCTGAAAAGGTGACGCTCGAAGCCAATGACAAAAAGATCGTCACCATGCGCTTTTTCCTGCCGCTGGAAACGCCGGTCGCAGCAAAAAAACCGTTCTCCTTTCAGGTCTATGACCCGACATATTTCGTCTCCTTCGGACTGGAGAAGAAAGATCCTGTGACGCTTGCGGGCGCGCCGGCGGGATGTTCGCTCAGCCTGGTCGAACCTGCGCCGCTTCTTTCGACAGACAACCAGAAGCTGAGCGAAGCGTTCTTTCAGAACATGTCGCCAGGAGCCGATTTCGGCGTGAAGCTGGCGACTCGCGCGATCGTGGCCTGTCCGTGAAGATTGGGCGAAGGGTCGTTTGGATCGGCGCGGCGGCGGCGCTCGTCGCGATCGCGGCGTCGTCGGCGTGGTGCGCGCCCCGTCATCCCTTCGCGGTCGGCGCGCAAGAATCGGTCGGCGCGGCGACCGGCTTTGCGGGTCTCATTCTGGCCTGGCAGAGCAAGTTCCAGTCCGAGCTGCAAGCCGCCGTGCGGGCGCTAAAGACCGACTCTTCCGCTTTTTTCGCGCTCGCCGCGGCGAGCTTCGCCTATGGCGCTTTTCACGCCGCCGGTCCCGGCCACGGCAAGGCGGTGCTTGCATCTTACATGCTCGCCAACGAAACGGCGCTGAGGCGCGGTCTGCTGCTCGCGGCGCTCGCCGCGCTTCTGCAAGGGCTGGTCGCGATCGCCATCGTCGGCGCCGCAGCGGCGATTTTCCGCGCGACCGCTAACGAGATGAGCGAAGCGACGCGCATGATCGAGCTTGCAAGCTATGCGGCGGTCGCCGCGGTCGGCGCGCGTCTCGCCTGGGTCAAGGGCCGCGCGCTGTCGGCCGCCTTCGCCGCGCCTGCACTCGCGTCCACGACGCGCGGCTTCGTCTGCGAAGCGATCGACGATCCGACTCATGTGCATGACGAGACCTGCCGCCACGCGCCGGACCCCTCGACCTTGACGGGGCCGAAGTTCCGCCTCGCCGACGCGGCGGCCACCGTCGTCGCCGCCGGCCTGCGCCCCTGCTCGGGCGCCATTCTCGTCCTGGCGTTCACCCTGTCGCAGGGACTCTTCGCCGCCGGCGCCGGCGCGGTCATCGCCATGTCGGCGGGGACCGCGATGACGACGGGCGCGCTCGCCGCGATGGCGGTTTACGCCAAGAGCGCGGCGGTGCGGCTTGGGGCGAAGGATTCGCGCCGCGCGATCATCATCGCGCGCGGCGGCGAGTTCATCGCCGCAATTCTGGTTCTGGCGCTCGGCCTCATGCTGCTCCTTGGCCTCGCGCCGATGTTCGCAGGCGCGGCGTGACGCCGCTCGCAATGCAACATAAGGATTGCGGCCGGAGTGGCCTCATCCGCCTCTAGATCACGCCGCATTTGGGCGAAATCGCCCAAATGCAGATGACGTGATCGATTCCAAAAGTTTAGAGCGCGCTCTACGCGAAAAACCGGTTCCCACTTTTTCGCTGCGCGCTCTAGACGCGCTATCTTGAACAGAAGCAGATAGGCGACGCGAACGATTCGCGATCCGCGATCATGCCCATTCGCGGAGGTCCAGGACGACAATGACGAACGCGGAAAATCGAGAGGACCCTTACGCGAATTGGCCGTGGCTGTCGTCGTATCCCGCAGGCGTTCCGGCGGAGATCGATGAATCGTCCTATTCGACCCTGGTCGACGTATTCAATGCGAGCGTTGCGAAATTCGCCGATCGAACCGCGATGGAGAGCTTCGGCGCGACGCTCAGCTACGAGGAGCTCGGTCGCGCCGCCGTCGCGGTCGCCGCCTGGCTGCAGACGCGCGGACTGAGAAAAGGCGATCGGGTCGCGATCATGTCGCCGAATGTCCTCGCTTATCCTGCGATCCTCTTCGGAGTCCTGCTCGCGGGCGGCGTCGTGGTGAACGTCAATCCGCTCTACACGCCGCACGAACTCGAACATCAGATGAACGACTCCGGCGCGCGCTTCCTGTTCGTCTTCGAGAACTTCGCGCATACCGCCGCGGCCGCGTGGCCGCAAATGAAAATCGAGCGGGCGATCATCGTGAAGCCCGGCGATCTCATGGGTCTGCGCGGAACAATCGTCAATTTCGTTTCGCGTTGGGTCAAACGCATGGTCCCCGCCTATCGTCTGGCGGGATGCGTCGGATTTGCGCAAGTGCTGCAAGCGGGGGCCGAGGAGCCGTTCAAACCGCCGCCGGTGGCGCCGGACGACATCGCCTTTCTGCAATATACCGGCGGCACGACCGGCGTCGCCAAAGGCGCGATGCTGCTGCATCGCAACGTCGCCGCCAATGTCGAACAGTCGTGGACCTGGTTGAAGCCCTATCTTGCGGACAAGCCGTTGATCATGGTGACGGCGCTGCCGCTCTATCACATTTTCGGCCTGACCGCCTGCCTGCTGCTAGTGGTGAAGGTCGGCGGTTGCTGCCTGCTCATCGCCAATCCGCGCGACATCAAGGGGCTCATCGCGACGCTGCGCAAATCGACGTTCACGCTGTTTTCCGGCGTCAACACGCTTTACGCGGCGATCGCCGATCATTCGACGGCCAAGTCGGTCGACTACTCCAATCTTCTCCTCGCGATTTCGGGCGGCATGTCGACCCAGGAAATCGTGGCGCGGAAGTGGAAAGCATTGACCGGCAAGCCGATCGTCGAAGGCTACGGACTGACCGAAACTTCGCCGATCGTCACGATCAACAAGCCGACGATCTCCGAATTCACCGGCGCGATCGGTTATCCCGTGCCGTCGACGGAAATCTCGTTGCGCTCGCCCGAAGGCGAGCCCGTTCCTGTCGGCGAACGCGGCGAACTCTGCGTCAAGGGGCCGCAATTGATGAGGGGCTATTGGCGAAGGCCGGACGAAACCGCGAACGCGCTGACGGCCGACGGATTTATCAAAACCGGCGACATTGCCGTGATGGCGCCGGACGGCCTGATCAAGATCGTCGATCGGCTGAAGGACATGATCCTCGTCTCGGGCTTCAACGTCTATCCCAACGAAGTCGAATCCGTGCTCGCCGAACATCCCAAAGTAAAGGAAGTCGCGGTCATCGGCGTGCCGCACGAACATTCCGGCGAAGCGCCGATGGCTTTTGTCGTCGCCCGCGATCCGAGCCTCACGCACGAAGAATTGCGCGCGTTCGCGCATGAGCAGCTGACAAGCTACAAAATTCCGCGCAATTTCGAGTTTCGCGAGAGTCTGCCGAAGACCAATGTCGGCAAAATCCTGCGGCGCGCGCTGAAGGAACAATTTCTCGCGCGCAAGAAAACCGTCGCCGAGGAAGGACGCGAAAATAGCGAGCACAGCGATCTCGAAGGCTGACGACCGCTTTACGCAGATCCGCCAAAACGATCCGCCGCCGCGCTGATGGCGTCGTAAACGAGATCGAGCTCGGCTTCCTCGACGCAGTACGGCGGCAAGACATAGATCGTCGGCCCGAGCGGGCGCAACAGCAGTCCGCGCTCATTGAAGAAGCGCATGAGATCGAGCGCGATCGTCGCAAGATAGCCGCCTTGCGCGACATTGAGATCAAGCGCCGTGATCGTTCCAAGCTGACGGGCGTTGGAGAAGCGCGCGTCGCCGGCAAAGCGCGCAAGGCGTTTCGCCTGCATATCGCAAAGCGCCGCGACTCTCGCGGCGGGTTCTCCCGTCGCCCAGATATCGAGATTGGCGAGCGCCGCGGCGCAGGCGATCGGATTGGCGGTAAAGGAGCTCGAGTGAAAAAAAGCGCGCGCGCGCTCCGGCGATAAATGCGCCTCGAAAATTTTGCGCCTGCACATGGTGACGGCGAGCGGCAGCGCGCCGCCGGTCAGGCCCTTGGCGTAGCAGACGATATCCGGAACGACGCCCGCCTGCTCGCATGCGAAGAGCGTTCCCGTGCGTCCGAAGCCTGTCATCACCTCATCGGCGATGAACAGCACGCCGTAATGTGCGCAGATGCGTTTCATCTCCGCCAGCGTATCGGCGCCGTAGATGAGCATGCCGCCTGCGCCAAGAATGAGCGGCTCGACAAGAAAGGCTGCGGGTCTCTCCCGACAGGCGCGCTCGAGCGCGTCGAGCGTCTCCTGCTCCCGTCCGCCTATGGGGAAGGGAATGCGCGACACCTCATAGAGCAGCGGCTCGTAGGGCGCGTTAAAAGGCGAGCGCGCGCCGGCGGACATCGTTCCGATCGTATCGCCATGATAGCCGTGTTCGAGCGCGACGATGCGTGTGCGCGCGTCCTGACGATTGCGCCAGAAGCCGAGCGCCATCTTGATCGCCACTTCGACGCAAGTGGACCCGCTATCGGAATAAAACACATAATCGAGCCCCGGCGGCGTCAGCGCCACGAGCCGCCGCGCAAGGGCTTCCGCCGGTTCGTGGGTAAAGCCAGCGAAAATCACCTGATCGAGCCGTTCGGTTTCCTCGCGGATCACTTGCATGATCGCCGGATGGCGATGGCCATGGGTGATCACCCACCAGGACGAGATGGCGTCGAGAAAGCGCCCGCCGTCGTCGGCTTCGAGCCAAGCGCCTTCGGCGCGCGCGATCTTGAAGGCGCCCGGTTGCAGCGCATGCTGGGTGTACGGCCGCCAGATCGGCGAGTCGATGACGAAGCTCACCCGCCGCTCCCAAAGGCGTCGCGCGCGATCGCGGCGTTAAACGCCGCGCGAAGCGTGTTCTGATTCAAAGGATCAAGTTTCGGCAGCCGGCCGAGAATGCGTGCGCCGCCGATCGTCTCGATGGAGCGTTGCGCGTCGGCGTCGGCCGCGCCGGAAAAAACGATGCCCGTTATCGGAATCGACCGTCTGCGCAAGGCTTCGAGCGTGAGCAGGCTGTGACTGATCGTGCCAAGACTCGTGCGCGCGACGAGAATGACAGGAAGCCGCCAGCGCTCGAGCACATCGATCGTCAGCGCACGATCGCTGAGCGGCGTCATCGCGCCGCCCGCCGTCTCGATCACGAGAAGACCGCCGCACTGTGGCGGGGTCAATGCGGCGGCGTCGATTTCGACGCCCTCGTCGCGCGCGGCAAGGTGGGGGGAAGCGGCTCGACGCAATCGCCAGGCTTCGGGGAAAATGCGCGCGGTGGGCGCGCCCGAAAGCCGCGCGACAATTTGCGAGTCCGTCTCGCCGTCGAGGCCCGCCTGCACCGGCTTCCAATAATAGGCGTCAAACGCGCCGACGATCGCTGCGGCGACGATGGTCTTGCCGACGCCGGTGTCCGTTCCGACGATCACGACCGGGCGGTTCATGATTTAAGTCTCGACAACTCTTCGCCAAGATGCGCGATCATGCGCGCAACGTCTTCCTTGCGCGTATTGAGCGTCAGGGCGATGCGCAGCCGGGCCGAGCCCTCCGGCACCGTCGGCGGACGAATGGCGCGAATATCATAGCCATGCGCCTGCAGGCGCGACGCCAACGTCGTCGCGCGCACGTCGGCGCCGACGACGATCGGTTGAATCTGGCTTCCCGACGGCTCCATCGCGCAAAGCCGGCGCAGCTCGGCGCCGGCGAATTCGACTCGCGAGATCAGCTCGGCGCGCCGGTCGTCGGCAGCCTCGATGATTTTGAGCGCCGCGCGCACGCAAGCAGCGACAATGGGCGAAGGCGCCGTCGCGAAAATGAACGGCCGGCAGCGGTTGATCAAGAAATCGCGCAAGACGCGCGGCACACAGAGGAGACCGCCCGCCACGCCCATCGCCTTGCCGCAGGTGTGCAAGGTGATGACATTGTCCGCGCCTTCAAAACGCGCGGCGAGGCCACGGCCGCCCGGACCGTAGACGCCCGTCGCATGCGCTTCGTCGATCAGCAGAAAGGCGTCGCTCTTTGCGGCGAGCGCATAGAGATCGTCGAGCGGCGCCTTGTCGCCATCCATGCTGTAAAGGCTTTCGACCACGATCCAGACCTGCCCGCGTCCGCCCTTTGCGCGCCAGGCGCGGATCGCGTCTTCCGCGGCGCCGGCGTCATTATGAGCAAAACTCGCATTCGGCGCACGCGCCAATCGCATGCCCTCATGAGCGCTGGCGTGCGCGAGCGCATCATAGAGAATAAGATCCTCGCGCTGAGGCGCAGTCGAAAGCAGCGCCTCATTGGCGGTAAAGCCGGCGCTGAAGTAAAGCGCGCTGTCAGCGCCAAAGAAGCGCGCGGCCTCCTCTTCCAAAGCCTCATGCTCCGGATGATTGCCGCGCAAGAGCCGTGAGCCGCCGGCGCCGATGGGAACGCCGCGGGCGAGCGCAGCATTCGCGGCTGCGGCGAGTTCCGACGATTCGGAAAGCCCCAAATAATCGTTAGACGCGAAATCCAACCCGACCCGCGGCGCCAGCATGCGCAATCTGCCGCGCGCCGCGAGGCCGGCGAGATCCCGCGTATAGCGATCGAACATGAAGGATCGATCCTGTATCAGGAGAACCGCTCCCATGCCGCTTGGCGGGAGACGCCCAAAGCCTTGCCGATCGCCGTCCAGCTGACCTCGCGTTTGCGAAGCGCCGCGACTTGCGTGTGGATGAAGGAATGCAGCGCCGCGACGCTCGCCTCGCTCGCCTTGATCGAAGAAAGCAGCTGCTCGTCAGAAAGATCGTCCCAGCTTTTGAAAGGCGAAGGCGCTGCGTCAAGGATTTTGTTGCACACGCCGACGCAGTCTTCGCAAATGTAGCCGCCGGCGGCGCCGCCGACGAGTCGCGAAACCTGGGTCTCCGCCTTTCTGCAAAAGGAGCAGCGCAGTTTGCGTTTGGGCAGGGCCAGCATCGCAGTCCCTCTTTGTCAAGCTTGACTTGACATACGAAGCTGGTCTTGTCAAGCATTCCTTGACAGGCGACTTGAAACCGTCACGATGAAACGCGATTTAGTCAAAGTGTGTATTGGAGCGTTTCCTGGAGCGTCTCTTGCAGCGTTTCTTGGAGCAGCCGTCATGACCGCGCCGATGCGCGAGGATGCGTCGCCTTCCCGCATTCCCTGGCCCCCGATTTTGATGGGGCTGACGCTCGCGGCCGGGCTGGCGCTCGACGCCGCGACTCAGACGTCGCTCATTGATCGGGCGTCCTCTTCTTTCATACAAGCCGCAGGCGCAGCGATCGTCGTCCTGGCGCTCGCTAATGATGTCTGGTGCTTTCGCATTTTCTCGCGCCATCAAACTACGATCATGCCGCACCGCGCCGCGTCCTTTCTCGTCACCGAGGGACCGTTCCGCTTTTCGCGCAATCCGATCTATGTGTCTCATGTCGCTTTGATCTTTGGACTGGGTCTGTTCCTCGGCTCGCCCTTCACGCTGCTGTTGACGCCGGTTCTTGCGGTTGGCCTGACCAAGCTCGCCATCAAGCCCGAAGAGCGGCGCCTTCTTGAGAAATTTGGCGACGACTATCGGTCCTATGTGGCGCGCACGCGGCGGTGGCTTTAAACTGATGGGCGCGGGCGTTGTGAACGAGGCGGCAAGTATGAACGCTCAAATTCCTTTACCGGGCGTCGAACGCCTTGACTTCACCGTCCGGGGCATGACCTGCGCCTCTTGCGTGTCGCATGTCGAAAAAGCGCTTGCCCGTACGCCGGGCGTAGAGGCCGCCAGCGTCAATCTCGCCACTGAACGGGCTGAGGTCTCGCTGGCGCCGGGCGCCAGTCTCACGCAACTTGTGAAATCAGTCTCGGACGCGGGCTACGAACCGGTGGTCGAGACGATTGAGATCGGCGTCGGCGGCATGACCTGCGCCTCCTGCGTCGCTCATGTCGAAAAGGCGCTGAGCGCCGTTCCAGGCGTGATCGAGGCGAAGGTCAACCTTGCGACCGAGCGCGCTTCCATGCGCGCGCTCTCCGGTCCTGGCCTGACCGATCGCCTGCGCCGCGCCATTTCGCAGGCCGGCTATGAGCCGCGAGCCATCGAAACCGATTCCGGCGGCGCCGATCGCGAGCGGGCGCGACGCGAAGAGGAAATGCGCGCATTGCGTTTCCGCCTCATCGTCGCCGCCATTTTGACGGCGCCGGTCTTTGCGGTGGAAATGGGCGGGCACCTCATCCCCGCCGTCCACCACTGGGCCATGGCCACGATCGGCGAGGCAAGGATTCGCGAGATTTCCTTCCTGCTGACGAGCGTCGTGCTGTTCGGTCCCGGCCTGGTGTTCTTCCTCAAGGGCATTCCGTCGCTGTTGCGGCGCCAGCCCGACATGAACGCGCTCGTCGCCATGGGCACGCTGAGCGCATACCTCTATTCCGTCGTGGCGACTTTTACGCCCAGCGCGCTTCCGGCGGGCTCGGCGCATGTCTATTACGAAGCGGCGGTCGTCATCGTCACTTTGATCCTCTTTGGCCGCTTTCTCGAAGCGCGCGCCAAGGGCCGCACGTCGGAAGCGATCCGCGCCCTGGCGAAGCTTCAACCGAAGACCGCCAGAGTCGAACGCGACGGCGCGACCGTAGATGTCGATATCGACGAGGTTCGCGTCGGCGAAATCGTTCTGGTTCGGCCGGGCGAGCGCATTCCGACCGACGGCGTCGTCACGCAGGGCTCGTCCCATGTCGACGAGTCGATGGTCACAGGCGAACCGACGCCCGTCGCAAAAAGGCCAGGCGCCGCGGTCACCGGGGCGACCGTCAACGGCTCCGGCGCGTTCTCGTTTCGAGCGACCCGGGTCGGCGCGGATACGACGCTCGCCGGCATCATCCGTATGGTCGAGCAGGCGCAGGGCGCGAAACTGCCGATTCAGGCGATGGTCGATAGCGTCACCGCCGTCTTCGTCCCCGCCGTCTTTGCGGTCGCGGCGTTGACCTTCGTCATTTGGATGCTGATCGGACCGGAGCCGCGCCTCACTTATGCGCTCGTCAACGCGGTCGCCGTGCTCATTATCGCCTGTCCCTGCGCCATGGGACTGGCGACGCCGGCGGCGATCATGACCGGCACCGGCCGCGCGGCGGAGCTTGGCGTGCTCTTTCGCAAGGGCGAGGCGCTGCAGACGCTGCGCGACGTGACGCTCATCGCTTTCGACAAGACCGGCACGCTGACCCATGGCAAGCCGCGCCTCACCGATCTTATCGCGATGCGCGGCAAGAAGGAGACGGATCTGCTGCGTCTCGCCGCAAGCGTCGAGGCGCAGTCGGAGCACCCCGTAGGCGCCGCTCTGGTCGCCGCCGCCAGGGCGGCGGACCTCTCGCTTGCCCTATGCGCCGACTTCAAATCCATCGCCGGCATGGGGGTTACCGGAATCGTCGACCGCAAGGCCGTCGCCGTCGGCGCCGAGCGCTTCATGGCGACGCTCGGCGTCGACGCCGCGCCCTTCGCACAGGACGCCCAGAGGCTCGCTGAACAAGGCAAGACGCCGCTTTACGTCGCGGTCGGCGGCAAGCTTGGCGCCATACTGTCCGTCGCCGACGATCTGAAGCCGACAAGCCGAGCGGCGATCGACGCGATTCATTCGATCGGCGTGACAACGGCGATGATCACCGGCGACGACGAGCGCACGGCAAGAGCGATCGCCCGAAGGCTTGGAATCGACGAGGTGATCGCCGGCGTTCTCCCCGATGGAAAAGTCGCCACGCTCGAGCGCCTGCGCGAAGCAAATAAAATCGCTTTCGTCGGCGACGGCGTGAACGACGCGCCGGCGCTCGCCGCCGCCGACGCCGGCATCGCCATCGGCACGGGAACCGACATTGCGATCGAAGCCGCCGACGTCGTGCTGATGTCGGGCGATCTCGCCAAGGTGCCGGCGGCGCTTTCCGTCTCGCGGGCGACGATGCGCAACATTAAACAGAATCTGTTCTGGGCTTTCGGCTATAACGTGCTGCTCATCCCCGTCGCGGCGGGCGTTCTTTATCCAGTCAACGGCATGTTGCTCTCGCCGATGTTCGGCGCGGCGGCGATGGCTCTGTCGAGCGTCTTTGTCCTCACCAATGCGCTGCGCTTGCGCGGTTTCGAACCGCCGGTCGTCGTTGCGAGGGCCGATGGCTCCGGGCGAGCGGCGCCAATCGAAACGAAAACGGCGGATGAGGAAATCAAGGAGGAAACGATGACGACATTCAACGTGAAGGATATGACCTGCAATATGTGCGTGAAGCATGTCACCAAGGCGGTGCAATCGGTCGAGCCGAACGCCGACGTCAAAGTCGATCTCGCGACCGGCAAGGTCGACGTCACCCCTACGCCGAAGGACGCGGCGGCGCTCGCCAAGGCGATCACCGAAGCCGGCTATCCGGCGCAGGTCGCCGCGTGAGGCGCCGCGCTTTTTCGGGGACGATGAACGGCGCAAGCGCGCCATTGCTGCGTCCACAATGGCGCCCATGATGACGCGCTCGCTCGCCGGCAAGACGCTCTTCATCACCGGGGCGAGCCGCGGCATCGGCCTCGCCATCGCCCTGCGCGCGGCGCGCGACGGCGCCAATGTCGTCGTCGCGGCCAAGAGCGTGACGGAAAATCCAAGAATTCCGGGCACGATCTATACCGCCGCGGCGGAGATCGAAGCGGCGGGCGGGCAGGCGCTCGCCGTCCCCTGCGACATTCGCTTCGAAGATCAGGTTGAAGCGGCGGTCAGTCAGGCCGCATCCTGCTTTGGCGGGATCGATATCCTCGTCAACAATGCGAGCGCCATCGATTTGCGCGGCATCGACGCGCTCGAGATGAAACGCTTCGATCTCATGCATCAGATCAATGCGCGCGGAACCTATCTTTGCTGCAAGGCGGCGCTGCCACATCTGCGCAAATCCGCCAATCCGCACATCTTGACGCTCTCGCCGCCGTTGGATTTGAACCCGAAGTGGTTCTCTCCCAACCTCGCCTACACACTGTCGAAATATGGAATGAGCCTGGTGACGCTTGGGCTCGCGAGGGATATCGAAGGCGACGGCGTCGCCGTCAATTCCCTGTGGCCCGAGACCGCGATCGCGACGGCCGCGGTCGCCAATCTGCTCGGCGGCGACGCATTGCTGCGCCGTTCGCGTAAGCCGGAGATCGTCGCCGACGCGGCGCACGCCATCCTTGTTCGCCCCGCAAAGAGCTGCAGCGGCAATTTCTTCATCGACGTCCGCGTGTTGGCGGAAGAAGGCATGACCGACTTTTCAACCTACGCCGTCGATCCGAAAGTCGACGCTGTCCTCGACTTTTTTCTCGATGCGCCGATCACCGCCAAGGTGACCAAATCGGCGTTTGACCTCGATAGATAGTTACGCCAATCCGGCGGCGCCGGACGCAATCGTTAGGGCGCCGATGACGGCGACGAGCGCGCCGGAAAGATAGGGCGCGCGCGCTGCAAAGGCTTCAAACCCCGGCCAGCGCGAGACGGCGTGACGCAGACCTAGCGCCGCCGCCACGCCGACCAGCACCAGCGTCAGCGCGAGACCGACGCTGAAGCACAGCACGAGCAGCGCGCCCAGTCCAATGCGCCCGACCTGCAGACACAGAAGCAACACGGTGATCGACGCCGGACAGGGAATGAGTCCCCCGGTCAGCCCGAAGAGAATGATCTGTCCGGTCGTCACGCGCCGATTGGCGAAGCGCCGATCGATGTCCAGCGCGTGTTCGCGTTCATGCGCGTCAGCGTAAACGCTTCGATCGACGTCGAGGAGTTGGCTTTCAAATTCCTCTTCCTGATGGCTGTGGGGAATGCCGGCGTCATGCGCATGAACATGCCCGGCGTGGGCATGGCTCCTGGCCGAGCGCGCGCCTACGCCATGGCCTTGCGCCGATGCAGTCTCGACGCGGCTGACGGCGACGTCACGCCAGCTTCGCCAGATCATCCAAAAAGCGATGACGAGAATCAGCGTCCCCGAAACGATCTGCAGATAGGGTTCATTGGCTTCGACGTTGAGTCGCGCGCCGAAATAGAGTCCCGTAAGGGCGATCGCCCAAACAATCGCCGTGTGCGAGATCGTCGCCGCGAGCCCAAGCAACACCGCCTGCGCCACCGTGCCGCGAATCGCAATGATGAACGCCGCCATCATCGTTTTCGAGTGGCCGGGTTCGAGTCCGTGCAGCGCGCCCAACGCCACCGCGCTCGGCGCGAATATCCAGGCGTTCGCCGCGCCGGCGCGGAAGACTTCGGAAAGATCGGACATTGAGGCGGCGCGGGCTCCTGGATCACGCTGCAATTCGACGGAAAAGCCCAACTGCAGATGAATTGATCGATCCTTAAAGCGTAGAGCGCGCTCTACGCGAATAGCGGGGTTCCACTTTTTTTGCAGCGCGCTCCAGGGCGCAGTGTCAAAGGCGGAAAGAGAATGGAGAAAGACTTTACGGGCGTCGGCGGCTCCGCCGATCTCCAGGGTCCGGCCATTTTATAATGAGCGCAGCCGGACGAAACAAGCGCAGGAGAAAACGAGACAAAAATCGAGCCATCTCCCAAGGGGAACGACGATCGCTTTGAATGCATTCCAACTCACGCCAACCAGCTCGCGTCAAGATTCTTCGCGCCTACAAGGTTCGTCGCGCCGCGATCACGCCGAACGTCAGTCATTCTGAATGAGCGGCGCATCGCGTTGATGTAGGGCTTCGTAGCGCTTCCCGCAAAAAAACCCCCGGCTTTTGGGCCGGGGGCTGTTTTCTTTCAATCCGTCAGTTTCGCTTAGGGCATGTCGCCGGCGACGAACTTCGGAATGACCGGACCGATGACCGGACCGCCGATTTCGGCCGCGAAGCGGCGTCCCGACGGCGAGAAGAACATCAGCAAGCCGCCGATCTGGCTGTCGGTGTCGTAAGCCAGGTCAGACAGACGCTCGATGTCCCAACGCGCGTCCTGCACCTTGACCGCGATTTCCTTGGTCTCGCCCGGCGCGATCGGCGTCGGGTCCGTCGACAGACCGCGGTCGGCCAACAGATAGTCCGGGAAGTCGGGCTTGGTCGTGAACACGTCAGGGTTCAGGAAGCGCAGGCCGGCCGTGGTGTATTCGCCAAGACGCAGCGGCTCAGAGGTCGAGTTCGTGACCTTGACGTTGATCGTCAGCTCACGGCCCGGAACCTTGTAGACGCCGCCATCCAGCTCGCTCGTCACCCGCTCCTTGCCGACGCCCGCCGTGCCTTCCGTCACGATCGGCGTCAGAGGCTTCTGCAAGCCGGCCTGAAGCGGAATCGTGCGCGGGAACGTCGAGTTCGTCACCGCATAGCCGACAATCGTCGCCAGAATGGTCAGCGCCAGAACGATCGCGCCAATCCGCTTGTCGTCGTCCGTCATCTGCTCGTCCACCTTGCCGGTGGCCACACGCAGATAAGAGGCGATGATGCCCTTGCGCACGAACCAGAACAGGATCCACGCCGCGCCGACCGCAAGCCACGGCAGAATGCCACGCATAAACGCGGCTGATGCCATAGGTCTCGAGGTCGACCGTCGAGCCGTCAAGCAACGTCACCGGATCGGTGAAGTCCTTCATGTCGCCCTTGATCTCAATCCACTGGCCCGGGCCGATGATCGGTCCGCCGCCCTCGACGTTGATCTGCGCATGAACATGCCAACGGCCGGCGCGACGACCGCGCAGGTTGATCGAGAAGGCGTAGTCGTTGCCAGGAACAAGCGACACCGAACGTGGCGCAAACTGCTCGCCAATAAACTGCGCCGTGCGAACCAGAACCGGGCCGGGCTCGCCGGCGTTCAGGAACGACACGCGCGGATTGGCGACCGCCTGCGGCCAGGCCGAGAACACATGGATCTTGCCCGACAGCACCATCTCTTCATTGACGTTCACCGTCGTCTTCGACCACGAAACGTCATACCAGTTCAACGTGCGCATCCGAAGAAACGCCTGCTGAGACTTCTCGCCGTG
>JACOWC010000073.1 GCA_016177005.1 Methylocystis sp.
AAGCGCCCGGCGGCCCAGGAGCAGCTCGCCGTGCTCGGCCGGCAGGTCGAGGTCGACACGCTGCCGATCGTTTCCGGCCAGACGCCGGTGCAGATCGCCAGGCGCGCGATGGACGCCGCGCGGCTGCAGGGCTTCGACGTCGTGCTACTCGACACCGCCGGACGTACGCATATAGACGAGCCGCTGATGCAGGAGATGGCGGAGATCAAGACCTCCGCCAAGCCGCATGAAATTCTGCTCGTCGCCGATGCGCTTACCGGCCAGGACGCCGTCAATCTCGCCCAAAACTTTGACGATCGGGTCGGGCTGACCGGCATTGTATTGACGCGTATGGACGGCGATGGCCGCGGCGGCGCGGCGCTCTCCATGCGTTATGTCACGGGCAAGCCGATCAAGCTCATCGGCGTCGGCGAGAAGATGGACGCGCTCGACGAATTCTCGCCGACGCGCATCGCCAATCGCATTCTCGGCATGGGCGACATCATCGCGCTGGTGGAAAAGGCCGCCCAGGCGATCGACGCCGAACAGGCGCGCAAGGCCGCCGAGCGGATGGCCAAGGGAAAGTTCGATCTGCAGGACCTCTGCGATCAGCTCGCCCAGGTGGAAAAGATCGGCGGTCTCGGCGGCATCATGGGCCTGCTCCCCGGCGTCGCCAAGATGAAGGACCAGATCGCCGCGTCGGGCTTCGACGACAGGATGGTGAAGCGCCAGCGCGCCATCATTCTCTCGATGACGCCAAAGGAACGGCGCAATCCCGATCTGCTGAAGGCCTCGCGCAAGAAGCGCATCGCCGCAGGCTCCGGCGTCAAGGTCGAGGAGATCAACAAGCTTTTGAAGCAGCATCGGCAGATGGCCGATCTGATGAAGTCCTTCGGCGCCGGCAAGCGCGGCGGGATGGTGGGCAAGGCCGCGCAAATGATGGGGCTTGGCCCCGGCATGCAGATGCCGTCGCAGGAAGAGCTGCAAAAGCTGCAGGAAAAGCTCGGCGTGCAACAGCCGAAAGGCGCCCCGGGCGGCATTCCGGCCGCGCCGCCGCCCGATCTTTTAAGCAAGCCGAGCCTGCCGGGTCTCGGCGGCGGTCTGCTGAGCGGGCTGAACCCGTTCGGAAAGAAGAAGTGATGGCAGTCGGACGTCGGCAATCGGCAGTGGGACTCTCCGACTGCCGACTGCCGAAATCCGACTGCCCGGAATAAACAACGAAACAGGAAAGAGAACATGTCGCTTAAAATTCGTCTCGCCCGCGGCGGCGCCAAGAAACGACCCTTCTATCGCGTGGTCGTCGCCGACTCGCGCGCGCCGCGCGACGGCCGCTACATCGAGAAGATCGGCTATTTCGATCCCTTGAAGGAGAAGGATGCGGCCGACCGTCTGGTGCTCGATGCCGAAAAGGCGAAAGCCTGGCTGTCGAAGGGCGCTCAGCCGACCGATCGCGTCGCCCGCCTGCTCGACGGGCTCGGCCTCGTGAAACGCGAGGCGCGCAACAATCCGCAGAAGGCGCAGCCCAAGAAGAAGGCCCAGGAGCGCGCCGCCGCAGCGGCGGAGGCTGCCGGCGCGGCGGAAGCGCCGGCGGCGTAGCAGGGTTTTCAGGTGGAACGAATTCCGACTGATCCCTTCGCTTGGACCTTGTCATTCCCGGCAGGCCGAAGGCCTGACCGGGAATCCAGAGCCAATCCAAGAATGCTGGTCTTGCTCTGGATTCCCGATCGCGCGCTTTGCGCGCGCGTCGGGAATGACATCCGAGCCGTTCCAACGGATGTCGTATGAGACGATCTGTTCGCGCAGTTCTCTCCCTTTGGGAGAGGGTTATCGCGCGGTGAGCCGGCTTGTCCTGCTCGGTCGCTTCGGCGCGCCGCATGGGGTGCGCGGCGAAATCCGGCTGCAGAGCTTCACGGGCGATCCGCTGGCGATCGCCACTTATGACGGCCTTACCGACAAAAGCGGCGCGCGCGCGTTTCGGCTGCATTCGGTCCGCCAGCAGGGCAAGGACATGCTCGTCGCCAAGGTCGAGGGCGTCGACGACCGCAACGGCGCCGAAGCGCTGAACCGCGTCGAACTCTATGTCCCGCGCGAAAATCTGCCCGCGCCGGAAGAGGACGAATTCTATATCGCCGATCTCGTCGGGCTTCGCGCCGAAACGCGCGAGGGCGAAGCCCTCGGCGTGATCGTCGCGGTCAAGAATTTCGGCGCTGGCGACATTCTCGAGATTGCGCCAGCGCAAGGCCCCGAAAATTTGTCGGCCCTTTCGGCCAAGGCCATGCGCGCCAAGCTCGGCGCCGAGACGCTGATGTTTCCCTTCACCAAGGCGGTCGTTCCGATTATCGACCTTCCTGCCGGACGCGTCGTCATCGCGCCGCCGGCGGAAGTTGAAGACAACGAGGAAGAAAGAAGCGCTTAACCCGCCCGCTTCTTGGCGCCACGCTTCACTGGCGCCGGCTGCGGTTCAACGAGTCTGCCGGTCACATATTTGTGCAGCACGCTCGACATCAACGACTGATAGGCAACGCCCTCGGCGGCCGCCTTCGCCTGCAAATCTTCCAGGTCCCTCGAGGAAATTCTTATGTTCACGCGTTTGTCTTTCGCAAGCGCAGCCTTCGCGTAAGCCGCGTGACGGTCGATTTCGGACCGCACATTCTTGACCTGACGCCACTCGCCGCGCTCGAATGATGCGAGAATTTCTTCTTCGAACTGTCGCTCGTCATCCATCCGATTTACTCCGACGCGATGTAGTCGCGGTTCTTTTTGCGGCTCGGGAAGATCGTCTTGAGGAAGACGTCGTCACTCGTTTCGACAAAGGGCACGACATAGACATAGCCCCGAACACGAACGACAAATAGTCGCTGATGTGGGTAGCGCGACTTATTTGGGTGTTCGAGCTCGTTGAGCAAGCCATCGTGCGCCATCGCCGAAACAACCTCTTCAAAGGAAATGCCTCGTTCAGCGATCAGCTTTCGGTTCTTTTCCGGGTTCCACCGAAAGGGCTTCATCCCTGCTAATCTAATTCGTGTGCCGATTGTCATCAAACGAATCCTCACCACTTGGAGAATTCGATTTTAAGCGCGCAGCGACCGTGTCAATTGAGCAAAATTTGCGGATCATTACGCATATTATTGTTTTTTCGTATCAATTCCGTTGGAACTATAAAAGTTGGAGCGAACCGTCTTCTAGGTGGTCGGCCAATTCATGCGCGTTTTTTCAAGCGCTTACCAGCACACACCTACTATGGTCTCAATTGACATTAAGCCATTGCACTTTGGGCTGACAATCTTGCATCTGAACTCGCTCATCCGATTTCGTCTTCCGCTGCGCTTCGTGCGATAAGCGTGCCCATGTTCCGCGCGACGGTTCTGACCCTCTTTCCCGAAATGTTTCCCGGTCCCTTGGGCCTGTCGCTCGCCGGCGACGCGCTTTCGCGCGGCGTCTGGGCGCTGGAGACAAAACAGATTCGCGAACACGGGCTCGGCCGCCATCGCGCCGTCGACGACACGCCGGCCGGCGGCGGTCCCGGCATGGTGATGCGCGCCGACGTGCTGGCGGCGGCGATCGACGCCGCCGCGCCGGCCGACGATCCGCGCCCCCGGCTCTTGATGACTCCCCGCGGCATGCCGCTCACGCAAGCGCGCGCCCGCGAACTCGCGCAGGGTCCCGGCGCAATCATTCTTTGCGCGCGTTTCGAAGGCGTCGACGAGCGCATCATCGAGGCGCGCGCGCTCGAAGAACTGTCGATCGGGGATTTCGTGCTATCGGGCGGCGAGATCGCGGCGCTGGCGCTCATCGACGCCTGCGTGCGGCTCATCCCCGGCGTGATGGGCGAAGAAGCGTCCGGCGTCGAAGAAAGTTTCGAGGCGGGACTGCTCGAATATCCGCACTACACGCGGCCGCGCGACTTCGAGGGACACGCGATCCCGGACGCGCTGCTCTCCGGCGATCACGCCAGGATCGCCAAATGGCGTCACGAACAGGCCTTGGCGCTCACCCGCAGGCGTCGTCCTGACCTGATCGCGCCGCAGCCGGATGAGGCGTCCCGCCGCCGCTGAATCTCCTGGCGCTCTTCTATTTTTTGAGTGGCAAGCGGCGCGCGGCGCCGGTCCCGGCCATTGAGCGGGGACGCCTCGTCGGCGTCAGCGCGTCGGGATCGGCGTGCCGCTGCGATAATCGTAGAAGCCGCGCTGAGTCTTTTTGCCGAGCCAGCCGGCTTCGACATATTTTACGAGCAGCGGGCAGGGGCGGTATTTTGTATCCGCCAGGCCCTCATGCAGAACCTGCATCACCGACAGACAGGTGTCGAGACCGATGAAATCGGCGAGCTGCAGCGGCCCCATCGGATGGTTGGCGCCGAGCTTCATCGCCGTATCGATCGCGTCGACCGATCCTACGCCTTCGTAAAGCGTATAGATCGCCTCATTGATCATCGGCAGCAGAATGCGGTTGACGATGAAGGCGGGAAAATCCTCCGAGACGGAGGCCGTCTTGCCGAGCTTGGTGATGAACGCCTTGGCGTCTTCGAATGTCGCGTCATCCGTGGCGATGCCGCGAATGAGTTCGACGAGCTGCATGCGCGGCACCGGATTCATGAAATGAATGCCGATGAAGCGCTCAGGCCGGCCGGTCACCGACGCCAGACGCGTGATCGAAATCGACGAAGTGTTGGAGCTGATGATCGCGTCCGCCTTCGCGACCTTCGCGAGCTCGGCGAGGATATTTCGCTTGACGTCCTCGACTTCGGTCGCCGCCTCGATGACGAGGTCGGAATCGGCGAAATCGGCGATTTTCGGCGCGCCGGAGATGCGCGCGAGCGCCGGTTCGATCCTGGCGGCGTCGAGCTGACCGCGTTCGGCGGCGCGGCGCATCTGCGCGGCGACATCCGCCACCCCCGCGTCTATGCGCTCCTGCGAAATGTCGTTCAGGGCAACGTCATAGCCGGCGAGCGCGCAGACATGCGCGATCCCCTTCCCCATCTGGCCCGCGCCGATGACGCCGATCTTGCGAATCTCGAAGCCCATGTTTTGACCACCGTCAGCCAAGCCAGCCCGCACACACGCGACGCGCTGAGGCGTGCCGCGGTGCAATATAACTTGCGTTCCTCTGCAAGGAAAACAAAGAAAAAGCAACTGCGGGGCCGCCGAGGACCGGCGCCGCCTCTGGCCCTCTCGGGCCGGAGCGACGGCCCGTTTTGGTTTATCGGCCGATTTTCGCCAGTTCCGCCTCGAGCTCGGGCAGGGCGGTGAAGAGATCGGCGACAAGGCCGTAGTCGGCGACCTGGAAGATCGGCGCCTCCTCATCCTTGTTGATCGCGACGATGACCTTCGAATCCTTCATGCCCGCGAGATGCTGGATCGCGCCGGAAATGCCGGCGGCGATATAAAGATCGGGCGCGACCGCCTTTCCGGTCTGGCCGACCTGCAAGTCATTGGGCGCATAGCCGGCGTCGACGGCGGCGCGAGAGGCGCCGATCGCGGCGTTCAGCCGCGTCGCGACGGGGTCGAGCACCTTTTGAAAATTCTCCGCCGAGCCGAGCGCGCGGCCGCCGGAGAGAATCACGCGCGCCGAGGTGAGCTCGGGACGCTCGGATTTCGCCAGCTCTTCGCTCTTGAAGGCGGAAACGCCGGGATTGGCCGACGCGGCAATCGCCTCGACCGGCGCCGACCCGCCCTCGGCGGCCGACGCAAAGGCGGTGGTGCGCACCGTGACCACTTTCTTGGCGTCCTTCGCCCGAACCGTCTGGATCGCGTTTCCGGCATAGATCGGCCGCTCGAACGTGTCGGCGGACACGACTTTGATGATGTCCGAGACCTGCATCACGTCGAGCAGCGCCGCGACCCGCGGCAGCACGTTTTTCGTCGCAGAGGTCGACGGCGCGATAATGACGTCATAGCCGCCGGCGAGCGACACGATCAGCGCCGCGACCGTCTCGGCGAGAACATGATCGAGCGAGGCGTCTTCGGCGTAGAGGACCTTCTCAACCCCGGCGAGCTTCGCCGCCTCGTCGGCGGCGCTCTTCAGCCCAGGCCCGGCGACGAGAATGTGAATGGGGCCGCCGATCTCCCTGGCGGCGGTGAGCGCCTTGGCGGTGGCCGGCGCAAGCGCGCCGCCGGCGGTTTCGGCGAGAAGCAGAATCGTCATCGTCAAATCACTCCCGCTTCCTTGAGCTTGCCGACGAGCTCGGCCACCGAGTCGACCTTGACGCCAGCCTTGCGCTTTACGGGCTCGGCGGTCTTCAGCACGTCAAGACGCGGCGAAATGTCGACGCCGTAGTCGGCGGGCGATTTTACGGCGACCTCTTTCTTCTTCGCTTTGATGATATTGGGCAGCGAAGCGTAACGCGGCTCGTTCAAGCGCAAATCGGTGGTGACGACCGCCGGCAATTTCAGGCTGACGGTCTGCAGCCCGCCGTCGATCTCGCGCGTCACGTCGACGGCGCCGTCGGCCATCTCGACTTTCGAGGCGAAAGTGCCCTGGCCCCAGCCGAGCAGCGCGGCGAGCATCTGGCCGGTCTGATTGCAGTCGTCGTCGATCGCCTGCTTGCCCATGATGACAAGCTGCGGCTGTTCCTCCGCGACGACCTTGGCGAGAATTTTGGCGACCGCGAGCGGCTCGACGGCGGCGTCGGTCTTGACCAGGATGCCGCGGTCGGCGCCCATGGCGAGCCCGGAGCGTAAAGTTTCGTCCGCCTTGGCCGGGCCGATCGTGATCACGACGACTTCCGTCGCCTTGCCGGCCTCCTTTAAGCGCAGCGCCTCTTCGACGGCGATCTCGTCGAACGGGTTCATCGACATTTTCACATTGGCGAGATCGACGCCGGAACCGTCCGCCTTGACCCTGATCTTGACGTTGTAATCGACGACCCGTTTGACGGGCACGAGAATCTTCATCGCGCGACCCCTTGGTCTCCCTTGACCCTTTAGCCGTTGCGCGGTCTGGTAGCGGGGGCGCGCGCGCGAGTCAAACCAAAGGGCCGGCGATCGCGTTTCCCGTTTGAACTTTGCGAAGACGCCCGCCAAATGACCCCAATTTTCCCATCTCAAGAAAGGACGAGAGACTGGGATTAGCCATTCCCCTTATTTACAGCGTCTCGCCACTGATGCTTCGGCATGGTCGCTTGGACGTGGTTAAATCGACGCCGCCGTGGCGGGGCCCAGAACCGCGTCGGCGGCGGAGGTTTCGAGCGATGCATCGCCGCGCCCGCGGTGATCGAGGTCTGACGAGAGCAGTCGAGGCGTTCATAAGTGCAGGCCCGGCTTTTTAAGCGCCGCCGCGGCGGTTTCCATGAGTTTGCCCGTCCGTGGAAGGGCTGATAAGCAGCGGTCGGCTAAAATTGCTTTACGAGCGGTCGCCAATTACGGAGGTGGCGCATTGTCGCGGATCGCAGGAAACCTGTTGCTTGCGTTGGCTTCGACGCTCCTCACTTTGGCGGTCCTGGAAGGAACGTTTCGCCTCCTTGGCGATGCTCCCCTTGCGAGCGGCTGGCGCTCGTTGTGCCCCACGGCGCAAATGAATGAATTCGGCTACCGCGGGCGGCGAGCGAGCTATTCCGACGATGATTATGTGATCGTCCTGCTCGGCGACTCGCAGCTCGAAGCCTGCGGCCTCCCGGACGATCAGATGCCCGAGATCCTGCTGGAAAAGAGCCTCGGCGCCTTGGGGCGCAAAACGAGAGTCATAGGATTGGGCGCGAGCGGCTATGGACAGGATCAGCAATTATTGGCGCTCGAAGAATACCTTCAAAAATATCGCGCCGATCTCGTCGTCGTATGGCTGACGCCCGGCAACGATATTTGGAACAATACCTTCCGCACCCATACCGTCTCTCGAACCGACGGGCCGCCCAAACCCACGTTCTGGCTCGAAAATCACGCGTTGAACGGTCCGACCGAACGGATCGGGGAGCGAACGTCCAGCCTTTACCTTTTGCAGTTGCTCCGGAACGCGTTTGGAGGGTTCGAGGCCGCCTGGTCGCGGCGGCTGCCGCCTGCGGACAAAGGCGTGGCCGCCATTCCCCCGGAGTTGGCCGCGACCACGGCAGCCACCCAAGAAGCCGTTGAAACTCAACAAAGCCATTGGAGCATGTTTCTCACACCGACGCCGCCCCGGGTCCAATACGGCATCGAGCTGACCCGGACGCTCCTAACGAGGATCCAAAATGCGGCGGCGCGTCACGGCGCTCGGTTCGCGACGATGGCCGAAGACAGGACGACGGCGGCGGCGCGAGCCGGTTGGACGGGGGGCGCGAACCCGTTCTTCGAACCGCCCCAGCCCAAAGCGGTCGAGCGTGAACGCCGCTATTGGATTGCGGATTTAGAAGCGTATATCGGCAACGTCGGCGAGACGACGAAAGGTTTTCCGTTTTTTCTCGTTCCCATCAGGATAGTCGATCACCATAAAGAGGGCGACTCTCACCTGAACGTCGCCGGGAATACTCAGATCATGACTGATTTCGCGGCTCGACTGGTCGAAAGCGGCTTTGTCGACCGCCAAACAGATGGTTAGACCCATCCAATGATGTCCCGCTGTCCCAGGTTCGTCCATATGTAGGGGCGGCGGCGGGTTGGAGGGGTGAATCGGGCGCCGGTCACTCGTTTTGCGTGCGCCGTCCTGTCGCGTTCCGGCAGCTGTCTTCCTTTGGCGCGTCGCCTTCCAGAAAAGGGATTTCCGCCTGATCGACCTCGACGACCCCTTCGAGGGGCTCTCGGTTCGGGTCGATCATCGATCGCCACAGCTTCTGCGCCAGCAGCCACTCAGGGCGCGTCCTCGCCGGCGTCCTGCGGGCGCGGCGCGGCGGCGAGCGGCCCGCCGCGGTCGAAGAGCCTGTGCCGGCGGCGCTTGAACAGCGGCGTCAGCACGAGGCCGGCGCCGATTCCCCCGACATGCGCCATCCAGGCGATGGCGCCGCCCTCGCCCATGAAGGCGTTAATGAACTGCATCAAAATCCACGCCCCGACGAATACCCAGCCGGAGGCGACAAAGGAGAACAGCGGCGCGCGCAGCCCCAGGACTGACCGCAGTCGCGTTCCGGAAAGCCACGCCCCGAGCCAGATCGGCGCGAGCGCAAGGGACAGCGGCGGAAAGACTCCGGCGACGGTTGCGCGGGGATGAAGCAACAGAAAGGCGGCGCAGACGCCGGAGATCGCCCCGGACCCGCCGATCAGCGGCGTGATCGAATGCGGCGTAGCGTAAATGTAGAACACGCCGGAGGCGACGCCGCAGGAAAGATAGAACAGCAGATAGTGGAGCGATCCCATCGCGTCTTCGACATTGTCGCCGAAGACGTAAAGGAACAGCATGTTCGAGCCGAGGTGCACCAGCGACGAGTGAAAGAACAGCGCGGTGAGGAGCGTCAGCGCCGGCGGCGGTCCGACGATCCAGTCGGCGAGCTGGGCTTCCCCGAACAGCACCCGGGGTATGATGGCGAAGCCGCGGACGACCGTCAGCGGATCGCCGAAAAGCTCGCTCTGCACGACAAGGAAGATGATGACGTTGAGCGCGATCAGGCTCCAATTCACGATCGGCCGGCGCAGGTAGCGCAGCGGCGCGTCGTCATAGATCGGCATCACCATCGGCGCACTCCCTTCGACCGCAAGCCTACCATATGGCGACGCCGATAGGCCGCGTCACGAGCGGGCGAGGCGCCGATCGAGCCAAGTCGCTGCGAGTGCGCCCAGCCCGGCGATGTCGAAGGCGACGGTCAGCAGCCCGTAGACGGAGGCGCCGACCAGGATTTGCGCGATCAGCGCAAGAATGCCGGGCGTCATTTCGCGCAGCGGCGTCAGTGCGAGCGACATCGCGCCGGTCGCCACAAGCGCGGCGAACATGTCCCAGAACGACGGCCAGACGGGCTGCGTGCGCAGCGCGAAATAAACCGTCGCGACAAGCGCCGCGACATAGGCGCCGCCTTGCGCGATCGCGAGATTGGAGGCGTCCTCGCCCCACGGCAGGATAAAGAGCAGCACGAGGCCAAAGACCACCGCGGCAAGCGCCGCGACGATGAGCGGCGTCGTCTTCTTTTCGATCTGAAACACCGGATTGACGCCGAAGAGAATGACGCCCATCGCGAAGAGTCCCGGCAGCAGCAGACCAAGATAGTGACCGAACGGCCCGCGATATTGCGTGGGCACGATCAATGCTTCGAGCGAAGGCATGATAAACCAGAGTCCGGCGCAGGCCGGCAACAAAAAGGCGACGACGATTCCCAGATTGCGCGCAACCTGCTCCTTCGCGCGATCGACGCCATGTCGCTCATGCGCGGCGACGGCAATCTGGAACAAGAGCACGTCGAGCGCGGAACCGAGCGCCTGCACCGCGCGCACGCCAAGATCGTAAGCGAGCGCGAACTGGCCGGTCTCGGCGAAGCCGAACACGCTCGCGACGATGGAGCGCGCGGCGAGCGGCATCGCCTGATAGAGCAGATGCGCGGTGACGATCGGCGCGCTATAGGCGGCGAGCGCCCGCGCATTCTGACTCGACGCGGCGCGAATGTCGGCGCCGGGATCGAGCAGCGCGCCGCGCCCGAGAATGACCGTGCCGAACAGGCTTGCGACGCCGCCGGCAAGGGCCACCGCCGCCGAGTGAAAGACAAAAGCGCCGCCGCCGATAAGGACGAGCGCCAGCGCATTTTTTGCCAGCATCAGCCGCACATAGGCGCGGTCGTGAAAGCGCGCGCGCACCAGCGCGGTGCAATAGTCGAACAGTCCGTTCGCGACTGCGGTCAGCAGCGCCAGCAGAATAAGATTGGTTTCGAAATCGAGCGGCGGGCCGATGAGCGCGTAAATCCCTGTCGCCGTTCCCAGGAAGAGCGTGACGGCGATGAAGGACGCATCGAGAGTGGAGCGCACGACAGGTTCTTTGTCGCGCGTGCGCTTGGAATAAAAGCGCGTCGCCGAAAGGCGCAGCCAGTCATAGAGCGCGGTCTGCACCACGACCGCGATGGAGAAGGCGAGCGCGAAACGGCCGTATTCCTCGGGGCCAAGAAATTTTGCGACCGTCAGGCCGATGACGAAATTGACGATCGTGTTGGCGAGAAAGGCAAGCAGAACGTTCAATTAGACGTAACCCCCCTCCCCGACCCTCCCCCGCTGCGCGGGAGAGGGAGTTAGATTCGGGTCAGAACAAACAATGCGCGCGACGCCCATCGTTTGCGTCCCCTCTCCCATCCGAAGTCGGCTGTTGCCGACTTCCGAGTCGATGCGCAAATCGGGAACACCCGATTTGCGAGAGCGGGGGAGGGACAGAGAGGGGGCGATCGGTCGGCGCATTGCTGTTGCCGGAATCACTAAGCGCTCCAGCGCCCGAGCGCGACAAGCTCGCGCAACGCCTGCGCGTCGCGCGGAGTCACCTCGGGATAATCCGGGTTCGCTGTCGCGGGATCGAAATATTTCCAGGAGCGGGCGCATTTGACGCCGGGCGCGCGTTGCGGAACCACTGCGACGCCCGGCGCTTCCGACAGGCGGAACGCCTCCGGCGGGCCGTCTCCCGGCGCCACGCGAATGTCGGAGGCGATGCAGATTTCGGCGAAATCGACGCCCGCCAACGCCGCGCGCAATCGCTCATCGGCAATGTAAACGATCGGCGCCGCCTC
>JACOWC010000074.1 GCA_016177005.1 Methylocystis sp.
GGGCCGAGCGTCGCGACATAGCCCTTCACCATGGGAATGGCGAGCTTCGTCATGTTCTCCCCGCCGCTCTGCATCAGCGCGTAGCAGGCGAGGCCGGCAATCAAAAATTCGAGCGCCAGTCGCAGCTTGCCGGAGAAGCCGGCGTGCGACTGCTTGGTCACCTTGAGATAGTCGTCATAAAAGCCGATGAGGCCGAAGCTGACCGTGACGAAGAGCACGATCCACACATAGGAATTGCGCAAATTCGCCCAGAGCAGCGTCGACGCCACCAATCCCGACAAAATCATCAGGCCGCCCATCGTCGGCGTGCCTTTTTTGGTCACGAGATGCGAAGCCGGTCCGTCCTGGCGGATCGGCTGCCCCTTACCCTGCTTGATGCGCAACGCGGCGATCACGCCCGGCCCGAAGAAGAAGACGAAGAACAGCGCCGTCGCCGCCCCCATGGCGGCGCGAAAAGTGATGTAGCGGAAGACGTTTAGCGGACTGTAAAGATAAGAAAACTCCGCAAGCAGCGTCAGCATCGTCTCTCCTCAATCCGCCATTTCGTGGGCGAACGCGCTTTTCAAGGCCGAGACGATCCGCGACATCCGCGAACCATTGGAGCCTTTCACCATCACAACGTCGCCGGGCCGAACGGCGGAGAGAACCGCCTCTTCCAGTTCCAGCGGCGTCGCCCGATGCGCCGCGCGCATCTCGTCGGGCGCAGCGTAACTTAACCGTGACATCAACGGTCCGGCGGTGAATAGCAGATCAACCCCGGCGTCGATAAGATCGTGGGCGAGCGCAGCGTGCAGTTCGGCAGCCTGGGGCCCAAGCTCCAGCATGTCGCCCAAAACCGCGATCCGCCTGCCGCCGGGGCCCGTCGCCGCGCCGCCAAGCAGCTCCAGCGCCGCGCGCATGGAGGTCGGGTTGGCGTTGTAGCTTTCGTCGATGAGCGTAAACGCGCCGTGCGGCGTCGCGATTTTCTCGCGCTGGCCCCGTCCGGACGGCGGCGTGAATTCGGCGAGACTCTCAGCCGCCTCCTCCACGTCCAAGTCTAGAACGGCGCCGACGAGCAGCGCCGCGAGCGCGTTTACGGCCACATGCCTGCCCGGCGCGCCGATGCGAAAGCGCAGTCGGCGCTCGAGAATATCCGCCTCGACCAGCGCGCCTTCGCCTGCGAGCTCGTAAGACAGGAGTCGCGCGTCAGCGCCTTCGGTCTCGCCAAATCCGAGGACATGACTGGCGTTCGGCGCGGCCGCAGCAGCGAGGCGTTCGTAAAAGCCGTCGTCGCGGTTGATGATCGCGACGCCGCCGTCGAGCGCGGAAAATATTTCGGCTTTGGCGTCCGCGATGTTTTCGATCGATCCGAAATATTCGAGATGGACCGGCGCGATGCGCGTGACGACGGCGACGTGAGGCCGCACCTGAGCGACGAGCGCGGCGATCTCGCCCGCGTGATTCATGCCGAGTTCGAACACGCCGAAGCGCGACTCCGCCGGCATGCGCGCGAGCGTCAGCGGCACGCCCCACTGATTGTTGTAAGACGCCGCCGAAGCATGCGTGTCGCCGAAGCGCGACAGCATGAGCCGCGTCATTTCCTTGGTCGACGTCTTGCCGACCGAACCGGTGATCGCGGCGATAAAGGCGTCGGTCCGCTCCCGCGCGCGTTGACCGAGCGACTCGAGCGACTGTTGCACGTCTCTGACGACGAAAAGCGGCCCCGCGCCGGAAAGCTCGAGCGCATGCGCTTCGTCGATCACCGCCGCCGCCGCGCCTTTCTCAAACGCCGCCCGCACGAAGTCGTGGCCGTCGCGCGTCTCTCCCTTGATGGCGAAAAACAGGTCTCCTGGCTGAAGGGTGCGCGTGTCAATGGAAATGCCGGCGGCTTCGCGCGCTAGACCGCCGCTCGCGCGCGCGCGCAGCGCGCCGACCAGCGCCAATCCCGACCAAAGCGGTCTCCCGATCATTGATGATGCTCCTTCAGCGCCTGCGCGATCGCCTCATGATCCGAGAAAGGCAGAACGCGGTCGCCGACGATCTGTCCGGTCTCGTGACCTTTTCCCGCCACCACGAGCGCGTCGCCCGTTTGAAGTTCCGCCACGGCGCTGGCGATCGCCGCGCCCCGGTCCCCGATCTCGATGATATGCGCTGCGCCGCCGCGGGTTCCTTCCAGAATTTCTGCGCGAATGGCGGCTGCGTCCTCGCTGCGCGGATTATCGTCCGTGACGATGCCGACATCGGCGGCGCGGGCGACGATTTCGCCCATCAGCGGGCGTTTGCCACGGTCACGATCGCCGCCGCACCCGAAAACGACAATCAGGCGATTTTTTGTCAGCGGCCGCAAAGTGGCGAGCACCTTCTCCAGCGCGTCAGGCTTATGGGCGTAGTCGACGAAAATGGGCGCGCCCCTGCGCTGGCCGACGAGTTCGAGCCGTCCGGGCGCGCCTTTGAGCGTTTCGAGCGCCGCAAAGACCTGCCCCGGGTCATCGCCGCTGGCGATGGCGAGGCCGGCCGCGACAAGGGCGTTTGAGACCTGAAACGCGCCGGCGAGCGGCAGGTTCACTTCATATTCGGCGCCCTCGTAAGCGAGCCGCAAAGGCGTCTTAAACGCGTGCAGCGTGACCGAAAGGAGCCTGATCGTTTCCCCCTTCGAACCGACGCTGAAAATCCTGAGGCCGCACTTTCGGCAAATGTCGATCACGCGCGACGCGACATCGCTGTCGGCGTCGATCACCGCCGTCTGTCCGGGACGCAACAGCGTTTCGAAGAGCCGCATCTTCGCGGCGAAATATTCGTCCATGCCGGCGTGATGATCGAGATGGTCGCGCGAAAAATTGGTGAAGCCGGCGACGTTGACGCGCACGCCGTCGAGCCGCCGCTGATCAATCCCGAGCGACGACGCCTCCATTGCAAGATAGGTGACGCCGCGTCCCGCAAGATCGTTCAGCGTCCGGTGCAGTTCGACCGGACCTGGCGTCGTCAGCGCGCCGTAATGCGCGCCGCGCGACTCCACGATTCCGACGGTCCCGAGCGACGCCGCCTCATGGCCGAGCGCAGCCCAGATTTGGCGCAAGAAGGCGACGACCGACGTCTTGCCGCTCGTGCCTGTCACGGCGGCGATCGTCGACGGTTGACGAGGAAAGAAGCGCGCCGCTGCGAGCGCCAGCGCGCGCCGAACGTCGTCGACGACGACAAGCGGCAGCGGACATTGCGCGACGCGTTGGGCGATGACGACGCAGGCGCCGTGCGAGGCGGCGTCGGCGACATAGGACATGCCGTCGCCGGCATGGCCGGGTATTGCAAAAAACGCGAAGCCGTCGCGCGCCAGTCGACTGTCGGCCGTCAGGCCGGCGATTTTGAGCCCGCGCAAGGCGGGCTCAAGATCGGGCGTCGCGAGCAGTTCGGAAAGCCGCATCAATGCCCTCCCCCGCCACGGGCCGGAACATTGGCATAGCCATATCCCAATTTCGCGAGGAGGGGGAAAGGCTGGTGGGGCGGCTCGAAACGCGGGGCGAGCGCGAGAATGGGACCGACTCGCTCGATGATCTCGCCCGTCACATGCCCGGCATTATAGGCGGCCGTCGCATAGCCGCCGGTCTCCGGCAATCCCTGCGGTTCGTCCATGATGGTGAGGAACAGATATTTCGGCTTGTCCGACGGCGCGACGGCCATGAAGGTGTTAAACAGCCTGGCCTTCGAATAATGCCCGTTGACGACCTTTTCCGCCGTGCCGGTCTTGCCGCCGACGTAATAGCCGGGAATGTTCACCTTCCGCGCCGTGCCGATTTCGGCGTTGAGGCGCATGAGATAGCGCATCGCCTCGCTCGTCTCCGCCTTCACCACGCGTTCGGCGCCTTGCTTTGCTTCCTCCTCGCTGCGCTTGATGAAGGTTGGCGTGATCAGATAGCCGCCGTTCATCAACGCGCCGACCGCCATCATCGCCTGCAGAGGCGCGACCGCGAGGCCATGGCCGAAGGCGATGGTCATGGTGTTCAGCTCGCCCCAGTTTTTCGGCACGATCGGCTCGGCGCTCTCCGGCAGTTCGGTGCGCATGCGCGTAAGCTGGCCCATCTTGCGCAAGAACGCCTTGTGACGCTCCACGCCCTGGCCCATCGCCATGCGCGCGACGCCGACATTGGAGGAATAGGTGAAAACTTCCGGCAGCGTGAGCGCGCGATTTTGCGCGTGATAATCATGGATTTTGAAGCGGCCGAACGACAGCACGCCGCGCGCGTCGAGCCGGGAATTCAGATTGACCTTTCCCGAGTCGAGCGCCATCGCGACGGTCAGCGCCTTGAAGGTCGAACCCATCTCATAAACGCCGACGTTCATGCGGTTGATGTGGATGGGATCGAGCGCTTCGGTCGGCTTGTTCGGATCGTAGTCGGGGAGCGACGCCAGCGCGATCACTTCTCCGGTGTTGACCTCCACGATCGCCGCGGCGCCGGCCTTCGCCTTGAAGTGGGTGACGCCCTTCTCGAGCTCGTCGCGCAACGCATGCGTCGCGCGTAGGTCGAGCGAAAGCGAAACGGGCTTCAGCTCTTCCGGCGTCGCGCCAAAGCCGGCGCCGTGCAGATCGGCGAGCCCCTGCCCATCGATATATTTCTCGATGCCGGCGATGCCCTGATTGTCCACATTGGCGAAGCCGAGCACATGCGCGCCGATCGGCCCGTTGGGATAGACGCGCTTGTTTTCGGCGATCAAGCCGACGCCCGGCAGTCCGAGATGGAATATTTCGTCGCGCTGATGCGGCGTGACCTCGCGCTTCACCCAGACGAAGCCTTTCCTGGAACCGAGCCGCTCGCGCAATTCGCGGGAGTCGAGTCCGGGCAGAACGGCGGTCAACAGCTCGGTCGCTTCATCCTTGTCGATGATGCGGCGCGGCTCGGCGAAGACCGACATCACCTTCACGTCGCTTGCCAGCACCTCGCCGTTGCGATCGAGGATGTCCGGGCGCGAAGCCGCGACAGCTTCCGCCGCGGCGCGCCGCGTCGTCGCCGCGTCCGGCTTGAAGCCCAGATAGACGAGCTTGATCGCGATCACGCCATAGAGCGCGAGAAAGCCCAACGCCGCGAGCCGCATGCGCGGCGCGCTCAGAGCGAGACTTGTCGAAAACAGGGTGCGCAGCAGCGCCCGCATTCTGCGTGCGGGCGGAGGCGATGGTGGCGTATCGAGCGTCGTTTGCGTCATGGCTTGCGTCGTTCTTGGCTTTGTCCCTGCGCCTTGGGCGTGGTGGTCGACGCGCTGCCGGCGACAGGCGGCGTCGCCGGCATGCTCAATCCGAGCGAGTCGAGCTTCTGGCCGATGGAGTCGACGCGCGGCGATCTTTCGGGAAGCGCCTGGGCGGCGACGATCTGGGTCGCATCGAGCTGTTTCATGCCCGGCAGATAGGCGTCAGCAAGCTGCTGAATGCGCTCGGGCCGGGTCATATAGGCCCATTCGGCGCGCAACACCGCAATCGCGTCGCGCTCCTGCCTGATCTCGATCTTGGTTTTTGTAATCTGCTCGGCGCGATAGCTCGTTTGATATTTGATCGAATAGGCGTAAACCGCCGAACCGACGAGCGCGAGAACCGCAATGATGTTGAGAAGCCGCAGCATCAGGCTTTTCCCTTGTCGCGATCGGGCAGTCGAACAAGGCGCGCGAGCCTCGCGTCGAGCGGATGCGGGGGCGCCGCCGTGCGCGTCGCATAGCGCAGTTTGGCCGAACGCGCGCGCGGATTGGCCGTCGTCTCGGCGCCTGTGGGCGTGACGGGCTGGCGTCCCTCGCAGACGAAACTTCGCGCCGGCGGCGCAGTTTCGCCGGGAAGGCGCCGCGATCCGGTTTCGCCGCGCCCGCATCTTTCGGCGAGAAACTGCTTCACGATGCGATCCTCAAGCGAATGAAAGGTCACGACGACGAGGCGTCCGCCTTCCGCAAGAACGCGCTCCGCGCCGATGAGCCCTTCGAGCAGTTCGCCGAGTTCGTCATTGACGGCGATGCGCAGCGCCTGGAAGCTCCTGGTCGCCGGATGAATGTCGCCCGGACGACCCGGCGCCACGCGTTCGATCAATCCGGCGAGCGCCCTCGTCGTTTCGAATGGCGCGATGTTGCGGTCATGCGCGATCGCGCGGGCGATGCGCCGCGCGGCGCGCTCCTCGCCATAGAAATACAGAATGTCGGCGAGCGTCTCTTCATCCGCCTCATTGACGATGTCGGCGGCGCTGCGCCCTCGCCCCTCCATGCGCATGTCGAGCGGACCTTCGGCGCGGAAGGAAAAGCCGCGCGCCGCTTCGTCGAACTGCATCGACGAGACGCCGATATCGAAGACGACGCCGTCGACCGGCGCGAAATCTTGCGCGCGCGAGATGTCCTCGAGCCGAGAAAAGCGCGCTTCGATGAGCGTTAGCCGTCCGCGCATCTCTTGAACGAGCGCCTGGCCCGATTTGACGGCCGATCGATCGCGGTCGAAGGCGAGCACGCGCGTTTCCGGATGCGCGAGTATGGCGCGCGTATAACCGCCGCCGCCGAAGGTCGCGTCGACATAACGCCCGCCGCGATGGACGCAAAGGGCGGCGATCGCCTCATCGCGCAGCACCGGAATATGCGTCCCGGCGGACGTCATCGGCATGCTCCTCCTCGGGCGGCGCGCGGCGCGAGACGGCCGGCGACGCGATCCCAGAGCGCGGCTTGCGGCGAGCGCAGGCGCGTCGAGACGGCGTAATTGCGGCTGGGCGGTCTTGATCGACATGGAACCGCGGGCGTCGGAAGCAGGCGGGTCGCCACGCGCCGGATTTCGGCAACCGGCTTCATTAGGCTTTGTTATCGTTAAGGGAGCGTTTACGGTGGCTTGAATTTGGCGGCTTCGTGGCGAGTGGCGATGCAAGAGCGTGACGCAATGCTCCATGCGGCCATCGTCGCCGCCGAAATCCACCAGATCACGCCGCATTTGGGCGGAATCGCCCAAATGCAGATAACGTGATCGATTACAAAAGTTTAGAGCGCGCTCTACGCGAAAAACCAGGGTCCACTTTTTCGCGAGCCGCGCTCCAGTTGAGCGCCAGCCGGCCTGTAAGCCGGGTTCTGTACGTCCTTTGCAGGACGTGACGACCATTCCTCTGGGACGGACGTCGCCGCCCGCCTCTAGCAACCAACCCGGGCGACAGTCCCGGAGACGGGTTGAAGGCTAAAGCTCGCGCTCAAGGCCTTCCGTCGCCCCTATTCGGTCTTGCTCCCGGCGGGGC
>JACOWC010000075.1 GCA_016177005.1 Methylocystis sp.
GCCGCGCCGCGCGAGCCCATAGGCCGCCTCGAGCCCAAGAAGACCGCCGCCGATGACGAGCGCGCGGGCGCCCTTGCCTTCGAGCCCGGCAAGCGCTTCGACGTCCTTCACGTCGCGGAACGTGTGGACGCCGGGCAAATCAGCGCCTTCGATCGGCAGCCTTATCGCGTGCGAACCGGTCGCGAGCACGGCTTTCGAAAAGTCGAGGCTATCTCCATTGTCGAGAAGGATGCGCCGGGCGGCGGGGTCTATCTGCGTGACCTTGACGCCGCTTAGCGCGGCAACGCCGGCCGCTTGCCACCACCGCCGAGGCTTGAGTTCGATGTCGTCGACCGACAGGTCTCCGGCGAGCACGGAAGAGAGCAGCACGCGGTTATAGGCAAGTCGCGGCTCTTCCCCGATCACCAGAATGTCGTAACGATTTGGCGTCCGGCTCGTCAGCTCCTCGACGAAACGCGCGGCGGCCATCCCCGCGCCGACGACGACGAGCTTTTCGCGGCTGTTACAAAGGTGCAAATTTGTCATGTGTCGACTCTGCTGAACGGCCGAACGGTCCGGTCACAGGTCGCTTCGCCTGGCGTGATGGAAAGTGGCAAGACGACCGAAGCGCTTCGCAAATTGCGAAACCGCTTCTGTGACGGAGCCCAACATTGGGCTCGTTCCGGCGGACCGGCGGTCGTCGTTGACCGATGGGGTAAATGCATGATTCGGGCCAGACNTGCGAAACCGCTTCTGTGACGGAGCCCAACATTGGGCTCGTTCCGGCGGACCGGCGGTCGTCGTTGACCGATGGGGTAAATGCATGATTCGGGCCAGACGCGCCCAGTACGGTCTTTTGCAAGAAGAATGTTGATGTTGCGGGCGCCCTGACCAAGGGCGACGGTCAGGTTGCGGCGCCGAATGCTTAGGCGCGCGGCGCCTAGCGCATGGCGCTTTTGAACAGGGGGGCGGCGCTCACAAACGCTGTCCGATTGCGAAGGCCGAAAGATAATCCTCGTAGCTGCGGCCGTCGAAAGCGGGTCCAGCAAATGCTCCGATTTCGCGTTGATGATGCGAGCCGCCGACTGCAGCCTCATAGAGATCCGAGCGCAAAACGCTCTTCGCTCGATCGGCCATGGCCGGCGAATGGCGCGTTTGCCCCCAGCGAAGCATTTGCGCATAAATCCATTCGGCCTGCCGCGGATCTGGCCTCATCGCGCCGTCTTTTCCAATGATGAGATAGTTGGCGTCTTCTCGCTCGTTGCGCCCGTCGAGGCGCAAATGGCCTGTCAGCACGCGGCGGATAATCTCCGCCTCGACGCCGACATATTCCGGACGGGAGAGGATGTGCGAAACCTCGTTGAGGTTTTGCGGGTCGTCGACGAAGGCGGCGCCCCTATCGAGGGCGCGGATCAGGGTGGCGACAAGATTCGGGTCGTCGTCGGCGAAGCTTTCGCGCAAAGCGAGAACCTTCTCGGGCGCGCGGTCAAAAATCTCGCAGCCGAAATGCAAAATGACGCCGATGCCGGCGTCGACCGCGACAGAGCTCCATGGCGCGCCGACGCAAAAGCCGTCGAGCTGGCCGCGCGCCAGATTTTCCACCATGTAGGGCGGCGGCAAAACGATCAGGCGCAGGTCTTGATCAGGATCAATGCCGCCTTCCGCCATCCAGTATCGCAGCTGATAATTGTGCGTGGAAAATGGGAAGGTCATGCCGAAGGTCAGCGGCTCTCGACGCTCGGCCTGGCGGCGAGCGACCACCTTCGCCAGCGCCCGCGCGCTTTGCGCCGGGTCCCCAGCCTCGCCATCCGCGGTCAGTTCCGCATAAAGCGCCGTGGACACCGCAATCGCATTGCCGTTCATCGCGAGATTTATCGGCGCCGCGAGCGGGACGCGTACGTGAGCCAGTCCGAGCGTGGACGCGACCGCCATCGGCGCCAGAAGATGCGCCGCATCGAATCGGCCGATGGCGAGCTTGTCTCTGATATTCGCCCAGGAGACTTCGCGGATCAGTTCGACATCGAGTCCCTCCGCCGAGGCGAAGCCCTTGTGCGCCGCGATGAACAGCGCCGCGGCGTCGACAAGCGGAATGAAGCCGATCTTCACCTGCGCATCGCCGGTCATTTAAACATCTCCGCCGCGGTGATGACCGACCGCGCAATTTCGATGATCTTCTTGTTTTCGCGCATCGCCGCGCCGCGCATTAGCTTGTACGCGTCTTCTTCGGAAAGCTTCTTCGCTTTCATCAATATGCCTTTGGCGCGTTCGATCGTCTTGCGCTCCTCAAGGTCGGATTTGGCGCGATCGAGATCGTCCTGAAGCTTGGAGAAGGCCTTAAAGCGCGAAACGCACAGATCGAGGATCGATTTGATGCGCTCCTTTTTCAGCCCGTCTACGATATAGGCTGAGACGCCGGCGTCGACCGAGGCTTGAATGGACGCCGTATCGCTTTGGTCGACAAACATTGCGATCGGCCGACGCACGGCGCGGCTGACCTGAAACATCTGTTCGAGCGTATCGCGCGAAGGATTTTCGAGATCGATCAGGATGACGTCAGGATCGATGGCGTAAATGTGCTTCAGCAGATTATGCATTTCGCCGATCCGCTCGACCTGCGCGAAGCCGGCTTCACGCAATCCTTCCTCGAGGATCAACGAGCGAATGGGACTTTCGTCGACGATGGCGATCTTCAATTGGCGGCGTCCGGTGGGCGCGTAAAGGGGTCGTGCGCGCCGGTCGCAGCGTCGCCAGCTGTCAAACTCACGAGGCCCGCCCGGCGCGATCCACGCGGTTATATCTTGAACCGAAGCGACATGCCCGCCTGCCAGTTTTTCATGATCTGCGGACCGTTGAGGTTCTGATAGACGGGCAGACCGGCTTCGACCGCGACCGTCGCATTTTCATAGCCGATAAATTTGCCGCTGATCGTCGCGCCCCCGAAGAGTTCGACTCGCTGCCCGCCATAGAAAGCCGGATTCGCCGGCACGGCCGGGCCGCGAATTTCCGGATCGAAGCCGCGAATCGGGCCCTGCGTCGTAGCGCTCGCGCGGAAGGTGGTCGTCAGCCCCGCCGTCCAGGTGTAGCCGACCCAGCCGTTGAATTCATGCAGATCGCCCCAGCGGTATCCCCCCGAAGGAGTTGGGCCGAGCGGGAAGCGCAGGCGATATTCGAGCAGGTAGTCCCAGGAATAGCCCAGCGTATTCGGGGCCAGAGGGAAGCGCCCGCGGTAGCCGAGACCCCATGACCACGGTCCCAGATAACCCGCATAGACAACGCCGGGCAGGAAATCGAACGTGCCGCTGCCGGGCTGCATCCCATAAAATGCGCGGATGTTGCGGCGGGTCCCGTCGGGCAGGAGAAAGTCCTTGAACGTGGCCGTGTAGCTGCCGGCGGGGAAGGAAAAGCCAAGCGAGAGCTGGATGCGGTGGATATCGTCCTGATAGATGCGATAGACGCCCGACAGAGTAACGTCGGCAAGGCTCGTCGTTCCCGGCAAACTCCTGCCAAGCGGCAGAATTCCCGAAGTGCCTTTCCAGGTTAGGGCGTTGAGATTTTTCTCAATCATGCCGGCCGTGAGCACCACCGCGAAATCTTTCGTGACGCCGTAGCTGAGGCCGACAATCTGGGTCGCAACCGCGATATTTTGCGGAATGATGCGCACGGTCTGCCTGGGATTGAGAAAGAACGGCACTGTCGTGACGATATATTCGTTGGAGACGGTGCGCGTTCCCATCTTGATGCCCGACAGATTGGCGAAGATGGGGGTAATGGAAAGCACGAGTTTGCCGGCGGCCGGCATATCGGCGCCGAATACGCCCATGGGCGCCGGCGGCGGCGGCGGCGCGGGCTGCGCCGTCGCCGGCGTTCCTGGCTGAAGCTTGATCGAAGCGGCTTCCGGAGATGCGGCCTTCCGAGGCTCGGCGTTGGCGTCGGCGGTGACGAGCGCGGCCGCGATGGCCATCACCAATGCGCCGCGCCCTCGCGACTGTCGGACCATCGATCGATGCGACTGTGCTTTCATCATCGCAAACCTCATCCAGGCCTCGCCTGTGCGCGCAGGGAAAACAAAAAGCCGCCGCCTGACCGTCTGCACAGCAGACGTCAGGACAGCGGCGATGCTGGGGGTCCCTCTGTGGACCTTTGACGTCGCGAGCGACGCCTTCGGGTCAATGGATGCAATCCCGGCGCCACCTACAGCGAAGCCGTGGCGGGCGATCTCCCGGTTGATGAGAACGATAGATGTTGCGGGCGTTTGCCGTGGCGGCGCGGGCGTGCTCAATATTCGCGACGAGCCGTTCGCGTGGCGCGCCTTGCTTAAGAGGCGGCGGCGTACGCCGAAAAAAATCGCATCCTGCCGCCGTCGACGACAGCGCGCCGGAATTTTTCAGATGAGGCGCATGTCGCTTCAGCGACTCAGGACGGACGACGGCATTCGTGGCTTTGCGCCGTCGCTACAAAATACCGGTTGATTTGGTGCCCAGGAGAGGACTCGAACCTCCACGGCTTTCACCACTGGTACCTGAAACCAGCGCGTCTACCAATTCCGCCACCTGGGCATCAAGCGCGTCTCATAGGGGCAGCGGGCGGCGCCTGTCAATCCGCGCCATCATCAAAACATCATCAAGACTTGCAGCCGCCGAACCTCCGCTTCCTCACGCATTTCCTTCCTCGCCAAATTTCGTTAGAGCGTTGGCGACCTATACGCGCCGGCGGCGGCCGGCGCGGCGCAAGCGGAGCGAATCGCAATGATCGGCGACAATAACCTGACCATTGGCCGGGGACGGGTAGTGACGGTATTCGGCGGCTCGGGGTTCGTCGGACGCCATGTCGTGCGCGCGCTGGCCCGCGACGGCTGGCGCGTGCGCGTCGCCTGCCGGCGGCCCGACCTCGCCTTCTATCTCCAGCCGCTCGGCCGCGTCGGCCAGGTGATGGCGGTGCAGACCAATGTGCGTCATCCCGAGTCGATCGCGGCGGCCCTGAGAGGCGCTTCGGCGGCGGTCAATCTGGTCGGCATCCTTGCGGAAACCGGCGCGCAAAAATTTGCGACCGTGCAGGCCGGCGGGGCGCGCGCGATCGCCGAGGCCGCGAAGGCGGCCGGCATCGACAATGTCGTGCACATTTCAGCGATCGGCGCCGACCCGGAATCGCGCTCCGCCTATGGCCGCAGCAAAGCGGAAGGCGAAGCCGCCATGCTCGCGGACATCCCTTCGGCCGTCATTTTGAGGCCGTCGGTGATTTTCGGGCCGGAAGATGATTTCTTCAATCGCTTCGCAACGATGGCGCGTTATTTTCCGGTCCTGCCCATCGTCGGCGCCGATACGAAATTCCAGCCGGTCTATGTCGGCGACGTCGCTCATGCCGTCGCGACGGCGCTCGCCGGCCGCGCCAAGCCGGGCGCCGTTTATGAGCTTGGCGGCCCGGAGGTCAAAAGCTTCGCGAAGATCGTCGAATATGTTCTGGAGGTGACGCAGCGCGAGCGGAAGATTCTCAAACTCTCCTTCGGCGCCGGCAAGCTCATGGCCGCGCTGATGCAAACGCTGACGAAACTGTCCTTCGGTTTGTTCCCGAAACTGTTGCGCATGACGCAAGATCAGGTCGAACTTCTCAAGCATGACAATGTCGTCAGCGACGCCGCAGAGGCCGAAGGCCGCACGCTTTGCGGACTCGGCGTCGCCGATCCGCAATCGATCGAGGCGATCGTTCCGACCTATCTCTACCGCTACCGAAAGGTCGGGCAGTATCAAACGCAGCGTGTGGACGAGCGCCTCTCCTGAGCAGGGACGCCTTCGGCCGTCTCCGAAGCGCGCCAGGCCTTTCTCACCAGCGCCCATACGAATCAAAAAACCCCCGACTTGCGCCGGGGGTTTTTAAGCGGTCTGAAACCGGCCCGCAGGGGGCCGGTTTCTTGTAACCGAGTCTATCGTCAGAACAGCGGGGAAAGGAGGCTGCCGCCGAAGCGATAGGTCAGACCCGCGGAGATGACGATCGGGTTGATTGGCAGCGACACCTTGACCGGGATGAAGATCGCGCCCGCTGCCGGCGCCGCCGGCGCGAAACCGATCACTGTGGAGTGAACCATCGGGTGCAATCCGACATATTTGAAGTCGACGTTCACGCCCCAATGCTCGTTCAACATATAGTCGAAGCCAGCCTGCCCGACCACGCCCCAGGAAGGAGAAACCGTGGCGTATTGGAATGTGGCGAGAACTCCGCCAGCAGCGGCGAGCGGCGCGCCAGGGGCGAAGGGAATCGACCAGGTGTCGTTGTTGACGCGGGTATTCCAAAAGGTGGTGAAGTTCACGCCGACGCCAAGATAGGGCTGGAACGCGCCAAAATTGGTGACATGGTATTGAAGCATGGCAGACGGCGGGAAAAGCCAGGCGCGCGCGAAGTCGCTGGCGATCGTGCCGGTGCCCTGGATGTGATGCGGCGCGACGCAGCAAATCGCTTCAATCGCCCAGTTCTTGGTGAGAAAATAGGCCGCATCAAGCATCGGGATGATCGACGTCGAAGTGTTCGTGCTCGCGCCGGCGATCACGCCATTCGCGCCGGTCAGGCCGGAAATCACGCCGACGGAGCCCAAGAGCGGGTGTCCGGCGCCGGAGTCGAATACCGTGCCATGGCCGTCCAGCGGAATGACGCCGGCAACCTTCAGGCGGACCTGAAACGGCTGATAGCTATCCACGAAAGCCGGGGGCGGTCCCTTGATCGACGGCAGCGCGCCACCGCTCGAAGACGCTACAGCCGCGAAGGGGTCGAAGTGCCAGTTCACGCCCGCACGCACCGTATGAAAACGGGTCGGCGAGTTCTGCGTCGCGGTAAATATCGGAACCGTCGGTCCGAAGAGCTGCGGAGCGATCGCCGGGAAGCCGCCGTTGAGCGGCACGGAATTCGCGCGCGTCGAGCCGAGATCGACATAGAGATATTCGGCCTTGAGCGACCACGCGGGGAACGCTGACGGCGACCATTCGACGCCGCCGCCAGCCGCCCAGCCGACCTTGGTGTTGTCGTAATAGCCATGGCCGAGCGCGCCTCCGCCAACGAGCGCTGCACCCGCAAAGGTGTAATTGTCGGCGAACCCGACATTGTGGACGACCTGGCCATAGGCGAAGCCGCCCGTGCCGTAAACCATCAGATTAGGGATGGAAGGCAGCGTCAAGCCGACCCGGCCGCGCACCGTGCCGAACCAATCGACCTTCTTCGTCGAATTTACCGACTGCACATGGGGTCCTATGGCGTCGACCACGCCAACCACGGCGTTGCCATGGGACCCAATATCGGCGGCCTGGATGTCCGCCTCCGCGCCAAGGACGAGCCACGGGTTGAACTGATAGTTGTAACCGATCTGGCCGCCGCCCACGACGCCTTGCAGATTCTGTCCGGTGGTCCAGGCCGAACCGAACGGCAATGCCGCGAGGGCGCCTGGGCTGACATAGGCGAGACCGCCAGTTTCATGAGCGTTGTCGCCGAAGGCATAACCGATGTTGACGCCGCCGTAGAGACCGGTCCAGGTGAACGCTGGCGGAGGCGGAGGCGGCGGAGCTCGCGACCATCAGCGCGGCAATCGCGCCGCGATTAAAATTTTTCATGGGAACCCCCGGATTAAATTCTGCGGTTCGACGGTCGACGACGAGCGCCGAAGTCCCTGTCACGTTGCTATAAAATTTTGGTAATGCAAATACGGCTGACGCAAAATTGGGCTGTGGCATGCTTATTCTTTACGGCTGTGGCTCTGGGGCAACAATCCCTGCAATTCATGTGAGATAGCCGTCGCTGCGCTCCTGTAGCGCCGCCTCGGAAATTGCCGGAGGCGCGACTTTAGGGAATGGCGCGGCTTGCCGCATCGGACGCTGCGCAGTAATCCTTCCGCCGCCGCAGCGCGGCAAAGACATTCCAAGCGCGCAGTGATTTCACCCCAATGCGAGGATAAGTGAGCGCGACCGAACCCGCCGTCACGCCGGAGCTGGCCGCCGCCCACGGCCTCAAGCCTGATGAATATGAGCGCATTCTGAAACTCATCGGCCGCAGGCCGAGCTTCACGGAGCTCGGCATTTTCTCGGCCATGTGGAACGAACACTGCTCCTACAAATCGTCGCGCATCCATTTGCGCAAGCTGCCGACCAAGGCGCCCTGGGTGATTCGCGGTCCGGGAGAAAACGCCGGCGTGATCGACATCGGCGACGGCGACGTCTGCGTCTTCAAGATGGAGAGCCACAACCACCCCTCCTTCATCGAGCCCTATCAGGGCGCGGCGACTGGCGTCGGCGGCATCCTGCGCGACGTGTTCACCATGGGCGCGCGGCCGATCGCCTGCCTGAACCTTCTACGCTTCGGGCGTCCCGCGCATCCAAGGACGCGGCGGCTCGTCGCCGGAGTCGTCGCCGGCATCGGCGGCTATGGCAACAGTTTCGGCGTTCCGACGGTCGGCGGCTCGACGGAATTCGACGCCTCCTATGACGGCAATATCCTCGTCAACGCCATGGCCGTCGGGCTGGCGCGCGCCGACGGGATTTTTTATTCGGCCGCCGCCGGGGTTGGAAATCCGATCGTCTATCTCGGCTCGAAGACGGGGCGCGACGGCATTCATGGGGCGACCATGGCTTCGGCGTCCTTCGAGGAAGACGCCGAGGAAAAACGGCCGACCGTGCAGGTCGGCGATCCGTTTTCGGAAAAGCTGCTGCTGGAGGCCTGCCTGGAGCTGATGGCGTCGGGCGCGGTCATCGCCATTCAGGACATGGGCGCCGCCGGCCTCACCTCCTCTGCGGTGGAGATGGGCGCCAAGGGCAACCTCGGCATAGAGCTCGACCTCGACGCCGTGCCCTGCCGCGAAATCGGCATGACAGCCTATGAGATGATGCTCTCCGAAAGCCAGGAGCGCATGCTCATGGTCCTGAAGCCTGAACTCGAAGAGCGGGCGGAGGCGATCTTCCGGAAATGGGGCCTCGATTTCGCGATCATCGGCAAGACCACCGACACGCTGCGCTTCGTCGTCACGCACAAGGGCGAGGTGAAAGCCGACCTGCCGATCAAGGAATTGGGCGACGAAGCGCCGGTCTATGACCGGCCCTGGACGCCGACGCCGAAACAGCCGGCGCTCGACTCGGCGTCGATCAAGGCGCCGCTGTCGAATCGCGAGGCGGCGCTCAAACTCCTCGCCACGCCAAATCTCTGCGCCAAGCGCTGGGTCTGGGAGCAATACGACCACCTCATTCTCGGCAATAGCGTGCGCCCTCCAGGGGGCGACGCCGCAGTGGTCAGGGTCAAGGAGGGGCCGAAAGGCCTGGCGCTGACCACCGACGTGACCGCACGCTATTGCGCCGCCGATCCTTACGAGGGCGGCAAGCAGGCGGTCGCCGAGGCCTGGCGCAACATCACCGTACGGGGAGCCACGCCGCTGGCGCTCACCGACAATCTCAATTTCGGCAATCCCGAGCGGCCAGAATATATGGGCCAATTCGTCGGCTGCCTGCAGGGGATCGGCGAGGCTGCGCGCGCCCTCGATTTTCCGATCGTTTCCGGCAATGTCTCGCTCTACAACGAGACGCAAGGCGCCGGCATTCTGCCGACCCCGGCGATCGGCGGCGTTGGCGTGATCGCCGACGTCGCCAAGGCGGCGCAGACGGGTTTTGCGCGCGAAGGCGACGCGATCCTGTTCGTCGGCAAGACCTCGGGCTGGCTCGGCCAGTCGGCCTATGCGCATGATCTGTGCGGGCGACCCGACGGCGCCCCGCCGCCGGTCGATCTTTCCGCCGAGCGCAGGAACGGCGACTTCGTTCGTGAACTTATTCTTTCCGGCTGCGCCAGCGCCGCGCATGACCTCTCCGACGGCGGCCTCGCCGTCGCGCTGGCGGAAATGGCGCTCACAGGGGACATGGGGGCCGAAATCCGGGATCTCCCGTCCGGCCCCCAACACGCCGTGCTGTTCGGGGAAGATCAGGCGCGCTATCTCGTCGCCGTCCCGCCGGGCGAGGCCGCCGCGGTCGTTCGAGAGGGGGCGGCTGCGGGCGTGCGGGTCCAGGCGATCGGGCGCGTCGGCGGCGACGCCTTGATCCTTCCCGATGAGGCGCCGATATTGCTGACCGAGCTGCGCCAGGCGCACGAAACCCCGCTGCCGGCCTTCATGGCCGGCGACGACAATGCGTTTTTGGACGCTTTTCCGACACAGGTGTCATAAAATGCCCATGCCCGCCGCAGAAATCGAGCGTCTCATCAAGTCGGCGATACCCGACGCGCAGGTGGAGCTCACCGCCCTCGTCAACGATGACGATCATTGGGCGGCGACGGTCGTCTCGGAGAGCTTTCGCGGCCTCACCCGCGTCAAGCAGCACCAGATGGTCAACGCCGCTTTCGGCGACCGCCTCGGCGGCGAGCTGCATGCGCTGCAGCTGACGACGCGGGCGCCGTAATCTTCTCCTCAACCGGCGCCTTGAACGCCGCAACAAAGGCAAACGAAATGTCCGACGACGCCAACGCCCGCATCAAAAGCGAAATCGAATCAAATGACGTCGTGCTCTTCATGAAGGGCACGCCGCAGGCGCCGCAGTGCGGCTTCTCCATGCAGGTGGTGCAGATCCTCAACCACCTCGGCGTGCCTTACAAGGCGATCAACGTGCTCGCCGACGGCGCCATACGCGAAGGCATCAAGGCCTATTCCAATTGGCCGACGATCCCGCAGCTTTACGTGAAGAATGAGTTC
>JACOWC010000076.1 GCA_016177005.1 Methylocystis sp.
CGGGAGGCGCCGATCGCGGTTCAACGCCAGCGGCGCGCGTTAAAGCTAAATGAACGAAACGGCGATCACCTTTCACGCCCGCGGCATGCATTGCCACGGCTGCGAACATGTCATCGAAGCGGCGATCAGAAAGATCGCCGGCGTGCGCAGCGTTTCGGCGAGCTATCCGATGGAAACGGTCGTCGTCGACTATGACGCCGACGCGACGAATTTCGGCGCGATCCGCGATGGCGTCGAGCAGAACGGCTATCGCGTCGTTCTGACCGAGGAGGCGAAGCGCCGGCGTTCGCCGCTCGTGAGATTGGCGCTCATCGTCGCCGCGCTCGCCGCGCTTGCCGCGCTCATTCTCTTCGACACAAGTTGGATCAGCGCCGAAGGCCCGCCCGACATCGCCCAGCATATGAGTCTCGGCCTCCTGTTTCTCTTGGGGCTGCTGACCGGATTTCACTGCGTGGGCATGTGCGGCGGCTTCGTCGTCGGTTATGTCGCGGCCGATGCGCGCGCCGGGCGCTCCTCCTTCGTCTCGCACATTGCCTATGGCGCGGGAAAGACGCTGTCCTACACAACGATCGGCGTCGCCTTTGGCTGGCTCGGCGCATTCATCGCTTTCACCCCGACTCTGCGCGGGATTGCAGGCGTCGCGGCTGGCGCTTTCCTCATCATCTTCGGACTTAATATGCTCGGCCAGTTCGCGCCGCTGCGCCGTTTCCGGCTCGGCCTGCCCGGCCCGCTGCAGAACTGGGTGAATCGCGAAGCGGGCGGACGTCATCGTCCATTCGTCATCGGCCTTCTCAACGGTCTGATGATCGCCTGCGGGCCGTTGCAGGCGATGTATGTGATGGCGGCGGGGACGGGCAGCCCTATCGAAGGCGCCAAGACGCTGTTCGTCTTCGGCCTCGGGACGTTGCCGGTGATGCTCGCCTTCGGCGCGCTGACCACGGTGCTCTCGGGCGCCGTGACCCATCGTCTGCTGACGGCCTCGGGCGTCATCGTCGTCGCGCTCGGCGCGGTGATGATCAATCGCGGATTGATCCTCACCGGCTCCGGCGCCGATCTCGCATCGCTGATGACGAACTGGCGGCGCCCCGCGCCCATTGAACTTACGCCGCCGTCGCAGGAGACGCCTGCCGCGACGAAGACGCAGACGATCGAAATGGAAGCCAATGGACTTGGCTACACGACCACGCGCTTCACGCTGCTGCGCGGCGTGCCGGTCAAATGGGTGATCAACGCGACGGAAGTCACGACCTGCAACAATCGGATCGTCGTCCCATCGCTAAAACTGGAATTCGACGTTAAGCCCGGACGGCAGACGATCGACTTCACGCCCGAAACGACAGGGGTCATTCCCTGGAGCTGCTGGATGGGCATGTTGCGCGGCGAGTTCATCGTCGTCGACCCGCCGCCGGTGATGGCGTCTCAGCAAACGACGCCCGTCGCATCGGACGTTCAGATCACGCCTGCTACGACGCACAGCCCTCCAGACTCCGCCGCCGTACAGACCTACACAATACGACGCGGCGACACGTTGCGACGCATCGCAAAGCGGCTCTATGGCGACGAAAGGCGCTGGCGCGAAATCGCCGCCGCCAATCCTTCACTCGATCCCAGGAAGCTGCGCGAGGGACAAAGCGTCAATCTTCCCGCCGGCGCGCAGCCGTGACCATTCGTCTCGCGCGTCTCAGCGCCCGGCGCGTTACGTTCTCTAAGGTCAAATCAAGGGGGAGGTCATGATCAGAAGAATTCTTTTCGCCGCGGCTTGCGGGCTGTCGTTCTTCGCCGCCGCCGCAATCGCCGGCGACGACCATGACGAGCATATGAAACATATGGACATGGACCATATGAAGATGTCGCCGAAGATGAGCGACACGCGCCAGGAACTCGATTTCCCTTCGCCGATGCGCGTGCAAATGCTTTCCCATATGCGCGGGCATGCCGAAGCCATCGCCGAAATCCTCGCCGCGCTGGGCAAGGGCGACGGCGCGGCGGCGGCAAAAATCGCGGACGCGCGGCTCACCCTGGCCTCTCCCGGCGCGGCGGCCTGCAAGCCGAACGCCAAGAGCGGCGAACTCGGCGACATGCCGGCGATGATGGCGCGGCATATGCCCGATGAGATGCGTGCGCTTGGTCTCACAATGCATGAGCAGGCGAGCAAATTTGCCCAGGAGGCGGCCAGGATCGGGCCTGGCGGCGACATGCGCCCTGCGCTTGCCGAATTGTCGCAAGTCGTGCAAGCCTGCAACGCCTGTCACGCCGCCTATCGCCTCGATTAGCGCACGCGTGCGGCGCTAGAGCGCGGCTCGCGAAAAAGTGGACCCCGTTTTTCGCGCAAAGCGCGCTCTATACTTTTGAGAACGATCACGCCATCCGCATTTGGGCGAACCCGCCCAAACGCAGCGTGATCTAGGAGCCAGCCGTGCGCATCGCGACGTGGAACGTCAATTCCGTCAGGCAGCGTCTTTCGCCGCTTCTCGCCTTCTTGAGCGACGTGGCGCCGGACGCGCTTTGCCTGCAGGAGACGAAGTGCGAGGATCACGCTTTTCCTCGGCTCGAAATCGAAGACGCAGGATATAACGTCGCCATCCACGGACAGAAGGGGTTCAATGGCGTCGCGATCCTGTCGAAGTCGCCGCTTCAAGACGTGATTCTCGGTCTGCCCGGCTTCGATGGCGAGGCGCAATCGCGTTACATTGAAGCGGTCATCGAAGACGGCGCCGGCGGGGTCATGCGCATCGCCTCCACCTACGCGCCGAACGGCAATCCGCCGGAAACGCAAAAATATTCGTATAAGCTCGCCTTCATGGCGGCGCTAACGCGCCATGCCGAGGCGCTGCTGCGGCTCGAGGAGCCGACGGTTCTCGCCGGCGACTACAACGTCATTCCAGAAGCGCGCGACGTCTATGAGGCCTCGGCATGGATCGGCGACGCGCTGTTTCTGCCGCAGACTCGCGCCGCCTATCAGCGCCTGCTCAATCTCGGCTACGCCGACGCGCTGCGCGCGACGTCGGATGAGGGCGGGCTCTATACCTTTTGGGACTATCAGGCCGGCGCCTGGCAAAAGAACAAGGGCCTTCGCATCGATCACCTTCTGCTTTCGCCGCGCGCCGCCGATCGGCTGGCGCGTGTGGAGATCGTCAAGTCGATGCGCGCGGGCGAGAAGCCCTCCGATCACGTCGCGATCTACGCCGAATTTGCGGCGTGATCGACAAGCCCAAGCGCGCCGCCGCTCCGCCAGAGGACATAGAGCGCCACCGCGAAGATGACTGTCGCAAAGACGGCGCTCAGCGCGCCGCGCAACTTCGACAGGCGTCGCGCAACCGCGGCGCCGATCAGCCCGCCAAACGCGCCGCCCAAGACCAGCGTCCCGGCAAGCTCCCAGTCAACAAGGCTTGAATAGGCGTAATTCGCCGCGGTCGTCACGGCGAAGGCGGCGACCGCGACCAGCGATGAACCGATAGCGTTCAGGATCGGCATATCGGAAGCGAACATCAGCCCCGGCACGATGAGGAAGCCGCCGCCGATCCCGAAAAAGCCTGAAAGCGCGCCGGCGGTCAGTCCGGCGGTTGCGAGCCGCGGAAAATTTTCACGGTTAAGCCGGACTCCGGCGAAGCCCGACTGGCCCCGGCGACGGAGCATCAGATAGGCGACGATGACCATCAACATCGCGAAGAGCGCGAGCAGCTTCTCGCCATTAATGATCTTGCCGAGCGTCGATCCCGCCAATGCGCCGGCGATCCCAAAAAGAGCAAAGACCGAGGCGCAACGCCATTTGATGGTTTTTGCGCGTTGATGATTGGCGAGACTCATCAGCGCGTTGACCGCGACCGCCGCCGCGCTTGAGCCGATCGCGACATGCGGATTTGGCGTGCCGACGAAATAGACGAGAAGCGGCACGGCGAGCACCGATCCGCCGCCGCCCGCAAGGCCAAGCGTGAAGCCGACGAGCGCGCCGGAAACCAGCCCGGCAATGACGCCGAATGGAAGAGCCGTCAGCATGCTGCTCCTTCGCTATTTAAATATTAGCGCTTACTTATTTAGATATAGCTCATATATCTACCGGCGCAAGCACGAAAGATGAGACGTGCTTGAGCGCTGCAAATGAAGGAGAGATCGATGCCGCAGGCGCCGTCCGTGAGGGCCTTCTTCGACGAGGCAACCAGTACGATCACCTATCTTGTCAGCGACCCCGCCTCGAAGCGCGCGGCGATCGTCGATCCCGTGCTCGACTTCGACCCGGCGAGCGGCGTCGCCGATTCGCATTCGATCGACGCCATCCTCGCCGAGGCGGCGCGCGAAGGCTTAACGATCGATTGGGCGCTCGAAACTCATGCGCACGCAGACCATCTTTCCGCGGCCCAAATCGTCAAAGCGGCGACTGGCGCGAAGATCGGCATCGGCGAGCATATCGACAAGGTTCAGAAGCTGTTCAAGCCGGTGTTCGAGGCCGACGACGTGAAGGCCGACGGCGGTTGCTTCGATCACCTCTTCAAAGACGGCGAGCGCTTCATGATCGGCGGGATCGAAGGCGAAGCGATCTACACGCCCGGCCACACGCCGGCTGACGTCGCATATCGGATCGGCGACGCCGTCTTTGTCGGCGACACGCTGTTCATGCCCGACTACGGGACCGCGCGCGCGGATTTCCCGGGCGGCGACGCGCATGCGCTGTATCGGTCGATCCGCCGCATTCTTTCCCTGCCGCCGCAGACGCGGCTGTTCATGTGTCACGATTACAAAGCGCCCGGACGGGACACTTACGCCTGGGAGACGACCGTCGCCGAAGAGCGCGCCAAGAATGTGCAGATCAAGGACGGCGTCAGCGAAGAAGAATTCGTCGCCGGCCGAGAGAAGCGCGACAAGGAGCTTGCCGCGCCGCGGCTGCTCCTGCCCTCGATTCAGGTGAATATTCGGGCCGGCAAATTTCCGCCGCCGCACGAAGACGGCGGTCGCTTCTTGAACATTCCGGTGAAGTTCAAGGGCGCCGCCTCGCGCGCCGCCTGACGTTCGAACGTCAGTTGCGTTCGCGCAGATAGCCCTCGAGCATGGCGCCAGCCGTCCTGCGGTCGGTTTCGCTCGCGGAATTCAGCGCTTCGGCGTGTAAATCGACGATCCATCGATCGCCGGCCGCGCCGCCTGCGGCGTCGCGCGCCAGCGTCAGATACATGAGCCCGCGCGCGCGCTCCGGCTCGCCGCTCGCCTCGCCGGTGAACATCATCCGACCGAGCATCGCCTGCGCCTGCGGATGACCCTTGCGCGCCGCCAGCTCCAGCCAGTTCGCGCCCTGCCGGACGTTCTTCTTCGCGCCAGCGTCTCCGAGATACATGCGCGCCAGATTGTACTGCGCGTCGGCGGCGCCGAAATAGGTCGCCGCATAGCGGAAGAGATCGAAGGCGCGATCGAGATCCGGCTTGATTCTAGCGCTTGGAACGCCGTCGCGGAGATAAACGCCCACGGCGACAAAGGCGCTGGCCGCCATCGACCGTTCGCGCGGATCAGGTTCGTCGTCGGCGTAATGATCGACGATCTGCGAGAAATATTCATAGGCCCTGGCGTCGTCGCGAACGACTCCGTCGCCCTCAGCGTACATCCGGCCAAGCTTCCATTGCGCGAGCGGCTCGCCGCCCTCCGCGGCATAGCGCAGCGCAGCGATGGAGGTCGCCTGATCGCCGGCATGGTAGCTTTCCAGTCCCGCCCGCAACGCGGCGCGGGGGTCCTTGAACATCGGCAGAGGTTGCGCGTCAGCCCTTGCGGTCACACGCGGCGAATCCAGGGCTGGCGCAGGCGCGACAAAGGCCGTCAGGAGCGCGCCCAGGCTCATCGCCATGAGGCATAGCGGCAACGCCGCGCGCGCGCTGGGCCGAGAGGTTGAAATCAGCCCCTTATGAATGCCTGCGACCATAATATTCCGACTTTCCTCAACCTAAAAGACGCCCGACGTCTCAAGGCCTTACGCCAGCCGCCACCGCCGATCAGCGAGAGGGAAAGAAGGAACCTGCGGCCGAAAGCGAAATCTTCCGGCGCTTGTCTCCGCATCTCGAATGAGCTTGTGACACGAGCACTTTAGCTCAGCCTTTGTGTCTGAAAAGGGGCTTGCGTGGCGTCTGTGCGGCGCAACCTGCTAATCTGTTCAACTGTTGCAATCAGATCACACAGCTGTTGCAGAAATGCCGCATCGGCGCTAGGAGCGCGGCGTCCTGACGCAAGTTTAAACCTGGACGCGGCGATATCCAGTGGGCCGCCCTTGTGCTTTCATGCGAGTCGAATCGACCGCTCGCGCTCCAAGGAAAAACACATGCAGATTCGACGCCTGACGCTCGCAATGGCTCTCGCCGGCGGGAGCGCAATGTTGTCAACCTTCGCCCTTGCGGCGGGCGAGGCCCAGCGCGGCGCGATCATCGCCAAGCGGTGGTGCGCGTCCTGCCATGTGGTGACCTCGGATCAGACCAGCGCCTCGGCCGACGCCCCGTCCTTTTACGATATCGCCCGGCGCCGCACGGACAAAAGGAAGCTCGGCCATTTCCTGATGGACCCGCATCCGCCGATGCCGGATATGCATCTATCGCGCAAGGAGATCGACGACATCGTCTCCTATATCCGCAGTCTCGACACGCGCCCGCAGCCGCCGGCCGAGCCAGACGGCAAGGACAAGGAGCTTCCCAAGAACGGGTAGGACGGTCCAGCTTTACGCCGCAGGGCGTCCGCGCTAGAGCGGGCAATGGCCTATATCGTCAAGGAAGCCTTCAAAACGCTGCAGGGCGAGGGCGTTAACGCGGGCCGCGCCGCGCTTCGAGGGCGAAGGCGGCGGCAAGTTCGCCGACGCGACGGCGCTTGTCGATCATCTGGCGCGGCTGTGGGGCGAGAGCCGCGAGAGGCGTTTCGCGGTGCTGACGGGGGGCGAGCCCATGCTGCAAATCGACGCGGCCCTGCTCGCCGCGCTTCGCGCGCAAGGGTTCGAAGTCGCCATCGAAACAAACGGGACACTGCCCGTCATCTCCGGAATCGACTGGATTTGCGTATCGCCCAAGGCCGGCGCGCAGCTGGCGCAGACGAGCGGCGCGGAGCTGAAGCTGGTCTTCCCTCAGCCGGGGGTCGAGCCCGCCGATTATGAGCGCCTCGACTTTGAGTATTTTCTGCTGCAGCCCATGGACGGGCCGGATGTTTCGCGCAATACGGAGGCCGCGGTCAGCTACTGCCTGGCGCATCCGCGCTGGCGTCTGTCCCTGCAGACCCACAAGGCGATCGGGGTGAAGTGAGACGTGTCGACGTTCGAGGTCTATCGCGAGTTCTATTTCGAGGCGGCGCACGCCCTTTATGATCCAGAGGCCCCGGAGGGCGGCAAATACCGCAATCTCCACGGCCATTCCTTTCGCGTGCGCGTTACCCTGCGGGGCGAGCGCACCGCCGAAGAGCAATGGGTGATGGACCTCGGCAAGCTTGGCCGCAGGCTCGCGGAGCTGCGCGAACGTCTCGACCATTCCTTTCTCAACGACCTTGAGGCCCTCGGCAAGCCGACGCTCGAAAATCTCTGCGCCTATGTCTGGCGCGATCTCGCGCCGACTCTGCCGGGCCTGGCCGAGGTCGGAATCTTTCGCGACAGCTGTTTCGAGGGCTGCGTCTACCGCGGCGACTGACGGCCAATTTCCCGCGCTGCAGCGAGGTTGCAGCCGCTCTGCGGCGCATCGCCGCTATTGCGCTGGGGCGGCGCGGTCTCTACGGTTGAGCGCTCATTTTGTGCAAAAAACCCCCACCAACGCGGCGACGTCAACGGTCCGCAACTAATAAAGAGTGGAGAGCGAGGGAACCCTGAGGATATGGCCAACAACAAAGTCATTACCGCCGACGAGGCGATAGCGCTCATTCGCGACAATGACGTCGTAACCACCACGGGCTTCGTCCAGAGCTGCATCCCGGAAGCCTTGCACGCCGCTTTGGAAAAGCGCTTCGTCGAGACCCAGCATCCGCGCGACCTCACGCTGATCATGACCGCCGGCGCCGGCGACTCCAAGGGCCTCGGCACCGGCCGCTTCCATCATGAAGGCCTGCTGCGCCGGGTCATCGCCGCCAATTTCGGCCGCATGCCGAAAGTCGCCCAGGCGGCGCAGGAGAATAAAATCTGCGGCTACAACCTCCCGCAGGGCGTCATCTCTCAGCTCTACCGCGCCTGCGCCTCGGGCCAGCCGGGTCTCTTCTCCAAGGTCGGCCTCTACACCTATGTCGATCCGCGCTTTGGCGGCGGCAAGGTGAATGACCGCACCAAGGAGGACATGGTCAAATATCATAACATCATGGGCGAGGAGTGGCTCTTCTACATCGCCACCAAGATCGACGTCGCCTTTATTCGCGGCACCTCGGCCGATCCTTCGGGCAATATCTCGATGGAGCGCGAGGCGCTGGTGCTCGACAATCTCGCGCAGGCCATGGCCGCCCATAACAATGGCGGTCTGGTGATCGCGCAGGTCGAGCGCATCGTCGAACAGGGTTCGATCAAGCCGAAGGACGTGCATGTGCCGGGCATTCTGGTCTCGGCCGTCATCGTCGCCGATCCGCCGGAAATGCACCGGATGAATTACGGCGTGATCCACAATCCGGCGCTTTCCGGCGAAATCCGCGTGCCGGTAGAGAAATTCGCCAAAATGCCGCTCGACGAGCGCAAGGTCATCGCGCGGCGCGCCAGCTTCGAGCTGCCGCCGAACGGCGTCGTCAATCTCGGCGTCGGCGCGCCGGAAGGCATCGCCGCCGTCGCCAATGAAGAAAAGATGACGCCCTATATCACGCTGACGGCAATGTCAACACGTCGAAATTCGGCGGACGCCTCAACGGCTGCGGCGGCTTCATCAACATCAGCCAGAACGCGCGGCTCGTCGTTTACGCCGGCACCTTCACCAACGGCGGACTGCGCGTCGAGATCGCCGACGGCAAGGTCAATATTCTGCAGGAAGGCCGGAACAAGAAGTTCCTCAACGCCGTCGAGCAGATCACCTTCTCCGGCAAGTTCGCGCTAAAGCGCAAGCAGCCGGTCTATTACGTCACCGAGCGCTGCGTGTTCAAACTCGTCGACAAGGGTCTCGAACTGGTCGAGATCGCGCCGGGGATCGACATCGACAAGGACATCCTGGCGCATATGGACTTCAAGCCGATCGTCGGACATCCCGAACTGATGGATAAGCGCATCTTCATCGACGAGCCGATGGGGCTGCTCAATGACCTCATCAATCTCAACATGTCGGATCGCGTCACCTATGACGCGGAGCGCAACATCCTGTTCGTCAACCTCGAAGGCTGGCACGCCCGCACGAAGAAGGACATCGACGATCTGCGCAAGACGCTGATCCAGGCGTCCGAGAAGGTCGGCAAGCGGGTCAACTCGGTCGTCAATCACGACGGCTGGAAGATCAATGAGGCGCTTTACGACGATTACGCTGAAATGATCGACTATATGAGCCAGCATTACTATCTGACCACGACCCGCTATGCGACGAGCGCCTTCGCCCGCTTGAAGATGAAAGAGGCGCTCTCCAAGCGCGGTCTGCAACCGCATGTCTTCGAGCGGCGCGAGGCGGCGGAAACTTTCCTCGAAGTCGTCAGCAAGGAAAAAGCGAAGACGCCGGCGTAAGCCGGCTGCGGTTCCGGACGGCGCGCCGGCCGAGTTGGCGGCTGCGCCGCTCGGCTTTTCTCGTCGGCCTGCTCAAAATAAATCAGGCCCCGTGGCGCGGAGGCTCACGGGGCCGTTTGCTCCTCAATCGGAAGCACGTCTGGATTGTCCAGTCTGGGTTCGGGCGCCCGACGCTTGGCCTTCGCTACGGCCGCCCGGAGGGATGTCGAATTGGTTCAGAGAATGGACGGATCAGGCAGCTGATCCTGACCGTCCAATGACCGGAACGAAACGCCGGTCAAACTGTGTGACCCGGTGGCGTCATGCTCCTCTCGCAACAATGTTGCTCGGCTCGGCCTGACAACAGGGGTTTTTCAGGCCTATCCTGGATCGCTATCGCTTCGAGGTCCCGCCCGAGCGAGCCTGCCGACCATGCTGTCCCGATCGACAGGTGCGATGTAACGGAAGCATGAACCTGCTTTCTCATCCGGTCAAGCGCTCCGTCGCCAAATACGCCCGCGACAGTTGCGCGCAGCGTATTTGACGTATATAGATATCTTTATATCTCACGGAGCAACCATGAAGACCGTGGCCAAATTATCCCTCGAACCGACGCTTGCGGCGCTGAACGCCGCCGGAGAGGAGACGCGGCTGCGGCTCCTGGCGTTGCTCGCCCAATCGGAGTTGACGGTGAGCGAAATCGTGGCGATCCTGGGCCAGTCTCAGCCCCGCGTCTCGCGCCACCTCAGGCTGCTTGTCGAGGCCGGCCTCGTCGAGCGCCGTCGCGAAGGAGCCTGGGCCTTCTTCCGCCTGTCGCCGGCCGGACCTGCGGGCGCCCTCGCGCGCGACATTGTCGGCTGGCTCGAGTCTGACGACGCCCTTCTCGCCGGCGACCGCGCCAGGCTTGCTCAGGTGCGGCACGCGCGCGCCGAGAACGCCGCGCGCTATTTCGCCGCCCATGCCGAAGAGTGGGACCGCATTCGCACGCTGCACGTCCCGGAGGAGCGCGTCGAACAGGCGATGCGCGAAGTCGTCGGCGACAAGCCGGTGCGCAATCTTCTCGATCTCGGCGCCGGCGCCGGCCGCATGCTGGAGCTCTTCGCGCCTCAGGCGGAACGCGCCGTCGGCGTCGATCTGTCCTCCGCCATGCTCGCCGTCGCGCGCGGCCGCCTGGAAGAAACCGGCTTCAACAATGTCCAGCTGCGCCAGGGCGACATCTATGCGCTGCCGATCGAGCGCAATTCCGTCGACCTCGCGATCATGCATCAGGTTCTGCATTTTCTCGACGACCCCGGCCGCGCGCTGCGCGAGGCGGCGCGGGTGCTCGCGCCCGGCGGCCGGTTGCTCGTCGTCGACTTTGCGCCCCATCATGAGGAGACGCTGCGCGACAAGCACGCGCATCGCCGCCTCGGCTTCTCGGACGCCGAAATCGCCGGGCTGCTGACGCAGGCGGGCCTCGACGTCGTTCGGCGTCGCGAGCTCGCGCCCGGCGCCAACGAAGGCGCCAAGCTCTCCGTGTCACTGTGGCTCGCGCGCGATCCGCGCGTCGTCGCCGACCCCATTCCCGCCGCTTCTTACGAGACCGCCTGATGTTTAACGCGCTTCATCCCACGGCGTCGCAAAATCATTTTGCGATCTCCTACGAATTCTTCCCCCCCAAGACGCCGGAGATGGAGATTCAGCTCTGGCAGACGATCAATCGGCTTGCGGCGCTCAGACCGCATTTCGTCTCGGTGACCTATGGCGCCGGCGGCACCACGCGCGAGCGCACCCATTCGATCGTCGCGCGCATCGTGCGCGAGACCGACATCAAGCCCGCCGCCCATCTCACCTGCGTCTCGGCGGCGCGCGAGGAGGTCGACGCGATCCTGCGCGACTATTGGGACTCCGGCGTTCGCCATATCGTCGCGCTGCGCGGCGATCCGCCGACCGGCGTGGGCTCGAAATTCGAGCCGCATCGTGACGGCTATGCCACCTCGACCGATCTCGTGCGCGGCATCCGCCGGATCGGCGATTTCGAGATTTCGGTCTCGACCTATCCCGAGGGTCATCCGGAAAGCGCGTCGATCGAGCAGGACCTCGATGCGCTGCAGTCAAAGGTCGACGCGGGCGCGACGCGCGCCATCACCCAGTTCTTCTTCGACAACGACGTCTACTTTAAGTTTCTCGACAAGGCCCGTGCGCGGGGAATTACGATTCCGATCGTGCCCGGCATCATGCCGATCCGCAATTTCAGGCAGGTTGCGGGCTTTGCGCAAAAGGCCGGGGCGAGCGTGCCGCGTTGGCTCGCCGAACGCTTCGACGGTCTGGACGACGACCCCGAAACCCGCGCGCTCATCGCCGCGACGACCGCCGTCGAACAGGTGATGAGCCTGGCGCGCGCCGGCGTCAATGAATTCCACTTCTACACCAACAATCGCGCCGACCTCGTCTTCGCCATTTGCCATCTCCTCGGCGTCCGTCCCCTTCGTGAAAAGGCGCTTGCATGACCTTCGAGACATCTCACGGCCCGAATATTCTCAAAGCGCTCGCAGAGGCGGCGTCGCGCCGCATCCTCATTCTCGACGGCGCCATGGGCACGATGATTCAGCGCCACAAATTCGAGGAGGCCGATTTCCGCGGCGCGCGCTTCAAGGACCACGCCAAGGATTTGCGCGGCAACAACGACCTGTTGACGCTGACGCAGCCCGAGGCGATCAAGGCGATTCATGTCGCCTATCTCGAAGCCGGCGCCGACATCATCGAGACCAACACTTTTTCGTCGACGACGATCGCTCAGGCCGACTACGGGCTCGAACATCTCGCCTTCGAACTCAATTGCGCTGGCGCGCGGCTGGCGCGGGCGGCGGCTGACGAAGTCGCGGCGAAGACCGGCGTGCGCCGCTTCGTCGCGGGTTCGATGGGCCCGACCAACCGCACCGCGTCGATCTCGCCCGACGTGTCAAATCCGGGGTTCCGCGCCGTCACCTTCGACGAGCTGCGCGCGGCCTATAAGGAAGCGGCGCTCGGCCTGATCGAAGGCGGCGCCGACATCCTGCTTGTCGAAACCGTCTTCGACACGCTGAACGCCAAGGCGGCGCTTTACGCGCTCGAAGACGCCTTCGACGCGGTCGGAACCCGCTTCCCGATCATGATTTCGGGCACGATCACCGATCTCTCCGGCCGGACGCTGTCCGGCCAGACCGCGATCGCCTTCTGGAATTCGGTGGCGCACGCCAGGCCGTTCTCGATCGGCTTCAACTGTGCGCTCGGCGCGCGCGAGATGCGTCAGCACATCGCCGACATCGGCCGCGTCGCCGACACGCGCGTCTGCGCTTTCCCCAACGCCGGCCTGCCGAATGAATTCGGCCTTTACGACGAAAGTCCCGAATATATGGCCGAGCTCGTCGGCGAATTCGCGACCTCCGGCCTCGTCAATGTCGTCGGCGGCTGCTGCGGCACGACGCCGGACCATATCGCCGCGATCGCTGAAGCCGTGACGGGCGTTGCGCCGCGCGACATTCCGACGATCGAGCCGATGCTGCGGCTATCGGGGCTCGAGCCCTTCACGCTGACGAAGGACATTCCCTTCGTCAATGTCGGCGAGCGCACCAATGTCACCGGCTCGGCGAAGTTCCGCAAGCTGATCACCAATGGCGACTACGCCGCCGCGCTCGACGTCGCGCGCGATCAGGTGGCGAACGGCGCCCAGGTCATCGACGTCAATATGGACGAAGGCCTGCTCGACTCAGAGCGCGCCATGGTGGAATTCCTCAATCTCATCGCCGCGGAACCCGACATCGCGCGGGCGCCGATCATGGTCGACAGTTCAAAATTCGACGTGATTGAAGCGGGACTCAAATGTCTGCAGGGCAAGGGCGTCGTCAATTCGATTTCTTTGAAGGAAGGCGAAGAGAAATTCATCGCCGACGCGCGCAAGGTGCGCCGCTACGGCGCCGCCGTCGTCGTGATGGCCTTCGACGAGAAAGGCCAGGCCGACACTTTTGCCCGCAAGACGGAGATCTGCGCGCGGGCCTATAAGATTTTGACCGACGTCGTCGGCTTTCCGCCGCAGGACATCGTCTTCGATCCCAATATTTTCGCGGTCGCGACCGGCATCGAGGAGCACGAAAACTACGGCGTCGATTTCATCGAAGCGGCGCGCGTCATCAAGCGCGACCTGCCGCATGTGCATGTGTCGGGGGGCGTGTCGAACCTCTCCTTCTCGTTCCGCGGCAATGAACCGGTGCGCGAGGCGATGCATTCGGTGTTCCTCTATCACGCCATTCAGGCGGGCATGGATATGGGCATCGTCAACGC
>JACOWC010000077.1 GCA_016177005.1 Methylocystis sp.
CCTCAATCCATCCGCGTGACGCGGGCGACTTCTTCGATGCTGGTTTCGCCGCGCCAGGCTTTGCCCATGCCGCAATGATACATCGTCGTCATGCCGTCTTCGCGCGCGGCGGCCTCAAGCGTCGCGTCGGGCGCGTTCTCGCAAACGAGGCGCTGCATACGCTTGTTCATGATCAGCAGCTCGGCGATCGTCGAGCGGCCGGAATAGCCGAGGTTGCGGCATTGCGGGCAGCCTTTCGGCGATGAGAATCGCTCCGGCCCGGTTGCGAAAGCTTCTCCGATAAATTGGGCGCGCATCTGCTCGCGCGTCTCCAGCGGCATGGCGCAATGCGGACAGAGGCGGCGCACGAGGCGCTGCGCCAGCACGGCCTTCACTGTCGACGCGATGAGATAATCCTCGACGCCCATGTCGATGAGACGCGTGATGGATGCAGCCGCGCTATTCGTGTGAAGCGTCGAGAACACCAGATGGCCCGTGAGCGAAGCCTGGATGGCGATCTTCGCCGTCTCCCCGTCTCGAATTTCGCCGATCATGATGACGTCTGGATCCTGGCGCAGAATGGCGCGGAGCGTATTGGGAAAATCGAGACCGATCGCCGGCTGCACCTGCACCTGATTGACGCCGGCGAGCTGATACTCGATTGGGTCTTCGACCGTGAACACCTTCACGTCGGGCGTGGTGATCTCCTTCAGCGCCGTATAAAGCGTCGTCGTCTTGCCGCTGCCGGTCGGGCCGGTGACGAGCACGATGCCATTGGGGTTGCGCATGACCTTGCGCAACTGCGCGGTGGTCTTGCGCTCGAAGCCGAGCGTGTCGAAGTCGAGCGCGACCTGACTGCGGTCGAGAATGCGCAGCACGATGCTTTCGCCATGCGCCGTCGGCAGCGTCGAGACGCGAAAGTCGATGTCGACGCCGCGGATCGCAAGCTTGATGCGTCCGTCTTGCGGCAGGCGACGCTCGGCGATATCCAGCCGCGCCATGATCTTGATGCGCGACGCGATCGCCGCCTTCAGGCCAGGCGGCAAGGTGTCCGCGGTGCGCAGCGCGCCGTCGATCCGGTAGCGGACTTGCACGGCTTCCAACGAAGGTTCGATATGGATATCGGACGCCCGCGCTTCGATCGCGTCGGCGACGATCTGGTTCACGCGGCGCACGACGGGCGCTTCATTGGCGATGTCGCGCAGACGCTGCAGGTCGAATTCGCTGGCTTCGCCGGCGCGACTGTCGCAGTCGACAAGCGAGACGCCGTCTTGCCGCGCGCCATAGAGCGACGCCCATGCCTTTTCAAACTGCGCCGGAGTCGCGAGCCGCAGTTCGATCTGATAGCCGGTTGAGTAGGCGAGCGCCTCGACCGGCTCGAGGTCGAAGGGATCGGTGACCCCCAACACCAGCCGTTCGCCCTGCGCCATGAGCGGCAGGAGCCCGTTCGCGCGGATGAATTTTTCCGGGATGATGTCGCGGAGCGGCGGCTCCAAGGGCGCGTCGCTCGCTTCGAGCGGCGGGATCCGCAGAAACTTGGCCAGATGGAGGCAAAGATCGGCCTCCGAGACGAGCCCGAGCTTTGTCAGCACATGGTCAAATCGCTCGCCGCTCTGACGCGCCGCCCGCTGCGAACGCTGCAACGACAATTCATCGATCGCCTTCTCACGCAGCAGTAACGCCCCGAAGGCCTCGGCGAAGGCAGGGCTGTGAGCGTCGATCGTCCGTAACGCACGCCAGTCGTCGGCGTCTCGTCCGGGGATTTCGGTTTGCGCCTCCATCTGCGTCCTTTCCCTGGATTTGCCGGCCAACGGCAGCGAAATCCGGAAAAACTCAAGTCGCCCACTGTCGGGTCGGTCAACCTTGACGTAGGAATGACACATTTACCATTAAATTCCAGCTTGGCCTGAACGTCTGTCGAGCGAGTCGTCGATGTCGGGTCCGAAGTGGCTCACACTGTGGTTTTGCGCGCCCGAACCCAACCCATACGTCTCTTCCTGACGATTTCCTGGCTTCTCCTTGGGCGGTTGATGGCGGTCGCCGGCGCGAGCGTGGCCACGTCGGGCAAAACGTATTTTTTCGCGACGCAGGAAGCCTGCACCGCGTCCCGCACGTTCACCGCCCGCGAGTGCGCGGCGGCTTTCATCAACGCGAAGGCGCAACTGGAAGATCGCGCCCCCCGCTTTGAGTCAAGCGGCGACTGTCGCCTGCGCTTCCGCTTATGCGAGGTCCGCTGGATTGAGCCGCAACAGGATGAGGCGCTGGCCTACGCCGAGACCGACGCCGTCGCTTTCATGCCGATGGCGCTTGGCGTCGAACTGATAAAGACAGCCAGAGGCGTAGAGGCGGCTCCCACTCTTGCGGTCGACACGCCCACGAAGCTTTTCCCCTATTTTCCTGTGTCCTTGACTTACGAAGCGCGAATGAGCCTCCAGCCGCGAACCGAACCAGAAAATAGCGCAATTTTGTCCGCAGATCGCTTCGAACCCTTTTCGGAGCGACAGCCCTTCACGGGCGCAACGACGTTTATCCCCGCCGCACTGGGCGCAATCGAGGGAGCGACGAACGGCTCCGCCTCTTATGAAACGCGTGAAGAGCGCCGCGCGCGGCTGAAAAATGCGCCATTCGTCGAATAGGCACACGGCTCTTCGAATCAGAAGATCTCGACAGATTCAGCGCTTCAACCGCATTTCGCCTGCTTCTTCTCCCCATCACTCCTGCGTCCGGCTGGCGTCGCATTGTCAGTCGAAATTCGAGCCGCTATGGTCGCGGCGAGCCGTTTCCTTGGGTCGCCACGCACCTGCGAGCGTCGCGTCCGACGCTTACGCGTGGGGGTCTCTTTTCCTTGTTGAGCGAGTTTTGGACGCGGGATGTTTTCAAGGGCTCGCTTAAAGCCGCGGCTGAACGCTTTTTCGGCTGGTACCGCGAGGAGTTTCTAGACCTCTTCCCGGAGAAGACCGCCGAGTGGCTCACCGACCGCGGCGACCGCGAACTGATCCTGCACGCCGGAGATCGCGAGCTCTGGCTTGTCGATAGCCATGGCGCGCCAGCGTGGCGCCTCTCGACCGACGAAATTGCCGCTTCCTCGCTCGATGAAGCCCTCGCGCGCCGCGGCGTCGCACGCGAGACCGCGAAGATCGGAATCGAGATCGATGCAACGGCGTTCTTCGTCCGACATTTTGACATTCCGAGCGTCGCTTTACCGAATCTTGCGAAACTTCTCGTCACCGACATCGGACGCAAGACGCCGTTTCACCTGACAGACGTCGTCTATGGCCACGCCGTCGCGAAACATCCCGCTTCGCCGGACAAGCTCAGAGTGAGCCTGTGGATATTGCGCCGCGACATTTTCTCGAATGCGGTGGAGAACTCGGGTCTCGCGCCCGAAGATATCAGCTTCGTGCGGCCTTCCGGTTTGACCGAGGCGGCCCAGGGCGCGCCCGACATTATTCTCCAAGGGAAGAACGAAGCCTCATACACGTTCCGCAACCTGGCGATCGGCCTTTGCGCCGCGACAGCGCTATTTGCGGCGATAGGAGTTGGCGCGACGCTCTTGCGCCAAACGGCGCTCAACGAGGAGCTTGACGCGAAGATTCAGGAAATGTCCACGCGCGCCGCGCGCGTCCGCCAGATTGTCGATCGCGCCTCGGCGGAGAGCAGGCTTCTGGCGGTTTTGCGCAACACGAGGCGCGACCAATCGCTTTTCGCCGACCTTTGGGAAGAGGCCGCGCGGCTTCTGCCGGACGGCGCCTTCGTCACTGATATGCGACTTACGGAGCCCAAGGCCAACGATCGCGCGCTTGAAATCATCGGATTTGCGGATTCGGCCGTCGGGCTCCCGGCGCTCTTCGACAAATCGCCGCTCTTTTCGAACGCAGGCCTCACAGCGCCGATCACGCCCGACCCCCGTGAGAAGCGCGAAGGCTTCTCGCTGCGAGCGAAGACCGAGCAAAAAAAATCGGCGGAGGGCAAATGAACTGGAACGCGATCCGTCACACACGCGCGGGCCGGCGCGCAATTTTCGCCAGCGTCAATCTGCTTATCGTCGCTCTCATCTACCTTGTCATCATCGAACCGGCTCGCCGCATAGTCGCCGACGGCGCGGAATCCGTCTCGCAACGCCGGCAGACGCTCGCGCGATATGAATCTGTGGCGTCGCACGAAGAGCAGATTGTGGAATATGCGAAACAGATCGCCGACATCAACGCGCGCGGCGAACTCTTCGATGGGGGCAGCGAAGGCATCGTCAACGCAAATTTGCAGGCGCGGCTGAAGACGATCGCCGAAGCGGCGAACGTGACCATCAGGTCCATCCAGATGCTCCCTGAAAAACCATTTCAGGGCGTGACGCTGGTCGGCGCGCGCATCGAGGTCGCGGGCGGCAACGACAATGTGCATGCGCTGGCGCGCGCGCTAGAGGGAGATCCGCCGCTGCTCATCATCACGACCGCTGCAATCCGCGGACAGGCGATGTTCTTTGGGATACAACAACCGGAAGCCGATCTGGAGATTGAAGCGCAATTCGATGTGTTCGGCGGCGCGCCGCTGAAAGGCGGCCCATGAGCGTTGCGGAAACTCTGAAAAGCTGGACGCAAAACGCCGCGCCTCTCGCGCAGGCGCGGCTCTCTCCATTGATGTCGATTATTCTGGCGTTCCTCCTCGCGACGACGGCGAGCGCGGTCCTCTTCGCCATCTACGCCATACTCGGCCCCGAAGGTGGGGAAAGGGAGGTCAAGACCCCTGAATGGACCCCGCCGACGCAAGCGGTCGTCAAACTCGATCCGCCAAAGACCGCCGCCGATGACGTGCAGTCGCTAACGCGTCCAATTTTTTCGAAGAGCCGCAGGCCCTCGTCGCGGTCTGCGCCCGCGCGCGCCGAGCCCGACGCCGCCCCTGCCGCCGGCAACGCCGACGGCCTCACCGTCTACGCGATCGTCAAGAACGGAAACGCGAGCCAGGCCTTCATCACCTCTTTGGACGCCCCGGAGGGCGCGTGGAAGAAGATCGGCGATACCATCGATACATGGATCATCAGTTCCATCGATGCAGCCGAGTTGACTTTGAAAAACGGCGACCGTTCAACGAAGCTCAGGCTCTACCCCGCAAATCCCGAATAACAGGAATAGGCGCGGGTAGCTTCGATACGACGGCTGATCAGACTCTGATGGGGACTGCCCTGATTCAGGACGGCTGCCGGATTCTGGCTCAGCTTCACTTCGTAACGGTTACGATGAGCCTGAGCCGTTCAGTTCTGGCTGGTTGCCTGGATCACAAACACGGTCGGCAACGTCGCTAGCACCGTGGACGACGAAATCGTCGTTCCGCCCGCGCCGATCAGCGATACGACCGTATCGCCGGTCGAATTATTGCGCCAGATGACGTCACTGCGGCCGTCACTGTTGAAATCGCCCAGCAATGAGAGAATCCAGGGCGATCCCAGCGTAACCAGAAGCTGGGAAGAGGAGATCGACGCGCCACTCGATGCGATAAGCGAAACCACCGTGTCGCCGCCGGCGTTGCGCCAGAGAATGTCCTTGCGGCCATCGCCGTTGAAATCGCCGACGCCGGCAATCGACCATGACGCCACCGGCAGGGTGGCGATGAGTGTCGATGAGACGATCGACGTGCCGCTCGAGTTCATCAACGAGCTGACCGCAGCGCCGCTCGAGGTGTGGCGCCAGAGGATGTCCGCGCGGCCATCGCTGTTGAAATCGCCGACGCCGGCGACCGACCAGGGCGCGGGCAAATTGACGATAAATTGCGACAACACGATATTTCCGTTCACCAGGAACGACACGACCATGTCGCCGGTCGTGGCGTTGCGCCACAAGATGTCGGTCGTTCCATTACTGTTGAAATCGCCGGTTCCCGCCACGATCCACGGCGAACCAAGAACGGCGATCAGCGTCGAGCTGGCGATGGCGCCGGAGGCGTTCATCAACGACGCCACGGTATTGCCCGCGCTGTCGCGCCAGAGAATGTCGCTCCTGCCGTCGCCATTGAAATCCCCGCTCGCGGCGGCTGTCCACGTCAGCGGCAGGCTGACGATGAACGTCGAAGACTTGATCGACCCGGCATTGATCAGGGAAACGACGGCGTTGCCACTGCCCGAGTCGCGCCAGAGAATGTCCCCGGCGCTGTCGCCGTTGAAATCATGCGGGAAAGTGCTGCGCGTCTGAACGCCGGCATCCGCCATGACGATGCCCGCGCCCGAATCCACGTCTCGGCCTGGAGCCATGATGTCGATGGCCGTTGCCCTCATTCTCGCAGAGATTTGCGCGCCGGTGAGGGACTTTGCCGAGGACTTGATGAGCGCGGCGATCGCGGCCGCTTGCGGCGCGGCCGCCGAGGTTCCGCAGAAGGGAATAAAACCCGGCGTGGTGGTCGTATCGCAATCGGCCGCAGCCATATCGACCTTCGGCAGCAGAACGCCGCCGCCGCAGCCATAGGTCGTACAGCCCGGAGTGATATAGCTCGTCGCCGGGACGGGATTGAGAAACAGCTTTCTCGGCCCGTCCGAGCTATAGGTCGTGATCGTATCCGCCGCGTTGAACCTGCGGCCGCTGATCGGCGAGCCACTGTTGCTGACCGCTCCGACGCTGATGGTGTTGACGCCGCCATTGTGTCCGAAGGTGGAGCCATTCGTGGCGATGGAGAGCCGGCCGCGATGTGAATCGACCCGCAGCGCCCGCGCGGCGCCGGCGAACTTCACGACATAAATTCTCGGAAAGGGTCCTGCGTGCCGGTCTGAAAACCGGTGCTTGATCCCAGCACCGTCGTTCCAGCGTTGTCCACGACGAAAAGATCGTAATCGTTCGCCGAGGCTCCGATCGGATCGGACCACCTCAGAGAAACGCCCGTCGTCGTTGACGCCGTGAGCGTGTCGAAGAGAGCGGGGCCGAAGCTGTGAAAAAAGCCGCTGCTTGCGATGGGCCCCGAGACGGGGCCGCCATTCACGAAATCGCCTTCCCAGGTCCCGGACTGTCCGCCGCTGAGATGGCCGGAATTGGCGGA
>JACOWC010000181.1 GCA_016177005.1 Methylocystis sp.
GTCGCAATCCCCATACATCTTGTCGAAGAAGGCGGCGTTGCGGAAGCGCCCCGGATCGTCCTGCGGTCCGGGAGGTTTCGTCAGCGCGCCCTTGGGATAGGAAAGGCTCAACTGATCGACGAGAGAGGCGTTTTTCAGTTTCTCGTCGAAGCTCTTGTCGGTCCTGCCGTCAGAGAGATTTTGTCTCGTTCCGTCGCGGAAGATGATCGCGGCGTCGTCGCGACCGGCGATGAGCTCCGGATAAGCGTGCACGAGCGCGTCGGGCGAAATCGCCTGCCCGCGAGCGAGAATCGGACAGAAACACATCCCGACCCCCGCGAGGAGCACGCCGATCTTTCGAGCGCGGCTCGCGAAAAAGTGGGCTCCGGTTTTTCGCGCAAGAGCGCGCCCTATGCTTTTGGAATCGATCACGTGATCGGCATTTGGGCGATTCCGCCCCAATGCGGCGTGATCCAGCATCGGCGTTATCTCTTCATTCTTGATGCGGTGAGAAGCCATTGCGCGCCCTCGCTTGAGGCGCGCTTTAAGCGGCGTCGTGCCGCTTCTCAATGCTGCGACGGGCCGAGCCTATCGCATTGGTCGGCAAGATGCGCGACGCTTTCGACCTGCACGTTGCGCGTCTCCGTGCGCACGCCGTGGGCGCGCAGCTTGGCGAAGGCGCGCGACAGCGTTTCCTGCTTTACGCCAAGACGCGCGGCGATAAGGCGCTTGTCGTAGGGCAGACGGAAGCGGCACCGGTCCTCGCCCGGCGGGCAGAGCGAAAGTATGAACTGAGCGAGCCGCTGATCGGCGTTCTGGCTCTTGAGCGTCTCGATCTCGCCGACGAGACGCGCGATGCTTTCCTTGGAGTTCCGAATCACGGCAGCGCAGAGCGCGGGCGATTCCTTGAGCAGCCGCACGAAGCGCGGCGCGGGGAGCTTGAGCACCCTTGTGGCGCCGACCGATTCAGCGGAGACCAAGTGGATCTCATCGCCGCCCGTTGGCGCTTCGCCGATCATTTCGCCGATCGAGCGAATGCCGATGAGCGCCTGGCGTCCAGACGGCGCAATGCGCGTCAGCTTCACATAGCCGCTCACAACGAATGAGAGGTCCGTGACGCCGGCGCCCTGACGGAAAAGCGTATCGCCGTCCTGGAGCGACTCGATCCTGGCGTCGGCCGAGAGGCGCGACAAGGTCCCGTCGTCGATGTCCGCGAACAGCAGCGCTTTTCGCAGTTCCCCGGAGCCCGCCGGCTGAGGCGCGCGCCGAGCGGGCCGTCCCTTTCGCGGGACGGCGTCATAGCTTTGCGCCGCGTGGCCGGTCTCGATCGTCAATTTCGCGCATCCTTCGGAACCGCAGCAGGTCGTGCGCGTCAGTCAATGAATGACGCGACAACGAAGCGGAGGCGCCGCCGCTTCCTCCTGCGCATGTTCGCTAATGCCGCCGATAGGAAGGCTAACGCGAACCGTCACACGGCGAAAGGCAAGGGAAGCGGGACAAACCGTCGCATGAGTCAGGTCCGTTTGCCGCCGCGCTCCAGCAGAAACACTGCCTGCTCGCCGAATAGATTCCACACCCACCAAGGGGCGTTGAAGCGGATCGGCGCGCCGGCGCGATCCAGGGCCACGCCGCGCTCAATGTGCGCGTCGAGTTCGTCGACGAGTTCGACGAAGTCGCGAATGGTGCAAAGGTGAATGTTCGGCGTGTCGTGCCATCCGTAGAGAAGGTGGCCGGTCACCGGCATTCGGCCGGTGAAGGCGAGCTGCGCGCGCACCCGCCAATAGCCGAAATTCGGAAATGAGACGATGGCGCGCCGTCCGATGCGCAACATATTGGCGAGCGCCGCGCGCGGGCGCCTGGTCGCCTGCAGTGTCTGCGAGAGAATCACATAATCGAAGCCGTCGTCCGGATAGTCGGCGAGGTCCGTGTCGGCGTCGCCCTGAATGACGGAAAGTCCCTTGGCCACGCAGTCATTGACGCCGCGCTGCGAGAGCTCGACGCCGCGGCCGTCGACGCCTTTTTTCTGCGCGAGAAGCTGCAGCAAGGAGCCGTCGCCGCAGCCGACGTCGAGAACGCGCGCGCCGGGCGCGACCATCTCCG
>JACOWC010000070.1 GCA_016177005.1 Methylocystis sp.
GCTCGTCGTATTGGAAGTGAACACGCAGCCGGGAATGACGGAGACCTCGCTCGTGCCAGAAATGGCGGCATACGCAGGTTTTTCGTTCGGCGAGCTGGTTAAATGGATGGTGGAAGACGCATCCTGCGATCGTTGAAGGAGTCGTTTGCGGCTCGGCATTCGCTCGTCCCGATCGTCGCCGGAGACGCCCCTTACGCCCTGGCGACGGCCGCGGCTGCGTCCGTCCCGCCGGCCAGCGCCGCCGCCCTCGCCACCGCGGTGGGGCCGCGCGCGCTGTCGCGCAAAAGCCGCGGCCAACGCCTCCTTTCGCGCTTTGCGCTTCTCGGCCGTCCCGGCGTCGGCACGCTGGCGGTACTCGCGCTCTTCGGCCTTGTCGGCGCGGCGGGCTTCGTCGAGAACGGCGGCTACGCCGCTCTCGTCGCCAGCGAGGGCGAACTCTATGACATCGCGGCGCGCGCCGCGGGCTTTCCGATTTCCGCCGTCACCATCACCGGCCAGTCGCGCTTGCGCGAACGCGAGTTGCTCGACGCGGCGGGCGTCGGGCCGCGAAACTCCTTGCCCTTTCTCGATGCGACGGCGGTGCGCGAGCGGCTGATGCAGGTCCCCCTCGTCAAGTCGGCGCGGGTCATGAAGCTCTACCCCGATCGCCTGGTTATCGCGATCGAAGAGCGGCAGCCGACTGCTCTTTGGCAGCGTGACGGACGCGTGGCCGTCATCTCCGAGGACGGCGTGCCGATCGATGAATTGCGCGATCAGCGTTATCTCGGCCTGCCTTTCATCGTCGGCGAGGGCGCCCAGAAGCGTTTGCTCGAATTTCGCATGCTGATGGGGAAGGCCGGCGATCTCGCGCATCGGATCAAGGCTGGCGTGTTCGTCGCCGGCCGCCGCTGGAACTTGGAGATGACAAATGGCGTCACCGTGAAGTTGCCGGAATGGGATCCGTTCGGCGCGCTGGAGACGCTTGCCCGCCTTCAGCGGGAGGCGCGGATTCTCGACAAGGACGTGATGTCGATCGACTTGCGCATTCCCGATCGGGTCAGCGTCCGGCTGACGGCGGAGGCCGCTTCGGCGCGCGAAGCGCAGCTTGCGCCGCGCAAGTCGTCCAAGAGTGGTGGTTAGCAACATGATCGCGCCTATCGTCCCGCCACGAATGAAGCCGCTCTCGCCGCGTCGCTCGGCGACTTTCGTTGCGCTTGATGTCGGCACCTCGAAGATCGCCTGCCTCATCGCGCGGCTGACGCCGCTAGGCGCAGTTGCGCCCGGCGATTGGCGCACGCATCGCGTTCGCATCGTCGGCATCGGCCACCAGCGCTCTCTCGGCGTGAAGAACGGCCTCATCGTGGACATGGACGCCGCCGACGCCGCGATCCGGCAGACGGTCGACGCCGCCGAGCGCATGGCCGGCATTCAGGCGGACCGCGTCATCGTCACCGCCGCGGGCGGACGATTGTCGTCGCAGCATTTTCAGGCGAAGCGCGTCATCGGCGGCCGCGAGGTCGCCGAACACGACATCCATCGCGTTCTCGAAGCTTCGGCCGCGCATCATCTCCATCGCGGCCGCGTCGCCGTGCACTCGCTGCCGATGGGCTTTTCGCTCGATGGCGTGTCCGGGATCCGCGAACCAAAAAATATGGTCGGAGAGGAGCTGGGGGTCGATCTCCATGTCGCGACCTGCGATCAGGCGGCGGCCCGCAATCTGATTCTCGCGGTGGAGCGCACGCACCTCGGCGTCGAGGCCATGGCCGCCGCGCCTTACGTCGCCGGCCTCTCTACGCTCGAACCGGACGAGGCCGAGATGGGCGTCGTCGTCATCGACATGGGCGCCGGGTCCACGTCGGTCGCCGTCTTCGCGCGGGGCGAGATGATTCATCTCGACGCCGTCGCGCTCGGCGGCGGTCACGTCACGATGGACATCGCTCGCGGGCTCGACGCGCGGCTCTCCGACGCCGAGCGGCTCAAGACCTTTCACGGCTCGGCGATTGCTTCGACGTCCGACGAGCGCGAAACCATCTCCTTCGAACACGTCGGCGAGAGCGATCACAAGGCGCATGCGCCGAAATCGCATCTTGTGCGCATCATTCGCCCGCGCGTTGAGGAAACGCTCGAGTTTCTGCGCGACCGTCTGGCCAAGGCCGGCCATCCGAGCGGCCCCGGCCGCCGCATCGTGCTGACCGGCGGCGCCAGCCAGCTCACGGGGATCGCCGAAGCGGCGCGCCGCATTCTCGGCGGCCAGGTCAGGGTCGGCCGTCCGATCGGCGTCGAAGGCTTGCCTGAGTCCGCGAAGAGCCCCGCTTTCGCGGCCGCCGCCGGACTGCTCGTCTATCCGCAGGTCGCGGGCCATGAATATTTCGAGCCGCGACGGATCGAGCGCGCGGCGACGGGAACTGACGGATACATCTCGCGCGTAGGGAGATGGTTAAGAGAAAGCTTCTAGTATCGCGTTGAACTGATTCTTTCGACCCGGCGGTTCGACAGCAGGACGCCGAGGATGATTGCCGAGGACGACGCGTTCGGCGACCGGGCGTCCCATGGCTAAGGACAACGGGCGCCGAGTCGTGAATGAAATGGTGAGAGGCCTGGCAAATGACGATCAACCTTAAAGCTCCCGAGCTACGGGAATTAAAGCCCCGCATCATGGTTTGCGGCGTGGGCGGAGGCGGCTGCAACGCCGTCAACAACATGATCTCCTCCGGCCTGTCGGGCGTCGATTTTCTTGTCGCCAATACTGACGCCCAGGCGCTTGCCTCGTCGGCGGCCGAGCGAATCATTCAGATGGGACTGCAGGTGACGGAAGGGCTGGGCGCCGGCGCTCAGCCCGAAGTCGGCCGGGCGGCCGCGGAAGAAGCGCGCGAAGAGATCCGCGAGCATCTTTCCGGCGCGCATATGTGCTTCGTCACCGCCGGCATGGGCGGCGGGACCGGCACCGGCGCCGCGCCGGTGATTGCGCAGATCGCGCGCGAGATGGGCATTCTCACCGTCGGCGTCGTCACCAAGCCGTTTCATTTCGAAGGCCAGCGTCGCCTGCGCATCGCGGAATCGGGCATTTCCGAACTGCAAAAATGCGTCGACACGCTGATCGTCATCCCCAATCAGAACCTTTTCCGCATCGCCACGGAAAAGACGACGTTCGCCGACGCCTTCGCCATGGCCGATCAGGTTCTCTATTCGGGAGTTGCGTCGGTCACCGACCTGATGGTCAAGGAAGGCCTCATCAACCTCGATTTCGCCGATGTCCGCTCGATCATGCGCGGCATGGGCAAGGCGATGATGGGCACCGGCGAAGCCACGGGCGAAAATCGCGCCAATCTCGCGGCGGAAGCGGCGATCGCCAATCCGCTGCTCGACGAAGTGTCGATGAAGGGCGCCCGCGGCCTGCTGATCTCCATCACCGGCGGCCACGATCTCACGCTTTACGAGGTCGACGAAGCGGCCAGCCGCATTCGCCAGGAGGTCGACGAGGACGCCAACATCATTCTCGGCGCGACATTCGATTCGACGCTGGAAGGCGTGGTGCGCGTCTCCGTCGTCGCGACCGGCATCGATCTCTCGGCGATCACGGCCGACGATCCAACCAGCGAATCGCGCCTCGCCGAGGCCGCCGAGCGCTTGCGCGCGCAATTGCAGCAGGCTCGCTCCCAGCAGTCCGCGCCGGCCGTCCAGCCTGCGCCGCTCCTGCGGCATTCGGAGGAACAGCAGGCCGCGGCCAGCTATTACGCCGAGCAGGCGCCCGCGCATGGCGTCTATTTGGAGCCGGCGCCGCCTCGTCTTGCCTATGGCGAGCCGCAGTACGACGCCGAGCGCCACGAAGCGCCGGCGGTGGCCTACGTGCCGCCCGCCCCGGAGCAGCCGCGTGCGCCCCGCATGCCTCAAATCGAGGATTTTCCCCAGCCGATCCAAGATCAGTTGCGCCAGCAGATGGGCGGCGGCGACCATCGCCGCAAGTCGCTCTTTGAGCGCCTCGCCTCCTTCGGCGCGAGCCGTCAGGAAGACGCGATGCTCGACGCCCCCGCGGCGTCTGGGTCGCGCCCACAAATGGCTCCGGCAGGTGCCCAGCCTTCGGCGACGCATGCCGAATATGGCAAGCGTCCGGTGGCGCCGGCTGTTCCGGGCGGACATGCGGCGCTCGATCCGCATGGTCGTCGCCCCCTGCAGCCGCGTCCGGCCGAGGACGATCATCTGGAGATCCCGGCCTTCCTGCGCCGACAGGCCAACCACTGAGCTTCGCGATAATGAGAAAAGGCCCGCCGCGCGCGGGCCTTTTGTTATGGGCGTCTCGCCTTGTAACAAACTGTAAGAAACCGTGACTGGAGCGTCGGCGCTCAGATTTGCTATCCTTTGTCCGGGCTTTAGGGAGGGTTGCGCCATTCGCTCGGATTTACGCCGACCCGCGTCGCGGGCGCGCCGCGCCGCGCTTGTTCTGAACGCCGCCGCGCCGGCGATTCAGCAGACCATCGGCCGCAGCGTCACGCTCGTCGGCCAGGGGGCGCACAGCGGTCGTTCCGCCAGCGTGACGCTCGCCCCCGCCGGCGCCGACGCCGGCATCGTGTTCAACGTCGGCGGCGCCGAGATCGAGGCGCATTGGTCTCGCGTCGACGCGTCGAAATTGCGCACGCGACTCGCCGAGGGCGGCGTCTGCGCGTCGACGGTGGAACATCTGATGGCCGCGCTGGCGGCGCTTGGCGTCGACAATGCGCTCGTGTTGCTCGACGGCGATGAGGTTCCGGCGATGGACGGCTCGTCCCGGGACTTCGTCTCGGCGATCGACGAGGCCGGCGTCGCCACGCTCGCCGCGCCGCGACGCAGCTTGCGCGTGACGAAAACCACGCGGGTCTCCGACGGCGCCGGTTGGGCGGAGCTGCGCCCCGCGAAATCCGGCCTTCATCTCGACGTGGAAATCGCTTTCTCGAGCCCGGTCGGCCGGCAGCGGCTATCGCTCGAGCTTACGCCGGAAACCTTCCGGCGCGAATTGGCTGACGCCCGCAGTTTCGGCTTTCTCAACGACGCGGAGCGGCTTTGGCGCGAACGGCTTGCGCTCGGCGCCAACCTTGACAATACGCTGGTCTTCGACGCGCACGGCGCGATCAATCCGCAGGGGCCGCGATTCGCCGATGAATGCGTCCGCCACAAGATGCTTGATGTCGTTGGCGATCTGGCCCTGGCCGGGGCGCCGATCATTGGCGCCTTCCGCTCCTATCGCGGCGGTCATGGCCTCAACATCGCGCTGCTCGAAGCTGCGGCGCGCGACGGCGCCCTGGCGCCGGAATTCGAGAGCGGGCGCAATGAAAACGCGGCGGGCGCGCGCCGAAGCCTGTCGCCATAATCTCGCCAGATGAAGGTTCTTCTTTCAGCCGACCGTAAAGGCGCGGCGCGCTGGCGCGCCGGCGCGCCTTTGGCCCAGGGCAGGGGCGTCCTGGGGCGCGATTTGGTTGATTGAGCTATAAAGGCGTGGGGACGCGCGGGCGTCCCGCCGCGCCGCAATGGGGCAACAAATGTCGGTTTTGGCTCGTTCATTCAGTTTGCTGGCTTTGGCGTCGGCCTTGTCGATAGGCGCTGCGCCGGCGCGCGCCGATCTCATGGACTCGATCACCAGCGGTTTCGGCCTCTTCGGCGGCGGCGGGACAAAATATCAAACGGAGATCACGCCGGACATTCCGGCCGACGATCTCTACAACGCCGGGTTGGCGCGACTGAAGGCCAGGGATTATGAGGGCGCGGCCAAAAAGTTCGGCGAGTTGGAGAAGCATTATCCATCGTCGGACTGGGCGCGCAAAGGCCTTTTGATGACGACGTTCGCCCAGTTCGAAGCGCCCAAATATGACGATGCGGTGCAGTCGGCGCAGCGCTACATCGGCCTTTACCCGAATTCGCCCGACACGCCCTACGTCTACTATCTCGCCGGCATGTCCTTCTACAATCAGGTGCCCGACGTAATGCGCGACCAGCAGCCGGCCGAGAAGGCGCTGGAAGTTTTCAACCTGCTCATCCAGAAATTTCCGAAATCGGAATATGTGAACGACGCGAAATATAAAATTCAAGTGACGCGAGACCAGCTCGCCGCCAAGGAGATGAACGTCGGACGGTTCTATCTCATTCGCAAGAATTACCCTGCGGCGATCAATCGTTTTCACGACGTTCTCGGCAAATATCAGACGACGCGTCACACCGAGGAGGCGCTCTATCGCCTCACCGAAGCCTATCTCGCGATGGGCGTTCCCAATGAGGCGCAGACCGCCGCCGCCATCCTCGGGCATAATTACCCGGACTCGCAGTGGTATAAGGACGCCCACGCCTTGCTGAAGAGCGACGGTCTGGAGCCGCACGAACACACCGATTCCTGGCTTTCCAAGATCGGCAAGACGCTGCACGCGATTTAGCCGTCTTATGGAAAACGCGCCTCGATAAAGGCGGCTGCGCCGAGCAAAGCGCGGATGTCGTTGATGCCGAGATCGGCCAAGAAATTCTCCATAAATAATCCCGGCGCGTTCCTGCGTCGCGGCCGCTGAGTCGTCGCGTCTCGCGCCGGGGGCGCTTGAGCAGGGCCTCATGCTGGTTCGTCTGTCCATCCGCGACATCGTGCTGATCGACGCGCTCGACCTCGAGTTCGCGCCGGGTCTGACGACGCTCACCGGCGAGACCGGCGCGGGTAAGTCGATCCTGCTCGACGCTTTCGTCCTGGCGCTTGGCGGCCGCGGCGACGCGTCGCTGGTGCGCGCCGGCTGCGAACATGGACAGGTGACGGCGGTTTTCGATACGCCCCTGGACCATCCCGCGCATCTTGCCGCGCGCGAATTCGGTCTCGCGAGCGAAGACGAACTGGTCTTGCGTCGCGTGCAGTCGGCGGACGGCCGCACCCGCGCCTTCGTGAACGACCAGCCGGCGACGGCGCAGGCGCTGCGCGCCATCGGGCGCGAACTCGTCGAGATTCACTGTCAGCATGACGAACGCGC